>NZ_JACKZS010000092.1 GCF_014222285.1 Nostoc sp. UCD121
TAGATGAACTAGCGATCGCAGATAAAATTAGCTGCTATAGAACTCATATTTGATTTTTGAAAAAACTCCGTACAACTTAAAAAGCCTTCTTTACCTATTGCCTATTGCCTGCAAGTAAATATGGCTACGCCATGCGGATTCACATATCACTGAACAAGAGAAAAAATAATTGTTAAATGTTTGCTAGCAATTAGACTGATCGTATACCTGGAAACAAGATATTTAACTTTTTTTTAATCGCTTAAAAAGTCAAAAGCAAGCCAACAAGTTAAGGAATTTCCGCAATATACTTCTAAAAGCTTGACTTTCTATACAAAATCTATAATCTATTTAAGTGGCATTACTTATTGACAAATGTGCTGTGGCTCTATGCAATTACAACCCGATTTTGACAAATTGTTAATGGTTAACAAATTTTCCACCATTATTAATTACGAAGTTATACTTTCCACTACAACTTAGTAACAATGTAAGAGTGTGATTATCTGGACAACCCGACCGTGGGAAAATCAAAATACTGAAAAAGTGAAATTAGAGAGGAAAACACTATAATATGCACTTGAGCGAAATCACCCATCCTAATCAGTTGCACGGTTTATCTGTTCGCCAACTGCAACAGATTGCCCGTCAGATTCGAGATAAGCATCTCCAAACCGTAGCAGTTAATGGTGGACACTTGGGGCCAGGGTTGGGTGTTGTAGAATTAACACTAGGACTTTACCAGACACTGGATTTAGATCGGGATAAAGTGATTTGGGATGTAGGACACCAAGCTTATCCCCACAAACTGCTTACAGGACGTTACGATCGCTTCCACACCCTCAGACAAAAGGACGGAGTTGCAGGTTATCTCAAACTCTGTGAAAACAAATTTGATCACTTTGGGGCTGGACATGCTTCTACAAGTATTTCAGCAGCATTAGGCATGGCTTTAGCGCGAGACTTGAAAGGCGAAAAATTTAAAGCCGTCGCTGTGATTGGGGATGGGGCGCTGACTGGAGGTATGGCTTTAGAAGCTATCAACCATGCGGGACACATGCCGAAAACTAACCTGTTGGTTGTTCTCAACGACAACGACATGTCCATATCTCGCAACGTCGGCGCAATTCCCCGCTATCTCAACAAAATGCGTCTCAGCCAGCCGGTGCAATTTATTAAAGATAATCTTGAGGAACAATTTAAGCAAATTCCCTTCGTGGGTGAATCTCTGTCTCCCGAACTCGCACGCATCAAAGAAGGTATGAAACGTTTGGCTGTTCCCAAGGTAGGGGCAGTGTTTGAAGAACTCGGTTTTACTTACATTGGGCCAGTAGATGGGCATAATCTTGAAGAATTGATTGCCACTTTCCAACAGGCACATCAGATACAAGGCCCTGTTTTAGTACATGTGGCAACAGTTAAAGGCAAAGGCTATGAAATTGCTGAACTAGATCAAGTTGGCTACCACGCCCAAAGCCCCTTTAACGTTGCAACTGGCAAAGCTATTCCTTCTAATAAACCCAAACCCCCAGCTTATGCCAAAGTCTTTTCTCACACTCTGGTAAAACTTGCCGAACAAAACCCCAAAATCGTTGGGATTACTGCGGCTATGGCAACAGGAACAGGTTTAGATAAACTTCAAGCCAAACTGCCCAATCAATATGTTGATGTCGGCATTGCTGAACAACACGCAATCACCCTAGCAGCAGGACTTGCAACTCAAGGAATGCGCCCCGTAGCTGCCATTTATTCTACCTTTCTGCAACGCGCTTATGACCAGATAATTCACGATGTTTGCATCCAAAACCTACCAGTATTCTTCTGCTTAGATAGGGCAGGAATTGTTGGATCTGATGGCCCCACCCACCAAGGTATGTATGACATCGCTTATCTGCGTTGCATCCCTAATATCGTCATCATGGCACCCAAAGATGAAGCAGAACTGCAACGCATGGTAGTAACTGGTGTTGACCATACCAGTGGCCCCATCGCTATGCGCTACCCTCGTGGTAATGGCCACGGGGTTCCCCTGATGGAGGAAGGTTGGGAACCTTTGGAAATCGGCAAAGGCGAAATTCTCCGCACTGGCGATGACGTGTTAATCGTTGCTTATGGCACAATGGTTTATCCAGGGATGCAAGCTGCCGAAATTCTCAGCGAACATGGGATTGAGGCAACTGTGATCAATGCCCGTTTCGTTAAGCCTTTGGATACCGAGTTGATTTTGCCTCTAGCTAAGAAAATCGGCCGCGTCATCACCTTAGAAGAAGGGTGTGTGATGGGTGGCTTTGGTTCTGCGATCGCAGAAGCTTTATTAGATGCAGATATTCTCGTTCCTGTCAAGCGATTCGGTGTCCCAGATGTGTTAGTAGATCATGCTGAACCCAATGAATCTAAAACAGAACTAGGTTTAACTAGTCACCAAATAGCAGAAAGAGTTTTGCAAGCTTTCTTTAAGCAGCAAGTATCTGCTGTCGTTTAGTTAATTTTTTGTAGAATGAATCGCCCACACTTGTGACTCAGGTGTGGGCGATCTCTAGATCAAATTTAGGTGAAATATCTAGGTCTTATTTTTAGCGAGCGCAGCTCAAGCAAATAATATATCCTTCTTTGTCGCTGAAAAAAGATTGTCTATTCATTAACTACGTTTTTCTATGACACTTTCTACAAACCATGTTTATCCCGTCATTTGGCACAATGGCGCGGTGTCACTAATTGATCAAACTCGCTTACCCAACGAATATACATTTGTAGAAATCCACCGCAGTGAAGATATGGCACGGGCGATTAAGACTATGATTGTCCGAGGTGCGCCTGCAATTGGTGTAGCTGCGGCTTATGGAATGTATCTTGGCGCAAGGGAAATTGAAACTAGCGATCGCCACGAATTTTTGCAAAACTTAGATAAAGTAGCCCAGTTGTTGCGTTCTACTCGTCCGACGGCGGTAAATTTATTTTGGGCAATTAGCCGGATGCTGAAAGCCGCCTACGAAACGCTGGGAATGGTAGAAGAGATTAAGCAAACCCTTTTCCAAACAGCCCAAGCAATCAACGCAGAAGATTTACAAACCTGTCAAGCGATCGGCGACAATGGTTTGGCAGTTTTGCCCAATACTCCAGAAAAGCTGAGGTTACTTACTCACTGCAACGCTGGGGCGCTAGCTACGGCTGGTTATGGCACTGCTTTAGGTGTTGTGCGTTCTGCTTGGAGGGAAGGACGTTTAGAACGTTTATTTGCGGACGAAACCCGTCCCCGCTTACAAGGTGCAAAACTCACCACTTGGGAATGTGTGCAAGAAGGTATTCCAGTGACATTAATTACTGATAATATGGCAGCCCATTGCATGAAACAGGGTTTGATTCATGCTGTAGTTGTGGGTGCCGATCGCATTGCTGCTAACGGTGACACTGCCAATAAAATTGGTACTTATGGTGTTGCGATCGCAGCTAAGGCACATAATATTCCCTTCTTTGTCGCTGCACCCCTTTCTACCGTTGATTTTGAATTAGCCGATGGCAGCCAAATTCCTATTGAAGAACGCGATCCAACAGAAATATATCAAGTCGGCGAAACTATTCTCACACCTGAAGGCGTAGATTTTTACAACCCAGCTTTTGATGTGACTCCGGCTGAGTTGATTACAGCCATTATTACAGAGAATGGAGCGATCGCACCTCATCAATTAGCAAAATCACAGTTACAGGAATTACCGATTGGGTTAAATTCGAATTAATGGAGAACTTGCGCCTAGTTCTCGATAACTCTAAATCCGAATAACGGAAACTTTATAGGGGATTGCCCCAAAAAAATCTCCGACTTTTTAGAAAAGCCGGGGAATTTGTTTTTTGACTACTTTAAAATCTGACGCAATACGGTTCAGTTAAGGCAAGAGACGTGATAAATCGTGTCTTTGCGATTAGCGGTGTATCATCACAAAACCTGATCCAAACCATATTGAAATCTAACGGATTCAGAATTTACCAGTAATTTTCCAATAATTTTATCTAAACTTCATATTTTGACTAAATTCAATAAGCAAAATCCGCAATTACTTACTCAAAAGAAGCTTTTGCTTTCTCAAACCCCAGTTTGCTTATTCATTTTAGTGTTTTCCGCAAGTAAAAGAAGCTTTTGCTTATTCAAACCCCAGTTTGCTTACTCATTTTAGTGTTTTCCGCAAGTAAAAGAAGCTTTTGCTTATTCAAACCCCAGTTTGCTTACTCATTTTGGTGTTTTCCGCAAGTAAAAGAAGCTTTTGCTTTCTCAAAATGCCATTTGACTTACTCAAACCCAAGTTCGCTTTCTCATTTTGGTGTTTTTTGCAAATAAAATGTCATTTCGCTTTTTTAAAAATGCCTGAGAAGTGTTAAATATTTGTTGATCCCCACTAACCTTCCTTAAAAAGCGTGTATGTATACACAAGTCTTCTAGAGTTGCGCTACAGGCTTTTGATCCCCCCAACCCCACCCCTTAAAAAGAGGGGTAAAAGCTCTCAAAGTCCCCCTTTTTAAGGGGGATTTAGGGGGATCAATTGACTAATTAACCCTAGTAAACTTAACCAAAATGCTGAATAATTGCCTCAGCAAATTCAGAACATTTTAAGGGTTCAACTGGCGGTTCTAACAAACGGGCTAAATCATAGGTGACTTGACTATTGGCGATCGCATCGCTTAAACCTTTCTTAACTAAGTCTGCGGCTTCTTGCCAACCCATAAATTCCAGCATCATCACACCAGATAAAATCACTGAACCCGGATTAATCCGATCTAAGCCGGCGTGTTTGGGTGCAGTGCCGTGGGTAGCTTCAAATATGGCACTAGAATCACCAATATTTGCCCCTGGCCCCATTCCTAATCCACCAACAATGGCGGCGGCGGCATCAGATAAGTAATCGCCGTTTAAGTTCATCGTCGCCAAAATCGAATACTCATCCGGTCTGGTTTGGATTTGTTGGAAAATACTGTCAGCAATCCGGTCATTCACCAAAACTTTTTCTTTCCATTTGCCATCGCCGTGGGTTGCCCAAATTGTGTTAAGAACAGTTTCAACTTCCTTGACAACTTGCGCTTTCTTGTCTGGGGTAAGATTATCAAACCCAGGCTCAATCTGGCGGGCGTTTTCTTCTAAGGAAATATTCGGATTTTTTTCCTTGTTACTCAAAATCCAAGATTCTTGTTCTGTAACAGTTTCTTGGCGAAATTCACTGGTTGCTAATTCATAACCCCAATCGCGGAAAGCGCCTTCGGTGTACTTCATGATGTTGCCCTTATGCACCAAAGTCACTTGTTGCTTATTTTTGGGCAATAGCAAAGCGTGTTTGATGGCACGTCTAACTAGACGCTGGGAACCAGTTTTGCTGATGGGTTTGATGCCAATACCAGAATCAAGAGGTATGCGTTTTTTCCCGTGTTCTGGGGTGGCGGGGATTAGTTCTTCGTTAAGAATCTTAATTAAGCGATCGCCGATTTCGCTACCTTGTCGCCACTCAATGCCTAAATAAATATCTTCTGTATTTTCCCGATAAACAATTACATCAAGCTTTTCGGGATTTTTGTGGGGTGAGGGCGTACCTGCATAGTAACGGCAAGGACGCACGCAGGCATACAAGTCAAAAATTTGCCGTAATGCCACATTTAAAGAACGAATTCCTCCCCCAATGGGAGTAGTCAAAGGCCCTTTAATAGCTACACCATATTCTTCAATTGCTGTTAGAGTATCTTGAGGTAAATACTGGTAAGTCCCGTATAAATCACAAGCTTCGTCACCAGCGTAAACCTTGAACCAGCTAATTTGACGCTGACCCTTATATGCTTTGGCTACCGCAGCATCGAGAACTTTTTGGGTAGCAGGCCAGATGTCGATACCTGTACCATCGCCACGAATAAAGGGGATAATTGGATTGTCCGGTACGATTGGTTCACCATTTTTGAAGGTGATCTTTGCTCCGGCTGCGGGGGGGGTAATCTTTTCGTACATCGTTCACACACTCCTAATCGATACGCTGCTAGTCAAAAAATCCTTATGTGGCAGGCTTGTATATTTTGCTATGTCTTTTGTTTACCAAGCCATAAGGCAAAGATTTCCCCCTATTCCCCTTGTACATTATTTGGGGATTAAGTGTGGGATTTCAGTGAAGCGATCGCAATTTTGTACGATTAAAAATAGTAAACTACTTTTCGCTATCAATACTTTTCTAAGGTGAAGCCCGATAGCTTACCGCTCTTTCACTGACCGTTAACACAAGAATGGCATGACAGACCCAATGATTTTATCAGGCCCTGCAAATGACATTGACTCTCTCCGACAACCATTAATCGCCGGGTCTGAAAAAGTCCAACAACAGATAATCCCACAGTTAGCTGAGTTGGGTAATGAGGGATTAGACGTGTTGATGGAATTTTTACTGAAACGACGTGAGAACCCAGCGACTTGGATTGATGGCAAAGCTTACCAAGTCCTCTATAACTCTGATGCACCTCAAGCCAAAGAATTTTTACGCTCCTGTTTTCCTGAAGGAATTGTACCTCTAAAATCAGAGTGCGGGATTAACTACAATTCTTTGCAACAGCTACTTGCTGCTCAAGACTTTCAAGCAGCCGATCGCGTCACCATCGAAAAAATGTGTGAATTATCAGGGCCAACGGCTGTACAACGAAAATGGTTGTACTTTACTGAGGTAGAAAATACCTCGGCTGTTGACTTGCAAACTATTAACAACCTCTGGTTAGTTCACTCCGAAGGTAAATTTGGCTTTTCAGTGCAGCGAGAAATCTGGTTGAGTTTGGGTAAAAATTGGGAAAATTTCTGGCCAAAAATTGGCTGGAAAGAAGGTAATAACTGGACGCGATACCCTAACAGCTTTACCTGGGATTTGAATGCGCCTAGAGGTCACTTACCCCTCTCTAATCAGCTCCGGGGGGTAAGAGTCTTTGCTTCTTTACTCTCTCACCCTGCTTGGTCGAAGAATCCGGAAAAATGATTTTGAGTCTACGTACAAATAGATTATGATCAATCCCACCAACCGAGAATTCTACGTCATCATTGAACGGGATGAAGATGGCTACTATGTCGGAGAAGTACCTCAGCTACCAGCCTGTTACAGTCAAGGAGAAACAATTGATGAGTTGATGGCTAATATGAAAGAAGTAATTGAACTTTGTTTAGAGGATGTGTGAGAAGTCAAAAATATCATGCTATCGTCTGCGATCAGAGTATGACTTAAAGAGCCTAAAAATCAGAAAGTTTGGTTCTGAACGGAAGAGCTTTAGTAAGACAACAATTCGTTTAGAACCTGATGTTGCAGAGGTTTTTCCTAATGCCGATGCTGTGAATGAGGCTCTAAGATTTCTGATTAGAGTTGTGGAGAACAACCAAGTTTCTAAATTTGTAAAGCAGCCTCACAGTTCCTCGGAGGGTGTGGATCAAACCTCTTAGTACTTAGTTGGAAGTGCCGCATGATCCTAAACTGAAAATATCAAATCAGATAATGGCAAATGTTCGTCTAGAAGATATTAAACGTAGATTCAATAATGTCACTGCGATCGAGGATATTACCTTTGAAATTCCTGATGGTGAGTTTTGGGTTTTAGTTGGGCCATCAGGTTGTGGTAAGTCGACAATTTTGCGAACGATCGCGGGCTTAGAAACCGCCACATCTGGCAAACTCTTTATTGGCGATCGCTTGGTGAATAATATCCCAGCCAGACAGCGAGATGTGGCGATGGTGTTCCAAAACTACGCCCTCTATCCTCACATGAGCGTGGCCCAAAACATCGGCTTTGGCTTGGAAATGCGGAAGGTTGATCGAAAAATCATTCAAGAACGGGTGATGAATGTGGCGCGATCGCTTTCTCTGGATCACCTGCTAGATCGTAAACCCAAACAACTTTCTGGGGGACAGCAACAAAGGGTAGCATTAGGAAGAGCGATCGCTCGTGAACCCCAAGTTTTTTTACTTGATGAACCTTTATCTAATTTAGATGCCCAATTACGCGACGATACAAGGGCAGAATTAAAACAGTTACATCAAGAATTAGGAATTACCACAATTTACGTCACCCACGATCAAGTTGAAGCAATGACTTTGGCAGATAAAATAGTCGTGCTAAATCGCGGGCGAATTCAACAAATCGGCGATCCCCAAACTATTTATGCAAATCCTGCTAATCAAATGGTGGCAAGTTTTTTAGGCAGTCCGCCAATGAATATCTTGCCTGCAATCTATCACAATAACGGTTTTGATGTCAGTGGGCAATTATTAACGATTCCAGCAGACGTGAAAGAAAAATTACAGTTGCGTCAGGAACACAGTTATGATTTGGGGATTCGTCCAGAGCATATTTTTATTAACGAACCGCCCTCCGGGTTCACAGTCGCCTACGGCGGGAAACCCGCCTACAGCGCTGATTCACCAAATCGCCAAGAAGAAAATGAGAGTTACCTGATTGTAGAAGTTAAGGTGGTGGAACCTTTGGGAAGAGAAACTTTGATTCGTGCTGGTTTACCTGGTTCGGCGGTGGTGTTGAATATTCAGGTAGGCGCGGATGTGCGTCCCCGTCCAGGTGATCGCCTTTCTCTACAACTTGATTTAAATCACTTGTTTGTATTTGATCCCAAAACTGGCGACAGAATTTTATAAATAGTTTCTTAAACTGCCAGAAATAATCACAATTCCCAATTTTTTGTAGCCAAAATCTAAGACAATAAAAACTGCAATAGAGACTTAATTGATTAGCTGCAAAAATTTATATGGCTATTAATCGACGCAATTTCTTGTTTTTACTTACAGCAGGTGCAGGTGCTTTTGCATTAAATGCTTGTACATCGGCAGAGAAATCTCCAAATGGAAATACTGCAATTCCTGAAACAACACCAAATACAACACTAAATAAAACATCAGATAAACCAGGTGCTATCCAACTACCGCCTTTAGCTTACGCCTACGAAGCGCTTGAACCACACATCGATGCTAAAACGATGCAGTTTCATCATGATAAACACCATGCAACTTATGTAAAAAACTTGAATGCAGCGTTAGATAAACACCCAGAACTCAAAGGGAAAACTATTGAAGAACTGTTGCAGAAACTGGACACTGTACCACAAGATATTCGCAGAACAGTACGCAATAATGGTGGCGGACATGTGAACCACTCAATGTTCTGGGAAATTATGAAGCCAAAAGGTGGGGGAGAACCAACAGGAAATATAGCCTCCGCAATTAATCAAAGTTTTGGCAGTTTTGCAGCTTTCAAAAAACAGTTCAATGAAGCCGGTGCTAGTCGTTTTGGTAGTGGTTGGGTTTGGCTAGTGCGTAATAAAGGTGGCAAGTTAGAAGTGACAACTACAGCTAACCAAGATAGTCCCTTAAGTGCAGGTAAATACCCCATTTTAGGTAATGACGTATGGGAACACGCATATTATCTCAATTACCAGAATCGCCGCGCCGATTATTTAGATGCTTGGTGGAATGTGGTTAATTGGGATGAGATTAACAAACGTTTTGCAGCAGCCAGTAAACTTGCTTAAACATTGGCATATTGATATTCCACTCCTATCAAAGTAATTCATAATTCCAGCCAGTGGAAGCTTGCACTCTTTCGAATTACGAATTACGTTGCCGAGCGTTCGCGTAGCGTCTCGTAGAGAAGCCGAGGTACGAATTACGAATTAGTTAAAGAGGCTTTTGAGTAGGTACACCAATAGGACGGGGAAACTGAACTGGTGTGGTGGCTACCTTACGCAAATACACACAGTGCCGGATGCTGTGACTCAAGGGTGTTGTAAATTGTTCGATTGATTCAATAACGCCACCCAACAGCTTCACAGCATTCTGCAAAGCTGTTGTTTCATCCTTTGTCCAATTACCGCGATAAATTATAGCTAAACCTCCCTGTTTGAGCAGTGGTAGGGTATATTCTGCACAAACAGAAACTGCCCCTACAGCACGTATCAGTGCAATATCATAAGCCATTCGATGCTTATAGTACTGACCGATTTCTTCAGCCCTACCAACAAGAGTTTTAGCATTAGTAAGGGCAAGTTCAGTTAATATATTGTCCAGAAAAGTAATTTTTTTCTGAGTGGAATCGAGAAGAGTAATTGTGCAATTAGGTAGTGTCATTGCCACTGGAACACCTGGAAAACCTGCACCTGTACCAATATCAATGATAGTGGGAGAAGCCAGGGATAAATTTCCTGATAATACGGGTAGAATTCCTCTTAGAGAATCCCAGAGATGTTTTTCCCAAAACTCTTGCGGGTCAGTAATGCGAGTTAAATTTAGTTGACGATTACCTTCTAGGATTAACTCATAAAGCTTTTGGAATTGTTCTTGCTGTTGGACAGTTGGTTGCCAATTCAGAGTTTGCTGCCAGATTTCTGCCATCTTAGGCAATAAGTTTGTCATTTGTCATTTGTCATTGGTCATTTGTCAATTGGGATAGGGCATTGGGTATTCTTTTTTCTCCAGTCCCCAGTCCCCGGTCCCCTTTCATACCGATGGTAAAGGTTCTTTGACTTTGGATTCTAGTGTCTTTGGGTCTACTGATTGTAGTTCGCCGTGGTTGAGTGTCCAGCAACGATCTGCGATCGCTAACATATCACCTGCATCGTGTGTTACTACCAATAGCGTCCAATCTTGTTTCAGCTTCGCTAATAAATTTACCAGTTGCCGACGCATTGACCAATCTAACCCAGCAGTGGGTTCATCCAATAACAGTAAATTTGGCTGGCGAATCAATTGCACTGCTAAAGCTAAACGCCTTTGTTGACCACCACTCAAAGCATGGGGAGCAGCAGAAAGCGATAAATGCTCTAACCCCACCTCAGTTAGGGCCTGTCTAACTCGTTCTGACCCTAACTCAGGATGTCCTAAACGCAATTCTTCTAAAATCGAACCACCACAAAAGTGCCGTTCTGGAAACTGAAATACCAACCCAGCTAATTGTTGTAGCTGTTCGGCTATAAGTTCTTGTTCCCGCCAGAAGAGTGCGCCAGTAGTAGGTTCGGCTAGCCCTGACAAAATTTCTAGTAAAGTACTTTTTCCCGAACCACTGGGGCCAATAATCAGACCTAGCTGCTGGGGTGCTAATTCCAAGTTGATCGATTTAAGAATCGCTGTTGGACACGCTGTGGGGTGATAATTTACATTTCGGAGATAGAGCATTTGTTAAGATTACCAAAAAGTCAGCAAATTACTGATTAGCTACACTGAGAGTACCTGGAAAATTCTGGAAAAATTTATAATGCATTACCTGGATTAACAGCTTAATCTAGCAGCAAGAATCATCCAATTTTTCTCCATTGTGGCAGACTCACGCTGGAACAATGGCTATGACGAGCCTGGAAACATGGAAAAATTACCAAAGTCAACCTTTATATAAAAAAAATTTGGTTGAGGCAGAGGCAAGTTAAGATTAATCATTTTTTGCATTCTAAGTAACACATACAACTATTTCAACCGCAATTATTCTGAGGGTTAAAATGACTAAAAGGTTTTCTTCGCCTCGATTAGTAGTGCCTAACAGACTCACTATCCTTGCTCAGGCTGCTTTTGGTGCTGCGTTCGCCTTTGGCGTTGCCCCTTGGGCAATCGCACTTAATCTATGGGTAAATCCCTCCCTGGCTGGCGATCCGTTTCGCGATCGCGAACCTCATCAAATTGGGGATCAAACAGAAGCAGCTTTTAAAGCGATTTTCCAACAGGGCAATTATCCAGCAGCAGAGCGCTATCTGCAACAAGCGCTATCCAAAGAACCAAATGAACCTCTAGCTTATGCGATGAAGGCATCTTTGGCATACGGAAATAAGGATTGGGCTAAACTAGACACCTACACTCAGAAAACTCTAGAAACCGGACAAAAACTGATTGCCAACGATCCATTGCGTGGTAATTTATACACTGCGGTTGGTCATTTTTTAGAAGGTGCAGTAATTCTTACCCGTGAGGGTACAGTCAACGGTGTGCCGCAAGCTTTTAGTCTGCTACGGCAAGTTTATGAATATTTAGATAAAGCCGAAGCAATTTCTGCCAACGATCCAGAACTGAATTTAATCAAGGGTTATATGGATTTATTGTTGGCGGTTAATTTGCCTTTTGCTAGTCCCGATCAGGCAATTGGACGCTTAGAAAAAAATGCTGCTCCTGGGTATCTTGTGGATCGGGGTATTGCTCTTGCTTACCGGGATTTAAAAAGGTATCCACAGGCACTAGAGTATGTCAATCGAGCGATCAAAACCACATCCGATAATCCAGAAATTTATTATCTCAAAGCCCAAATCCTGAAAGAACTGGGGCAAAAAGAAAAAAGTCAGCAGATGATTCGGGAAGCGATCGCTAATTTTGACAAAGCATTAACTAAAAAATCCCAACTCCCAAGCGATTTAGTCAAACAAATTGAGAGCGAACGCAAAAATGCTGCTAGCCTTAACAATCCTTAGCCCCAATTCCCCATTCCCCACTCCCAATTCCCAATTCCCCATGCCCTACTTTGATATGCTTATTTGCAGAACAGTAATTGAGATATTAGACCAAAATGGAGATTCAGTTCCGCGAGATTAATCCTTTTGATATGTGGATTTGGCTGAAATTCAGTACAAATCCTTCTGCACGTGAAAAACAGTATGTAGAAGAAGTTTTCAATTCCTGGTTTTATCTGGGGAAATTGGGCGCATTTAATGCAGAAAATCTTCAGGTGCAGGACACTGGACTCGATATCAGCTACATGAATTATGATGAGCAAGGATATGACAAAAGCCTATTAGCACTGATGCACAACATCGGTGAGTTTGAATATGAGGGACAGTGGGGGCGTTGTTGGTTTGACTTAGGAACCAGTGATGCGATCGCATTAGATATTTTAATCAACGCGCTCACCCAGCTAAGTCAGGAATACGTGACCATTGAAGAATTGTACATCGGTGGCGAAAATCCAGATTGGCCTATTGAGGATAGCGAAAGTCGTCCTCAGTCTATTTACGATAATTAGTTACAAAAATGAGTAAAGCAGGCGAAATTCGGGTAATAGCCTTGGGGCTAATTCGGGATGGCGAACGCATATTTGTTTCTGAAGGCTATGATCCCGTAAAGCAAGAAACATTTTATCGGGCTTTAGGCGGTGGTGTTGATTTTGGCGAAACCAGCCACGCCGCCTTAGAACGAGAGTTTCAAGAGGAAATTCAGGCAGACTTAACGAATATTAAATATCTAGGTTGTATAGAGAACCTGTTTACATTTAATGGTAGGCAAGGTCATGAAATCATTCAGCTTTATCAATGTGACTTTGCTGATTCAAAATTTTATCAACTGGAAAGTCTAATTTTTTCAGAATCACAACATCATAAACATAAAGCGTTATGGATGGATATCTCTCGCTTCAAATCTGGTGAATTACGATTAGTACCTGAAGTATTTTTTGAATATTTATAAATCATTTGAAAATTTCAACTTCATGGTAAGCGCTCATCTTTTGATCCAAATAGAGTTTGCGATCGCACTGTGCCGCTACAACTGAGAAAGCAACAAACCCTTGACGAAACTGAGCGGTTATACGTGACTTCACAATGTATCTGGATCTAACTCTTGGGTTTTACCTGCACGGTATTCAGACATTGTCTCGGTTGCAAGTTTGGCAAGCATATCTGGAGAACGGGCAAAAGCTTCATCCCAACGGCGTTGATCTTCTAGTTCTGCCAAAATCATCGCCGCGATGCCTACGGCGGGCTACGCCTACGCATCTTGTGTTCATTGGCAGGTAAATTTTTTAGTTTAGCGATCGCTTGTTCAAGTAGCTCTGTCATAGCTGTCAATTATTACGAAAGTTATACTATAAATTATCTCTGCTTGCACTCTATTGGGGTTTTTAGGGTGCGATTGCGATCGCTTGGGGTGAGAGCAAAGCGCGATCGTTCTAATCAACGCTCAAACGATTCCATTAAAGTAAATCTTCTTCAGATAGCTGGGCTATTTTCATCAAAGCTTTCAAGGTTCCAACTTTCAAATCTTGATTGGGATGAACAGGAATTGACAAGATTTTTTCTAATTCCGGGTTTGCATAAATATGATGACTGCCAGTAATTCTTTGCAAAACCCAACCTTTTTGCTCCACAATCTTACAAAGTTGCTTGCCGGAAATCGATTTTATACAGCAATTTCGACAACTTGATCTGTTGATTCAATTGCATTACGACTACTGTTAGCAACTTCAAGCCAACCTTCAATAGCATCTTTTAAATTAGCCATCACTTCTTCTATGGTTTCTCCTTCGGTAATACAACCGGGAAGCGCGGGAACCTCTGCCCAATAACCACCTTCTTCTGCTGAATGAATAATTGCTCTGATTTTCATGCACTTGTTGAGCTAGTTTGTGAGAATATGCTAATAACCATAACTGTTTGCTCTTAACTGTGGCTAGTCAAATTAATGTTAGTTGTTACGGTTCAAACAACAGATGCTGCTGCGATCGCTCTCAATAACAGAAATCGTAGGATTTGAGTAGAAGCAAGTGTTGAGTTTGCTGGTGTCAATCCAACCTAAAACTGTCAGCCAATGCATTGTTCTGTCGCATAGCACTATGTATCTTTTGGTGCCAATTAGAAATCTTGATTATGAATTGGAAAAACATTAGGATCGCCGAGATTCAAGGTATTGAAAAAGTAGTTGCTGAATTTTACGTAAGATGTGTTAAGTACATACCAAACTGCCAGTTTAGGGTAAAAATCACTCAGGATATTGATGGTAAGTATTCAGGACATGTAAATCTTGCTGTTAGAAACTCTAGAAATGTTTCACCTAAATGGGTTGGAGGAAGCGGAGATTCAATTGATGAAGCGCTAGAAAATTCAATCAAAGAACTTGTAAAGTCTATCAAATCTTCCGGGAAAAACGTTAACCTTCTTCAGGAAGAAGATTTTGAGTGGTCTGCTCCTGAAGACTTTTAAGAGAGTTGCTAGGTAGCAAAGATGTAAAAACAACAGTGATTTAAAGGTAATTCGAGACAGGAGAAAGAACCTCGGTAAATAAGTTTTCCTTTAATTCTACTAACTAGACTCAAAGGGCTGGATCTGGAATTCCCACTTACTCAAGTGTCAATCATCTTTATAAACTCCTCTACGATGCCCTACTCTGACAACAGTTACGACTAGGACATCATCATAAATATGATACAAAATCCGATAATCGCCGACTCTGATGCGATAACGATTTTCACCATTTTTTAATTTGCCGACACCATCAGGGCGTGGATCAAGAGCTAATTGTTGAATTTTGCTCTCTAGCCTTTCTTGAATATCTACGGGTAACTTTTTGAGTTGTTTAGATGCACTTTTGGAAATTTCTACTTGGTAGCTCATGCAGTTTTTTGCTGATGTTCTAACCAAGTTAAAGTGCCATTTTCTGCAATATCTTTTAATCCCTCTTCAAAGTCTCTCTCGTCGGACTCGTCTTCCTGCTTACGGATTTTCAACAGTGATAAAATCTCTTGCAATGTATCATCGTAAGCCAATTCTAATTGTTCATTAATAGCCTTGATTAACGCTTGCCTTTTAGTTGTAGTTTCCATGTTTCCACTCTTTTCAACTGCTCGTCATTGTCTATGCTTTGAACACCTTATTTTACTCTAAAATACTTCTCAGTAAGTCTGAGATATGTTTTTACTTGATGACTAATCTTTTTCTACTGATCAAATAACAGCGGCTTCTGGAATCGCACCCTGCATTCTCCCGAAAGCATCAATCAAATTCTGTAATTGTTGATCTGCTTTAAAAACTCCTAACCCGCGCACTGTCACTTTACCTGGAGAATACACAAAGCGCGTCTTGAGATTGTCTGGTAAATTCGCCGCCAACAAATTCCAAGCTGGTTCCTCCATCGGCGTTTCTAAAACGACGTGCTGCTTTTGTTCTGGTTTAATGCGGCTAAATCCGAGTTTTTTCGCTAGCTGTTTGAGTTCCATGACTCGCAAAAGTTGATTTGCAGGGACAGGTAAAGTACCATAGCGATCGCTCCACTCGGCTGCAATCTGGTTTAATTCTGATTTAGATTTAGCTGTCGCCACCGCTCGATAAGCACTCATCTTTTGATCCAAATCGGTAATATAATCTGCTGGGATAAATGCCGTCAGGTTAAGGTCAATCTGGGTATCCTCCACTTTCGGAATTTCTTGTCCTCGAATTTCCCGAATTGCTTCTTCCAGCATTTCCATGTATAAATCAAAGCCGATGGCATCCATTTGACCGGATTGTTCAGCACCTAGCAAGTTACCCACGCCTCTGATTTCCATATCGCGCATCGCTAGCTGATATCCAGAACCTAACTGAGTAAATTCCTGAATCGCTCGTAATCGTTGCCGTGCCGCATCAGATAATTGTCGTTGCTTGGGATAAAATAACCAAGCATGAGCTTGTATCCCTGCACGTCCCACACGACCGCGTAATTGATACAGTTGTGCTAATCCAAAGCGGTGAGCATCTTCAATTAAAATGGTGTTGACTCGCGGAATATCTAAGCCAGATTCAATAATTGTCGTACAAACAAGGATGTCTGCATCGCCATTACTGAAGGTGAGCATGGTTGATTCTAACTCGCTTTCATCCATTTGACCGTGAGCGATCGCAAATCTAGCTCCCGGTATCACTTCTCGTAAATTGGCTGTGGTTTCTTCAATCCCGTCCACTCGCGGAACTACATAAAAAACCTGTCCACCTCTATCTAATTCTTGACGAATTGCACTGCGGATACTTTCAGAATTTATCGGTGACAGATGGGTTTTAATCGCTCGTCTAGTTGGGGGTGGCGTTGTAATTAAACTCATTTCCCGAATTCCCGACAAGGACATATACAAAGTCCGGGGAATGGGTGTGGCGGAGAGGGTAAGCACGTCCACTTGAGTTTTCAGGCTTTTAATTTTTTCTTTCTGGTTTACCCCAAACCTCTGTTCTTCATCCACCACCAACAGTCCTAAATCCCGGAACATCACGCCTTTACCCAAAAGTTGCTGTGTACCAACAACTACATCTAGTTCACCTGTTGCCAATCGCTTTTGAATATCGCGGCGTTCTTCAGCCGAACGAAAACGGTTGAGCAAGCCGACATTCACGGGGTAAGGTGCAAAACGTTCTTTGAGTGTATGGTAATGCTGCTGTGTTAAAATTGTCGTTGGCGCAAGGAGTGCCACTTGTTTACCGGCGGTGACTGCTTTAAAAACAGCACGAATCGCCACTTCCGTCTTTCCAAAACCGACATCGCCACAAACTAAGCGATCCATTGGGCGATCGCTTTCCATGTCACGTTTCACATCTTGAACAGCTTTGAGTTGATCCGTTGTGGGTTGGTAGGGGAAAGAATCTTCCAATTCCTCCTGCCAAGGCATATCACTGGGAAAGCTAAAACCTTGTTGTTGCGATCGCGCTGCATACAGTTTCAACAAGTCCACCGCCAATTTTCTGATGGCTTTGCGGACTTTATTCTTGGTATTTTCCCAAGCTTTACCAGTCATCCTGTTGAGTTCCGGTGCTTTATCACCTCCGGCGCGGAACCGAGATAAAGCACCCACTTGATCGGCGGCAACTCTTAATAACCCATCAGCATATTGCACTGCTAAATAATCACGGGTTTCGTTATTAATCGTCAAACTTTCCAGCTTGACAAATTTGCCTACACCATGATTTCTATGAACTACATAATCGCCTGGACGCAGCTTATTGGGATCAACTTGCTTAGAAGTAGCTTTGTGACGCTTGCGGATATAGCCGGGAGTCGCCAAGGAATGCTGTCCAAAAAATTCCCGATCTGTAACGATTACTATTCGGTATGTCGGCAGAATAAAACCTTCGAGTTCCGCAAGACCAGAATATTTTAGGGCTATGGGAATATGGTTAATTTGCAGCTTATCTATCGCTTGGTAGTCGCGGGGATTGGGGATAAACTGAGCCGGACAATCATGTTCTTGCAACAGCGAGACAGAACGCGAAGGTTGAGCAGAAAGTAGCCAGATCGAGAAATTGCGATCGCGTTCTTGGCGGATAGTTTCAGCTAGTTTAGCAAACTGGTGTGGCGTAACTGGAAGTGAGCGACTAGAAAGATTGATCCCACTATTTTCCTCTGATAGTTCCGATAAATATAGTGTTTTAAATTTGGCAATGTCAGCCAAACACTCATCAAATGACCGATGAATCTTCGGTACTTGGCTAGACTCTTCCGCAGCCCCCAGTCTCCATTGTTCCTCAGCATTTTCGACCCAGCGATCGCTATGAGCATGACACTGTTCTGGCTCATCAATGGCAATGAAGGTATTTTCTGATAGGTAATTTAGCAGAGATGCTGGTTGCTCAAAAGCCAACCCCAAAAAGCGACGACTACCCTCCAACAATGATGAGTTTTCAGTGCTAAGTTCTGAGTCAGGATTTAACTCAGGACTCAGCACTCGCAACTCATTACTCTTGTTGAGTGCCGCTATGACGATAGGAGCAAAGCTAGTGGGGGTAAGAATTAACTGATCAACTTTATCGAGTGCCGAACGTTGAGTTGCTGGGTCAAATTCCCGCATTTGCTCGATTTCATCACCAAACCATTCCAACCTGACTGGAAACTCAGATGAAACTGGGAAAACATCAACAATATCACCCCGTCGGCTCCATTGCCCTTCCGTTTCCACCAGAGGTACTCGTTCATACCCCAGAATCGTGATTTTCTCACTGAAAGCATTTAAGTCTAATTCCATCCCCCGCTTCAAGGTAAGACAGAATTCCCCAAAAGCTTCTGGTGGTGGTAAATGTGGTTGCAGCGCCCCTTGAGTAGCTACAATAGCCAAATTTGTCCTTTGTCCTTTGTCCTTTGTCATTTGTTCTTGGTTTGTTTCTAATGACGAATGACTAATGACCAATGACTCTTGACTCTTGAGTAAATCCGCCAATACCTGCATTTGTCCCCAACTCATCTCAGTTTCCGGGTCAAAAGGTTCGTAGGGAGAAGCCTCGGAGGTGGGGTAAAAATGTACTGTTTGCCATCCCATTGCCTCCAGTTGTGCATAAACGCGTCCAGCTTCTTCCAGGGTGGCGCAAACTACGAACAAATTCTTACCCTGAGACTGCGCCAATGCCGAAGCGACCAAACCCTTGGGTAATCGAGAAATGCCATTTAATCGCAATTCTTGTTGTCGGTTTAGCTTAGAAATAAATTCAGTGGTGAGCGGCGATCGCGCTAAGGCACGCACAATAGAAGAAAATGACATAAGTACTACTAGCGGTGGGAGTCTTTGTGAGTCAGAAAATTTTGAGGCAGTTTATGTCAACTATTTTAAAAGTGTTGACAGCCTTCTTATTCTTTGGATGGAAGAATAATCTACAGCAACTAATAAACTTAAGAACTATAACTACTACTTTGTATACAGTCAAAGCATTTTATAGAAGCACCTTTAATACTAGATACTAGGTATTGAGCTACATTCGCTCTGAGAAGCGGCAATTTTAAACATGTCCTCCATCACTTTTGAAATTTTAATCATTTTGGTGCTAATTATTGCCAACGGCGTATTTTCTATGTCTGAGATGGCGATTGTCTCAGCCCGGAAAGTCAGGCTACAGCAGCTTGCCAATCAAGGAGATGCCAAGGCAATGGCAGCATTGAAATTAGCAGAGTCTCCAAATCATTTCTTGTCAACTGTTCAAGTGGGTATTTCCCTAATCGGTATCCTGACTGGTGCTTTTGGAGGAGCAACAATTGCCAACCGACTGGCAGTCTATGTAAAACTTGTACCCTTTTTAGCACCTTATAGTGAACCGATATCTTTTGGAGTAGTGGTTTTGATCATTACCTATTTGTCACTCATTGTTGGCGAATTAGTACCAAAACGTCTGGCATTAAACAACCCAGAAAGAATTGCATCGACTGTAGCTATTCCAATGCGTGCCTTATCGGCGATCGCTTCGCCAATGGTATATCTCTTAAGTGCTTCTACAGATTTAATCCTGCGAGTGCTGGGAATTACAGCTTCTACCGAGCCGCAAGTCACTGAAGAAGAAATAAAAATCTTAATTGAGCAAGGCACTGAGGCGGGAACTTTTGAGGAAGCCGAACAGGATATGGTAGAGCGAGTTTTTCGTTTAGGCGATCGCCCTGTCAGTTACTTAATGACACCCCGTCCTGATATTGTTTGGCTAGACTTAGACGACTCTGCTGAAGAAAATCGCCAAAAAATGGTTGATAGTGCTTATTCTCGGTATCCAGTTTGTCAGGGGGGACTTGACAATGTGCTGGGTGTTATCCCTGTCACCGACTTATTAGCCAGGAGTTTTCGAGGGGAACCACTAGATTTAACGATCGGATTGCGACAGCCTGTATTTGTGCCAGAAAGCACCCGTGGCTTGAAAGTTTTGGAATTGTTCAAACAAACTATCACTCACATGGCGCTGGTAGTGGATGAATACGGCGTAATTCAAGGATTGGTTACTCTCAACGACATCATGAGTGAAATCGTGGGTGACGTTCCTTCAACGGATGGACAGGATCAACCACAAGCTGTACAACGCGAAGATGGTTCCTGGCTTTTGGATGGGATGTTGCCTGTAGAAGAGTTTTTGGAACTTTTTGGTATGGAAGAGTGGGAATCTGAGGAACGCGGCAGTTATCAAACATTAGGCGGTTTTGTGATTACCCATTTAGGTCGTATTCCTGCCGCAGCAGATCATTTTGAATGGCAAAGTATGCGAATTGAAGTAATGGATATGGATGGTAATCGCGTTGATAAGGTGCTAGTCGTACCGAAGGCAGTTAAATCAACAGATACGAAAAAAGCTGATTAGGATTGAGCATTGGGCATTGATAATTATTGTTTATTATTTTCCATACGCCATAATAGCCAATGCCCGATTTACGCAATTTATCAAGTTCGAGATAGACGTTTGACCTCTTCACCTGCCAACATCTGATGAGCTTGTTCTAGAAGTTGGGGGATTTTATCGGCGTAGGGATGACGAGCGAGACATTGCCGCAAGTCTAATTCATCTAGGCGGTCGGCTTTGTTGCCAGGGAACCAGTGGCCGCCATTGCCAAGTAGGTTGTAGCGCATTTTGCCATAATCTACCAGGTCGTAGGCGATCGCTAAATTCCGCAGCCACAAAATCACCCGAATATTGACTTCACCAGGGGTTTGCTCGTAAGTTGGTAGATTTGTTTCCCAGAATTTTACCCAATCTTCTCCCAAAGTAGCGATCGCTTCTTCTTCCAACCTTGCTAAAATTGGCGGCAAAATTTCTGATGCCTGATCTATTAATTCTAAAGTCTTCAAGTGTTCGTCAAAATCTTGTGGTTTTGCTGCTCCCAAGCTCAGGGTATGTACCTCTTGATGGCTCAAACAAAACAAATCATTAAACACCATTGGACTCAACGGGGCGCAAAGATTTACTAATTTTTGGGGAGGCTCATACAACAAACCTCCTTTATTAGATGGGCTGATGATAAACACCCCCATATCATGGCGTTTAGCTGCTTCAATTGCCGCCCAATTCCATTGATTAATGTAGTACCAGTGCAGGTTCACGTAATCAAATTGATTGGTATTAATTGTCTGCACGATTATATCTGTCGAGCCGTGTGTGGAAAAGCCAATAAATCTAACTTTTCCCTCTGCTCGCAACTGCTGTGCTACTTCCAAACAGCCGCCGGGACGGATGCTTTCATCTAACGACTCAGGATGATTAATGCCGTGCAACCCCAAAAGATCAACATAATCTAGCTGGAGATTTTTCAAGGATTGTTCAAATGTCTCCCGAAATTCTTTCGCATCTGCCTTTGGGCTGATTTTAGTTTGAACAATTAACTTTTCGCGGGGAAACTTGGGCAATATTCTCCCCAATTGCATTTCGGAAGTGCCATAACCACGGGCAGTTTCAATATGATTAATCCCAACTTCGACTGCCCTTCTAATAGTCGCTTCCAGATTCGCCTGGTTATCAGCAGGAATTTCATGATTGGGAACATCCTCCCATTTGAACTGATATCTCATGCCACCGCAGGAAAACACTGGCATCTGTAATTCTGTGCGTCCAAATCTTCTATATAGCATTAGTGGATTGTGGATTGCTTACCAACTTAAAATCTAACAACGATAGTCATTCCAGCTTTTAGTGCCACAATCATTCATTCCTCTGTCCAATCTGTGACACTAGCAATATTCATCGCATTCTTAAATCGGTCAGGTCTTTTGGTTATTGGATTTTTACCAATATTCCAGTTCCACAGAATAATTATCTCACTCTAGTTACCACTAGCAAGCATTTTTCTATTATTCTCTCAAGTTTAGACCAAGAAATGGCAAAAATACTCAGTTGTGCTGAGTTGTGCGAAAGTGAACTAACAAAAAATTTCAAATTAATTTTTTGCAATCTGAGACTGCGCCTGAGTTAAGCAAGTTTGTAATTTTTTAGCTAACACTTGTACATGAGGTTCTTTAAGTATGTCAAGGTGAGATCCAGGAATGTAATGGATATCTAACCCTCCAACTACTACCTCGTCCCAGCCAAATTGAGGAGCGTATTCTACGCCTATAGCTTCGTCCCGATTTTTATCCTCTGTCCGCAAAAGAATAGCTCGACCAAGATAAGGTGAAAAAATATAGTCATTGAGGGCTTGAGTGTTAGTATCTATAACCTTTAAATGCTTATCAGTTTCAGGTACATGAAGTACGTTTTCCAAGTAACGGTTATATGTATTTTGCAGTTCTTGCTTACGCCAATAACTCCATCTCACAACCTTTTGCCAAAGGTAGTTAGGTCCTTGTTGAACAATATTATTTAAATGCAAAAAAACTCGCTTGAGAAATGATGACTGCCAGCTATAACCTATACGACAACTATCAAGCATAACTAAAATGCCAATTTGTTCGCCTTGCTTATGGAGTTGCCGAGCCATCTCAAAGGCAACTGTACCTCCAAAGGAATAACCTCCGAGAAAATAAGGGCCATGAGGTTGAAGGGTTTGAATTTCTTGAATGTAATGCGCTGCCATATCTTCAATGCGGGTATGGAGAGGGTGTTTTTCATCTAACCCTCGTGGTTGTAATCCGTAAAATGGTTGTTCTGTTCCCAGATGTAATGCCAATTCACGGAAACATAAGACTTCTCCACCCAGCCCGTGAATACAGAAGAAAGGTGGCTTGGAGCCGTTGGGCTGAATTTCTACTAGCGATGACCAGCTAGATTTTGACTGATTTAAGCTATTTACTAAAACCGAGTTTGTTGTTAAATCTTCTTCTTGAGAGATTATTTTGGCTAGAGCTTCTACAGTCCCTGACTGGAAAAGAATTGCAAGTGGCAGGTTTTTACTAAATGTCTTTTCAATTTGCCAAAACAGTTTTACTGCTAGGATGGAATGTCCTCCTAGCTCGAAGAAGTTATCCCTAACACCAATGGGCTGGACACCTAAAGTTTGTTCCCAAATCTGTGTTAATTGGCGTTCCACTTCATTTCGAGGAGCAATAAAGGTGGCTTCTGGCTCTTGCCTCGATAAGTCTGGTGCTGGTAGGGCACGTCGGTCTACCTTGCCGTTGGGGGTTAAGGGCATGGTGTCCAGCACGACAAAAGCCGAAGGTACCATGTACTGTGGCAATTTTGTAGAGAGGAAACCCCGCATATCAGTAATTGCAATTGCTGAGTCTTGATTAGGTATAATATAAGCCACCAAACGTCGATCGCTAGGATCATCTTCACGAGCAATGACTACAGTCTGGAGTACATCTGGGTGTTGGGCTAACACCGTTTCAATTTCCCCTGGTTCAATGCGTATCCCCCGGATCTTGACTTGATGATCTCGGCGACCGAGAATTTCTAGAGAGCCATCTGGACGATAGCATCCGCGATCGCCTGTATAATAAAGCCAATCCTGGCGATCGTTCCGAAAAGGGTTCTTGACAAACCGAGAACGGTTTTCTTGATGGGCATTGATATAGCCCAAACTGCGGAATGGAGTTCGAATTACAATCTCGCCCGGTTCACCGATACCGCATGGTTGGTGATTTGGTGTGAAAACCAGTGCTTGAGTTTGCGGCAGGGGTAATCCAACTGGCTGTACACCAGGGCTACACTCAACAGGTACGCGGTAATAACACTTTGCTAAAGTTGTCTCTGTCGGCCCGTAGAGATTAACTATTTCACCAGATTCGGGAAAAGCATCCCGCCACCGCACTACAAGTGTTTCCTTCAGAGGTTCTCCAGCCAAGAACAACCAGCGTAAGTTACGTAAAGAAACTCCTGACGGCACATTGGCTAACCATAATTGCGCCAGCGAAGGAACCGTGTGGAGTACAGAAATTTGCTCATTTTCCAAGTAACGCAGAATTCTCGTCGGTTCTAGATTATCGCCTTCTTCTGGCAAACAGAGGGTTGCACCACTAGTCAAAGGTAAAAAGATATCTCTGAGGACGACATCAAAAGAAAGACCAGTTAATTGAGCAACGCGGTCTTGCTGATTAATTTCAAAGGTCTGTCGCTGCCAGTTCAGAAAATGTGCCAAGCCTTTGTGGCACCCCAGCACCCCTTTGGGTATACCAGTAGTGCCGGAAGTAAAGAAAATATAAGCTGCATCGTTGGCAGCAATTTCAGGTAGATTTACTCCTTCAATACTCTTTTTGGAATTTATGGCTTCTCCTGTGTCTGGGTTGACACAGATGATAGTTAAAGACTCCGATAGCTTTTCGTCTTCTGGACGCTGACCATCAATATATAATATGTATTTGGCTTTAGCTTCTTGTAGCATCAGCTGCTGGCGTTGGCTGGGAAGTTTCGGATCGAGGGTGAGTAGCACACCGCCACTCAAGAGTACGCCAAGCACACTGGCAATTAGCCCAAAGCTTCGTGTTCCATACACGGCTACGACATCTCCCCGCTCTACCCCATGAGATAACATAACCTGTGCTAAGGTTTGAGCTATTTTGCCCAATTCCCCATAATTCCAACTCCGAAATCCCTGACGAAGTGATGAATGCTCTGGGGTACGATTTACCCAAGAGGTAAACATTGTTGTCGTCAATTCATACTGTGGTTCTGGCAAAACCGCCCTTGGCTCTGGCAGCAAAAGTTGTGCTTTTGGTGTTACCAGGGAATATAAACTAATTTGGCTATCTGGAGCAGCAACAATTTGATTCAGCAAGTGATGGAATTGATGAAGCATTTCCATCATCCGCTCTGAAGTAAACAGATCGGTGTTGTAAACTAAATCAAGTTGGATTCCTTGATTTTGTTCTGTAACGTAAAGGGTTAAGTCGAACTTAGAAGCTGTTTCTAAGATCGAGACTGGTTCGATAGCCACTCCAGGTAGTTCCAGTTGGATGTCCCTTAAGTTGAGCATATTAAACCACACTTGAAACAGTGGGTTACGACTGGTATCTCGCTCTGGTTGCAGTTCTTCTACCAGTTTCTCAAAGGGCATATCTTGATGAGCATAAGCATCTAATGCCATCTGGCGAACTCGATTTAGCACTGAACGAAAACTGGGGTTCTCGGCAAAATCAGTCCGTAAAACAACGGTATTAATAAAAAATCCGATTAACCCTTCAATCTCAGAACGATTACGTCCGGCAATGGGAGAACCGATGAGAATATCTTCTTGCCCAGTGTAGCGGTGCAGTATTGTCCCAAAGGCTGCCAGTAATGTCATGAATAGAGTGACACCCTCCTGATGCGAGAGTTCTGTGAGTGATGCACTCAAAGTCTGCGGTAGCATCAGAGATTGGGCTGCTCCTTGGTAAGTTTGCACTGGTGGCCGTGGTCGGTCGGTAGGCAATTCCAGTACAGTATTAGCACCTGCTAACTGGGTTTTCCAATAGTTAATTTGGCTGGAAAGTACCTCACCGGATAGCCATTGGTGCTGCCACACAGCAAAATCCGCATACTGAATGGGCAATTTTGCTAATGGGGAAGGCTTACTACTCAAAAAGGCTTCATAAAGCGCTATTAACTGCTGCCAGAGAATACCGATTGACCAGCCATCTGAAGCGATGTGGTGCATCATTAACAAGAGTATATGCTCCTGTTCGTCTACCTGGAGCAAAGTAGCACGCAGCATCAAGTCAGATTCTAAGTTGAAGGGACGTTGCACCTCTTGATTAAGGAAAAATTCTACTTGCTCTTCTGCTACCTTGATGATTTTCAGTTCTACTGGTCGAGGCGTGCCAATTACTTGTATGGGGCTACCATCAGGTGATGTAATAAAGTTGGTTCGTAATGCCTCATGATGGACAACGATCGCATCTAATGACTGTTGCAATACACCCACATTTAACTTACCCTTTAAGCGCTGTGCATTGGAGACGATATACGCTCGGCTGTTAGGTTCCAACTGCTCCAAAAACCAGACTCGCTGCTGGGCAAAGGATAGAGGGGCTGATTGCCGATTGGTTATTTGGGGAATAGTCTGATTTTGGGGATCATTTTCTGGAGTTTGGTTTTGGGCAATTGCTTGAGCTAAAGTAGCGATCGTGGGATTCTCAAATAAGAGTTGCAACGGTATTTCTATTTGAAAAGCTTGACGAACTCTAGACATCACTTGAGTGGCCAGCAGTGAATGCCCCCCCAATTCAAAAAAATTGTCGTGGATTCCTACTTGTTCCAGACGCAAAACTTTCACCCAAATGCCAGCTAAGACTTCTTCTGTCGAATTCTGAGGTAGAACAAAGTTAGTTGACAGCTTAATATCAGATGTATCCGGTGCAGGTAAGGCGCGGCGGTCTATTTTACCGTTGGGATTTAATGGTAGAGTGTCCAAAAATACAAAGAAACGAGGCACCATATATTCAGGCAACCGAGTTTCCAAAAAGCGATGCAATTCAGCCTGGCTAGGAATTTGCTCGGGACGGGCAACAATATATGCCACGAGTCGCTTTTCCCCAGGAACATCCTCTCTGGCTATGACTAAAGTCTGTGTCAGTGCCGGATGTTGAGCTAATATAGCTGCAATTTCTCCTAATTCAATTCGGAAGCCACGTATTTTAACTTGGTCGTCAATGCGACCAAGAAACTCGATATTACCATCGCTCAAGTAACGTGCCAAGTCCCCAGTTTTGTATAGACGTGCCCCAGGTTCAGAGCTAAAAGGGTTTAGAATAAATTTATCTATGGTCAATTCTGGACGGTTAAGATAGCCTCGTGCCAAACCAATACCACCAATATGCAGTTCACCTGATTCGCCAACAGGCACAGGCTGTAAATTTTCATCAAGGATGTGAATCTCTGCATTGGCCACGGGGCGACCTATGGGAGCAATGGTAGAATGAGTGCCGCGCTGACAAGTCCAGAAAGTGGTATCAATAGAGGCTTCTGTCGGCCCATAGCAATTATGAAGAACATTGTCCAAATCCAGTTTGGCAAAAAAGCGTTCTATGAGTTCGCCAGGTAAAGCTTCACCACCACAAGTAATATGCCTCAGAAATGAGCAATTCTCAATTCCCTTTTCTTCTAGTAAGACACGCAGTATAGAAGGTACTAAGGCCAAGACCGTGATTTGCTGCTCAGTAATGACTTTCACAAGGTATGCAGTGTCTTGATGTCCACCAGGGCTAGCCACGATCAATTGCCCTCCGAAGCATAATGGCCAGAATATCTGCCACACTGAGGGGTCAAAGCTAAAAGAAATAGTCAGTAAAGCCTTATCTGCCTGAGTTAATCTAAAGGTTGTTTGCCGCCAGTAGAGTTGGTTGCGGATACCACGGTGAGGTATCATAACACCCTTGGGCTGTCCTGTAGAACCAGATGTGTAAATTACGTAGATAAGATTATCGTCTGTCGTTTCATTTACAGGATTTTCTTGACTATTTTGAATATTTACTTGCCAATTTGAATCAAGACAAACCACTTGTGCTTGATGCGGGGGCAAGTTCTTGAGCAACTTTTCTTGGGTTAACAATACTGGTGTCTGAGTGTCTTCCAATATGAAAGCTAAACGCTCTGAGGGATATGCCGGATCTAAAGGCACGTAAGCACCCCCAGCTTTGAGAATTCCCAGTATTCCTACTATCATCTCCAAGGAGCGCTCTAAGCAAATGCCCACAAATACTTCAGGACCAACGCCTAAAGCACGTAGGTGATGTGCTAGTTGATTAGCCTGCTGATTTAGCTGCCAATAAGTAAGTTGTGTATTTTCAAATATTACAGCAATGGACTGAGGCGATCGCTCAACTTGCATCTCAAACATTTGGTGGATACACAAATCCTGATAATCTAATTCAACATCATTCCATTCCTGTATAACTTGAGTATCGAGGATATTAGTTAAGGTGTTTAAGGGAGTATTTTGCTTATGATCTGAAATTTGCTTATTTATCTGCATTTTCTATGTACCAACTCCCTAAGGAGATGCCATTGTTTTAATTTATTTATTCTTTATTGTATATGGATTGTGTATGGGTTTATATCAAATCCTATGCAAGGATATATATTAAGTATCTCAGCATAGAAGCCCGAAATTGTATAAACATAAACTAGCTTGGCTTTTGAGGTGAGACGCTGGTTGAACATTTTCTAGGTTTTCATACACAGATTTAAATATAAATTTTCAAATATAATTTATATTTAAATCTGTAAACAATCGACTTCGATGTAAGACAAGAATCCCGATTATTAACAAATATTTAATTTAAAGCGGCAACTTTTAAATACCATTCAAATAAAAGTATTATTATTCAATTTTGCATGTATAGCAATGCATAGGATCTTTTTAA
>NZ_JACKZS010000544.1 GCF_014222285.1 Nostoc sp. UCD121
TTCGTCATGGGGCTGATTCTTATATGCTCAAAAGTGCTGATGTAGAATTGATTGAACTAGCCATCAAGAGAGCTTACTCTGATGAATGTCTACTTGACCCTAAGCTGGCTAAAAAACTGTTAAAAAACCTTGATAAAAATAGATATATTGACCCTAGTTTTGCTGATAAAAACTTGCTTGACTCTCCCACCGAACGACAAATACAAGTCCTGCGTTTACTGGCTCAGGGTTTAGGTTTTGAACAGATTGCCAAAGAAATGTTTCTCTCTGTTAGTACAGTCAAACGTTATGCCAGCGATTTGTACAGTAAATGGCACGTCAAGAACAGTTATGAGGCGATAAAAAGAGGGGCGATGCTTGGTTATAT
>NZ_JACKZS010000093.1 GCF_014222285.1 Nostoc sp. UCD121
CTACCACCCTGCTCTAAAAACTCTATTTTTATGCGATCGCACAAAGTCGGAATTAGAGTACATTTGTATTATAAGGTGGAACCCCTATTAAATCGTTCAGCTTTTTTCTAACTCAATTTAAAATGGGCGAACCGGGAGTAATTACTTTGAGGTACTTATGACTTCTACAAACGTCAACTTTTTAGAACAAAGCATATCAAAATTTCAGGGTTTGGATGCAGACGATCGCTTGACTGTCTTAGCCTTACTTTATACTGAAATTTCTGATGAAATTCCGTCACTCTGTCTCAATAATGTACCAAATGAAAACACTGCGAATTTAGTTGCACAAATTCAAAACCTGCCACAGGCAGAACAGCTTTTCGCTTTGCGTCAGTTGCTAAACAAAGATGAAGTAGGAGAAACAGCAATTCCTAATGAAGAGTACGCTTCAATGAACGCTGATGATAAATTAGGTTTTTGGTATCAATTAGCCCAAAACTTGGGAACTTCAATCATCGGTGTACCAGATGACTATATACCTTCTGAAAAAGCTACAGAAGTAGTAGATTTACTTCACACACCAAACATTGAAGATTTAGTCACTTTCTTCAAGCGGGTACTATAGTTTGACGGTTCAAATACAGGTTTGGTGTAGTAAAATCTGTCCCTTTCCGATTCGAAGAGGGACAGATTTGAATTTTAGTTCAAGACAGAGAGAGATTCGTCGAACCCATCACTGCTTGATAGCGACCTAGCGCGATTAAAGGAAAGTATTGTTGATACAGATGATATTTGAGATAAAAATGGCAAGGGAATCCAGTCCCTGTAAAGTCCGCCTCAAACCAAGTACCATCAGATTTTTGAGTTGCAACTAAATAGCCAATTCCTTGCTCAATAGCCTCAAGAGCTAATTTACCAGTTGCTTCACCTGCTGCCAAGAGGCCAATTAAAGCCCAAGCGGTTTGAGATGCAGTACTATTTCCTTTTCCTTTGAGACTGGGGTCATCATAGCTGCGGCAAGTCTCACCCCAACCACCATCTGGGTTTTGACACCCCACTAACCAAGCTGCTCCCCGTTCTATACTGAGTTTATGCCTTTGAGGATCAATTAACGCCAAGGCTGACAAAACGCCACTGGTGCCGTAGATATAATTTACACCCCAACGACCAAACCAACAGCCTTCGCTTTCTTGTTCGTGTAAAAGATAAGTTAGCGATCGCTCCAAATTATCACTATCAATTGACAAATCACAAGCACCAAGCATTTCTACGACTCTAGCCGTAACATCTGCGGTGTTTGGATCAATCATGGCTTTCAAGTCGCCATAGGGGATAGAGTTCAGCCAATCTTGATCGTTGTCCAAATCAAAAGCAGCCCACCCGCCTGGTTTACATTGCATAGATGCAATCCAGTTTACCGCTCGTGCGATCGCAGCCTGCTTAATTTTTTCATTGGGGAGTTTCGCCAAATGTAAAGCCATCACCACCACCGCCGAGTCATCGACATCGGGATAAAACCGATTGTCAAACTCAAACGCCCAAGCCCCTGGTTTTCCTTGGCGATTTTTTACAGCCCAATCACCGTAATCTAAAATTTGTTTTTGCAACAACCATTCGCCAGCCTTTACCACAGCCGGATGATCTGGTGCAAAACCAGATTCTACCAAAGCACGCATCGCCCAAGCTGTATCCCACACGGGTGAAATACAAGGCTGTACCCGATAGCTATTTTCTGTTTCAATGGCAAAGTTATCAATTGCTTGTAAACCTCGTTCCACAATAGGATCGCTTCGGTCATAATCTAGACAGCGCAAAGCTAGCATTGAATTCAACATCGCCGGAATAATGCCGCCCCAATCGCCTGTAGCTTCTTGGCGTTCTAAAATCCATTTTTCGGCGGCTTTGATGCCTTCTTCACGAAAAGGTACTAAATTTAGGCTTTCTGCCCACTTGAATCCTTGATCGAGGGTGAGGAATAAATCAGTCCAATCGCCCGCTTGGGGTAATTCCCACCGGACTTGATCGATACCTTCAGCGTATAGCTCATCTAGATTGATAGTTGGGTTGGTGATAAAAACAGGTTTGCGATCGCATACAATCAGTAATGGTACAGTGCTGGAACGTGCCCAGCTAGACATCTCGTAGAGATTAACTGGGAAAGCTTTGGGCAACAACATTATCCAAGGCGGTAGGGAGGGAATACCGCGCCAGTTGTAGCAGCCAATCAAGGCTAAGTGCAACTTGGTAAAAATCCGAGTTTTGCTGATACCACCCCGTTGGAGAATAAAAGCTTGTGCCCGAATCATAGCCGGATCGCTTGCTGGTACACCTAGCAGTCTCAGCGCCATGTAAGCTTCAACTGAAGTGCTAAGTTCTCCGCCATCACCGTAGAAAAGTTCCCAGCCGCCATGCTGTCGTTGCTCTTGACGCAGATATGCTTCAACTTTATGCAAAGGTCTGGTTTCGTCTGTTCCCCAAATCTTATGCAAAAGGACAGCTTCAGCAGTGATGGTGACATTAGATTCTAACTCTGCCCACCAATAGCCTGCGGGATTTTGAATCGAAAGTAAATATTCTTGACTGGCTGCGATCGCTTCTGCGAGATTGACTTTTACCCTGTCTTGTGTTTGCATCAAATACTATCTAACCTCACACTCAACACTAGCTATGAATACGTAATACTATGAAAAATTTTTTTTCTTTATTGGTAGACATAGTATTGTGTCTGAGTCACTGAGAATTTGCAATAGGTCATGGGTGTAATTGTATTAGGATTGACGCTGTTATCATTGACAATTTGGTTAGGATTACTGTGTTTTTGGGGACAATTTTGGCGGACAGACCAGCAATTAGAGATGGGAAAAACTCAACTACAATCGTTACCTGCGGTTTGTGCCGTGGTTCCAGCGCGTAACGAAGCTGAGTTAATACCAACCAGCTTGCGATCGCTCCTACTGCAAGATTATCCTGGTTCTTTCAACGTGTTTTTGGTAGACGATCGCAGCACAGACCGGACAGCAAATTTTGCCGAAGGGGTTGCACATGCTGTAGGTAAACCCCAGCAATTGCATATTATCTCAGGCGAATCACTGCCTTCTGGTTGGTCGGGTAAACTTTGGGCAGTTGAGCAAGGTATAAAAAGTGCTAGCAAATTCGCACCTGACTATTTTTTACTGACCGACGCAGATATCGAACACGATCCTAGTAATCTTCGGCGGCTAGTTGCTAAAGCGGTGCAGGAAGATTTAGACCTAGTTTCTATAATGGTACAACTCAGGTCTGAAAGCTTTTGGGAAAAACTTTTGATTCCGGCTTTCGTGTTTTTCTTCCAAAAACTGTATCCCTTTCGCTGGGTGAATAATCCCAACAATCCCACAGCCGCCGCCGCCGGAGGATCTATTCTGATTAGGCGAGAAGCTTTAGAGCGAATCGGAGGTATTCAAGCGATTCGCCAAGCTTTAATTGACGATTGCGCCCTAGCTCAGGCTGTTAAGAAGAGTGGGGGACAAGGGGACAAGGAGACAAGGGGAATAAACAAAATTCCTAGTCAAGGGCGTATTTGGTTAGGATTGAGTAGCTTGACTCGCAGCCTACGTCCTTATGACTCGCTAGCGGCAATTTGGGATATGGTTGCTCGTACTGCCTATACTCAACTAAATTATTCGCCATTAATACTCTTGGGCACTTTGGTGGGAATGCCTTTGATTTATCTAGTTCCACCTGTGTGTGTAATTCTAGGTGCAGTTTGGGGCAATTGGGCGATCGCATTCACAGGTTTATTAGGATGGCTATTAATGACTTTCGCTTACTACCCGACAATCCGCTTTTATAAATGTTCTCCCTGGTTAGCTTTTAGTTTACCTGCGATCGCATTTCTCTATACGCTGATGACTTTAGACTCAGCACTACGTCACTGGCAAGGGCGCGGCGGTGCTTGGAAAGGAAGAGTTTATCCCAACTCTTAAAATTTCTTAAGTTTACTAAATTCCCTAATAAATCCTCGTTGCAAGTTTGTTTATGACAGTTCTTGAATGCTTAGATTTTGAAATACTTAGGAAGGGTTCTGCTTACTTCGGTGGCGGAACCCTTTTGAACAACATGATATTTTTGCTGATTTAGAAACACAAATTAAAAAACAAGAAGGATTCTTAAACAGGTAGCGTTATCTAATGCCCAATGCCCAATGCCCCATTCCCCATCCCTAAATCCTTGAAGCTGTTTGTTTATCACTCGCAGGACTAATAGGTAATGGTTGAGCGGCTTTCAATACTGCATCCAGCAACCCTGGAAACAGCACCTCTAAATCTTCACGCCGCAGGATGTTGATGTGATGTGTCCCTTCTTTCCGTGTAAAGACTATCCCAGACTCCCGCAAAATCTTAAAATGATTGGACATAGTAGACTTAGCGATCGCAAAATCAAACTTGGCACAGCATTGTTCCCCCTCTGTCGCCAGCAGTCGCACAATCTCTAACCGTACTGGATCGCCCAATGCATACAGCACTCCCGGTAAAGAAATATTTTTTCTATCTGGATGATAAAGAAATCTCATAGTTGCATTATCTCATCAAGTGGCATATATTTTTATTATTCGATATTATCGAATTATAGAATTAACTAGGAAGGCAATTTATGTCATCCATTACAAATGTCACAGAAGCCACATTCAAGCAAGAAGTCTTGGAAAGTGAAATTCCGGTCTTAGTAGACTTTTGGGCCCCGTGGTGCGGCCCTTGTCGGATGGTAGGCCCAGTAGTCGATGAAGTTGCTGCGGAATACGAAGGACAGGTGAAATTTGTGAAGCTGAACACAGATCAGAATCCTACTGTCGCCAGCCATTATGGAATTCGCAGCATTCCGACGCTGATGGTTTTTAAGGGAGGTCGGCAGGTCGATACTGTCGTAGGGGCAGTTCCAAAAACCACCTTGAATAAGACCTTAGCACAGCATCTTTAAATCTAGGTACTGTTATGAGACGCATTTAGTTTGCAGTCTTCTCTAATCAAGGGAGACAGGAGTCAGAATACACCTGACTCCTGTACAGACGCGATTAATCGCGTCTTTCCCCACTCTTGACTTCTGACTCCTGAATTCTGTTTCAACTAATGGAGAAAGAGCAAAATGGACTTGAAATTGCATGGTAAATCCGCGCTAGTTAGTGGCTCAACCGCAGGTATTGGTTTGGCGACAGCCCTTGCGCTAGCTCAAGAAGGCGCATCAGTAATTGTCAACGGTCGCTCTGAAGAAAGAGTAGCCCAAGCGATCGCTAAAATTCAACAAAGTACACCTGAAGCGAAAGTTTCTGGTGTTGTTGCTGACACAAGTACTGCATCAGGGGTAGAGGAAATCTTTCAAAAAGTTCCTCACGTTGATATCCTCATTAATAATGTGGGTATTTATGAGCCAAAAACCTTTTTTGATATTACAGATGAAGATTGGTTAAACATATTTCAGGTTAACGTTCTCAGTGGAGTCCGTTTGAGTCGGCAATATCTGCAAAAGCAGCTAGAGCAAAACTGGGGGCGGATAATCTTTATCTCCAGCGAATCTGCCATTCAGATCCCAGTAGAAATGATTCACTATGGCACAACTAAGACAGCGCAGCTTGCTATTGCCAGAGGTCTAGCAGAAATGACTGTGGGGACTGGAGTTACAGTAAACTCTGTTCTACCAGGGCCAACTCGTTCCGAAGGAGTTGAAGGTTTTATCACCAACCTGGCGCAGGAACGTGGTATTAGTCCTGATGAAGTTGAGGCTGAATTTTTTCAAAATGTGCGTCCAAGTTCCTTAATCAAACGCTTTGCAACGCCTGAAGAAGTAGCAGCGATCGTAATTTACCTTTCTAGTCCTGTAGCTTCAGCAACTAATGGTGCAGCTTTGCGGGTAGATGGTGGTGTTATTCGAGCGATTGTTTAGTGAATGAACTGCACACAAAATTGGGTATTAGGAAGACTTTTTTGTTGTTTTCAAGACTGTTTCTTTTTAGAAATCAACCGCCCATAACTAAAGTTTTTGAGTACCTTAAAATCGACAATAACCTTTTCTTAGTGGTCTTTAGAGACTTTCGGGATTAGACTGAGAATTTATTGTGAGGCGGGCCAAATGAGAATAGCATAGCCCCGTCCTTATCTCCGAGCTATGGAGTTCTGAATTTTGAACTTTGAATTTTGAATTGGAGCAAAATAACATGACTAGTGATATAGATTTATTCTCTTCTTACCAATTAGGTAATTTGGAACTCCCTAATCGGATTGTGATGGCACCCTTAACCCGAAACCGAGCCAGTGAAGGAAACGTACCATACGAACTTAATGCTACTTACTACGCTCAACGTGCTTCCGCCGGACTGATTATTTCTGAAGCAGCACAGGTAACTCCTGAAGGACAGGGCTATCCTGCTACACCAGGAATTCATTCGTCAGAACAAGTGGAAGGATGGAAATTAGTCACTGATGCCGTACATCGGGAGGGAGGAAGAATTTTCTTGCAACTATGGCACGTAGGCAGGATTTCGCATCCTGACTTACAACCAAATGGAGCTTTACCTGTGGCACCTTCTGCCATTGCTCCTAAAGGTGAGGCATCAACTTACGAGGGGCCAAAACCTTATGTTACACCCCGTGCTTTAGAAACTTCAGAAATACCGCAGATAGTGGAACAGTACCGTCAGGGAGCGGCAAATGCTCTAGCGGCTGGGTTTGATGGGGTAGAAATTCACTCAGCTAATGGTTATTTAATAGATCAATTTCTCCGCGATCGCACCAATCAACGTACAGATAAATATGGCGGTTCGATTGAGAATCGCACCCGATTCTTGTTGGAGGTGACAGAGGCGGTAACTAGTGTGTGGGATTCTAACCGAGTTGGGGTTCGTTTCTCTCCCAGTGGGACTTTTAATGATATCGGTGACTCCAATCCCCTAGAGACATTCGGTTATGCGACTCAAGCGTTGAACCAATTTAATTTGGCATATCTGCATATTTATGAGGCAACCGAGGCTGACATTAGACATGGCGGGATAATTGTACCCACCAGTCATATCCGCGATCGCTTTACAGGTACACTCATCGTCAATGGTGGTTATACCCGTGAAAAAGGCGATGCAGTGCTGGCAAACAAAGCAGCAGATTTAGTTGCCTTTGGCACATTATTTATATCAAACCCAGATTTACCCCGACGCTTGGATTTGAATGCACCATTAAATGAAGCAAATCAAGCAACCTTTTATGGTGGCGGTGAAGAAGGATATACAGACTATCCATTTTGGTCAACTGCTAATGAGGCGGTAGCTCAGGCGTAATTTTTAATTCGTAATTCTGACTTTTGTTCGGAAACAAGGAATAATTTTTATTTTTGTTTCATGAATAAATAGATTCATTTGTATCCTAATTAGGAATTACGAATTATTTGGTTAAAACTCAACTATTAGGAGAATCTCATGAGTTCCATCACCCAAACTCAAGCTTTAGACGTACCCAGTGCGATCGCTCAACGTCGTTCAATTAAAACTTTTAAAGCAGACCCCATTGCCCCAGAATTGCTCAAGCAACTGGTAGAATTGACCGTGGCAGCGCCCAGTAGCTTTAATATCCAAGACTGGCAAATTATTCTTGTGCAAGACGAGGCGCAAAAGGCAGCACTATCAGCAGCATCGTGGAATCAACAGCAAATCGTCCAAGCACCTGTAACCTTCGTCTTTGCTGCCGATCCTACCGTTGGCGAAAGAGACTTAACCCCAATTTTTGAGCGGGCAACTGAAACTGGGGCATGGAATGAAGGTACGGTAAACTACTTTAAAAGCGCCATCCCACAATTTCACGCTGGGTTAGGCGACAAACGACGCGAATATGCGATCAAAGATGCCATTATTGCCGCTACTCATTTGGTGTTAGCGGCAGAAAGTTTGGGATTATCCACTTGTTTTATGAACGGTTGGGTTGAGGATCAGGTAAAACAAGTGATTGGCGCTGGGGATAATCCAGATTTAGCGATCGCTGTTGTTGTTCCTGTTGGCTATGCAGCAGAACCACGCTTAAATCCAGGTCGTTTACCATTCTCCTCTAACGTCTCTGTGGATAGAATCGGGAATCCTTATGCAGGGTAGCTTTCTCTAAATTGGGAATTGGGAATTGGGAATGAGTCTTTGATACTCGCCGACGAGTCTTTTATACTCGTGAATGAGTCTTTGATACTCGCTGACGAGCCTTTTATACTCGCCAACGAGTCTTTGATACTCGCCGACGAGTCTTTGATACTCGCCGACGAGCCTTTTATACTCGCCAACGAGTCTTTGATACTCGCCGACGAGCCTTTTATACTCGCCAACGAGCCTTTTATACTTGCCAACGAGTCTTTGATACTCGCCGACGAGCCTTTTATACTCGTGAATGATTTTTGAACCTGCTCCCCTGCCCTCTGCCCCCTCCCTCCCCAACCATGTCCCTACCCTCCTTCCTAGCGCGTCGTTCGTTCCATTATGGCTGGATTGTAGCTGGCTTAACATTCCTAGCCTTGCTTGTTGCAGCCGGAATTCGTTCTGCTCCTGGAGTTTTTATAGTGCCTCTCGAACAGGAGTTTGGCTGGAGTAGAGCAACAATATCTTTGGCAATTTCAATTAATTTAGTACTCTATGGATTAATTGGCCCTTTTGCCGCCACAGTTATGGAGCGGATCGGCATTCGCCGGATGATGGTGTTCTCGCTTGCTGTCATTGCTCTTGGTGTCGGTTTAACTACTTTAATGTCAGCATCTTGGCAGCTAGTTTTGCTGTGGGGTGTAGTTGTCGGTTCTGGTAGCGGAGTTATCGCCCTGGTTTTGGGAGCTATTGTTGTCAATCGCTGGTTTTCCGAAAAGCGGGGTTTAGTTCTCGGCATCTTAACTGCCAGTACAGCCACAGGACAACTGGTGTTTTTGCCCATACTGGCCTCAATAGCCGATCGCTTCGGCTGGCGAACTGCGGCTCTCGCTCTTACTGGTGCAGCACTTTTAATTATTCCAGCGATCGCAGCCTTTATGCGCGATCGTCCGGCAGATGTCGGTTTGCGACCCTTTGGCGACAACAGCGAAACTGTAGAAATATCACAGCCTAGAGCAAATTCCATCGCCTCTACCCTCAACGCCCTTTGGCTGGGAATGCGTAAGCGCGATTTCTGGCTATTATTTGGTAGCTTCTTTATCTGTGGTGCTAGCACAAATGGGTTAATTGGCACTCATCTAATCCCCGCTTGTATTGACCACGGTATCCCTGAAGTCAAGGCTGCGGGGCTTTTGGCAATCATGGGGCTATTCGATTTTTTTGGAACTACTATGTCCGGTTGGCTATCCGACAGATGGAACAATCGCTACTTATTATGCTGGTACTACGGACTGCGGGGTTTGTCTTTGATTTTCTTACCCTTCAGTTTCAACTTTTCCTTCTATGGACTTTCCATTTTCGCCGTCTTCTATGGACTTGATTGGATTGCTACCGTACCACCGACAGTCCGTCTTGTTGCCAATACTTTTGGTAAAGAAAATGTCGGCGTGATGTTCGGTTGGATTGTCGCAGGACATCAGCTTGGTGCAGCCACAGCAGCATTCGGAGCCGGAGTGTTAAGAACTTGGACGGGTAGCTATTTACAAGCATTTATCTTATCAGGTATTCTCTGTCTGATTGCCGCAGTTGGTGTACTGCAAATTGGTCAAACTCCCACTAAAGGCGATTCACAATTATCTTCAGTCACGCTCAATTCTTAATCTATGAATGTTTTAATCGAATGGCATTAAGAAAAGCTCTAAGCTAGGCAGAATAAGCACTACAGGTTTAAAATATGGCAACAACAGCTTTAATTGTCGGCGCAGGTAGTGGACTGAGTGCATCTTTAGCCCGCCTATTTGCCAAAGAAGGATTCACCGTAGCTTTAGCGGCTCGTCAAATTGAAAAACTCACTCAATTAAGTAGTGAAATTGGCGCAGTTAGTTTCGCTGCTGATGTCTCAAAGCCAAATGAAGTAGAACAATTATTTATTGATATTGATCATAAAATTGGTTCCCCGAATGTTGTTATTTACAATCCCAGTTTTCGGGTGCGGGGGCCTCTTATTGATTTAGACCCTGATGAGGTGGCAAAAACCTTAGATGTAACTGCTTATGGTGGCTTTCTCGTTGCTCAAGCTGCTACCAAAAGATTTTTGCAGCTTGGCGGTGGTGCTATATTTTTTACTGGAGCCTCAGCGAGTATTAAGGGTTATGCTCAGTCTGCTCCCTTTGCAATGGGTAAATTTGCACTACGCGGTTTAGCTCAGAGTATTGCTAGAGAGTTAGCACCAAAGAATATTCATGTGGCGCATTTTGTGATTGATGGGGCAATTCGTTCAGCAGTTCGCCAAGATCCAGTAGATAATCCTGATAGTACTCTTGACCCAGATGCGATCGCTCAAACTTATCTCAGTATTTTACGCCAGCCCCGCAGTGCTTGGACTTATGAAGTAGAACTACGTCCTTGGGTAGAGAAGTTCTAGCCTAGACAATTGTTACAAAAATGGTTTTGCAGGTATGAAAATTGATTTTGGTGCAACTGCTGTTGATTACGCAAAACACCGTGCTGGCTTTCCCAGTTCATTATTCAACAAACTGTCTGAATATGGTATAGGTTTACCAGGACAGAATATTGTTGACCTTGGTACAGGGACAGGAACATTAGCACGGGGCTTTGCTGATAGAGGTGCTTATGTAATTGGCATAGATCCATCAGCATCACTTTTAGAACAAGCGAGACAGTTAAGCGAATCGACCCAAATCAAAGTAGATTATCGAGCCGCAACCGCCGAGAATACCGAGTTACCAGATGCAAGTGCTGATGTAGTCACTGCTGGACAATGTTGGCATTGGTTTGATCGTCCCCGCGCTGTCCAAGAAGTTACTCGGATATTGAGAAAAAATGGCTCAATTGCAATCGCTCATTTTGATTGGATACCTTTAAAAGGCAATGTCGTCGAAGCCACAGAACAACTGATCAAAGCTCATAATCCCGCGTGGAATCTGGCCGGCGGTAATGGCTTGCATCCCCTGTGGTTACAGGATATTGGCGAAGTTGGATTCCGAGAAATCCGTACATTTTCTTACGATGTATTTGTATCTTATACACACGAAGCTTGGCGGGGAAGAATTCGGGCGAGTGCTGGCGTGGGAGCTAGCCTAACACCAGAAAAGGTAGAAGTATTTGACCAAGAATTGGCAGCATTACTCGAAGCAAAATATCCTACACCAATCCTTCAGGTTCACCATAGAGTTTGGGCAGCGATCGCCAAATCACCGCTATGAAAAAATATAATTGAAGCTCTATGTTTCATCCAGAGAAAGCCATGACTAGCGACAGATAGCCAGTCGCCAGTCATGGCTTATAATACAAAACTAGTTGCCCTTGATAGGTTTGATTCTAGCGATCGCTTGTAGTAACATTTTTGGCAGCCAAAAAAGATAACAATATAGTTGTTTGGCCTGACTATAAAGCGAGAATAACTTTCTTTCACTCAATAAAGTAAATGGCCGAACTGCTCTGAGAATTTCTGCAAATTTATCTTCAGTCGCAGTTTCAATTGAACCACTGACAAAATAACCTTGTAAATGTGGAGGTAAGGGCCAGTTAATTTTAGGATCTGGCTGATGTATTACAGGCTCAACATTTCCCCGCCATGCAACTCCCATAATTTGCATAGTTTGATACACCATTGTGTTCCATCCTTTGTCTCTGAAGTAATCCAAGCCTTGTCCTACATCAGGAGAAGCCAAATCATGAAATAAAACTAAAGCATCTGCTTCTGCAAATTGTTCGCAAATAATTGCATCATTGAGCGGAGCTGGTGCTTCATGATTACCATCTATAAATATCAATGACCATTTACGTTGAAATTTATTTGCTATCTCTTCTACTGTTTCAGGGCTGCATCCTGGTATTAGATTCACAGATTCCTTAACGCCTGCCGACTTTAATGACTCTGTAACGCTTTCATTAAATAATTGTTCGGATAGCATCGGATCAATTACATCTAACTCCACCCCTCCTAGAGCCAAGTGACAAGCTGACCAACCCATCCAACAACCGATTTCTAAAGCTTTTTCCCCCCGAAATTTTAAGGCTGTATTGTATAAAATATGAGCTTCATCTCTGCTTACAAATCCTACCTTTTGCCGTCGTTTATCCACATACCAGTTATGAGTAATATCCCGCCGTAAATAAAGCCAAAAAGAATCATATTTATTTCCTAAAATTATATTGGGAAAATATAAATCTGGCTGGATAGTGGAAAATCCTGATGATACATAATCTCCTTTTGGTAATAAGTTTCCTTCAATCAATTTGACTGTCTTTTCACTCATAAGTTACTCTCTAAGTATTTGAAATTCTAGGTTGTGGGGTTACAATTCAACTGGTCGCAGCGATAGCTTACCCCTGTGGGGGATCTTGCTACGCACAGCGTCTCATAGAGAGGAACACCGCTCTGATAATTGGTACTCAAACTGTGAATATATTCCAAAATTTGGGAAGGGTTAAAGCCCTGAACATAATTTTTCACTTCTGACTCAATCCCTAATCCCTTTTAGTTTTCACCGTTTTTGTCCTCTTTTTTTCTGATTTATCAGAAAATCAGAAAAAAAGAGATGTCTGCACCATTCACTTAAAAAGAATCGCACAATTTTAGGACAAATAACCATGATCGATCTTTATTATTGGACAACCCCAAACGGTCATAAAATTACAATTTTCCTGGAAGAAGTCGGCTTGCAATATACCATAAATCCTGTGAATATTGGGGCTGGAGATCAATTTAAGCCCGAATTTTTAAAGATTTCTCCTAACAATCGTATCCCCGCGATCGTTGACAACGAACCAGTAGATGGAGGTGCGCCGATTTCGGTATTTGAGTCTGGGGCAATCTTGCTATATTTGGTAGAAAAAACCGGGAAATTAATTCCGCAAGATTTACGCCAACGCACTCAAGTTTTAGAATGGTTGTTCTGGCAAATGGGCGGGCTAGGGCCAATGGCAGGACAAAATCATCACTTTAGCGCCTATGCTCCCGAAAAAATTGAATATGCCATTAACCGCTACGTGAATGAGACAGGACGCTTATATGGAGTACTGAATAAGCAACTAGCAGATAGAGAATTTGTGGCTGGGGATTATTCCATCGCCGATATTGCTGCTTATCCCTGGATTGTGCCCTATGAACGCCAAAGTCAGAATTTAGAGGATTTTCCTCACCTCAAGCGCTGGTTTGAGACAATAAAAGCTCGTCCGGCAACAATTCGCGCCTACGAGAAAGCAGAAGCATTGAAAACTCAACCACTTGATCCAGATAAATCACGAGATTTGTTATTTAACCAGTCGGCGAAGACTATTCAACCTTGAGCATTCTGGGCGTTGAAGAAGAATCTAGAATTTAGAATGGGCTACACCCATTCTAAATTCTGTTTGATAAAGATTGCGTAGGCTGGATAGCCCCGGAAGCCGCAGTTAGAGGCGTTTTGCTATTTATGCTTTTTTGTTGGACAGGGAATAAATCGGCGCAGCAGTATTTGGTAGGATTGTGGATAACTTCGGCTACATCTATTGTTTTATTCTGGTTGGTATAGCGATCGCTCTGTTCTGGGTTAGGCTAGTCAAGCAAAAGCAATACAGCACTTGAAAGTCAGGTTAATTTAGTTTTAATTCAAGACTTGCCGCGTCTCCCGAAGTTCCGATCTTGTTAAAATGTATCGATGTCAAAAAAGCAACATCTCTTAAAGAAAAAACCCGGTTGGTCTTTGGATGAGCGAGATCCAAAGTTCATAGAATCTCTGATGCCTTTATTAGGCTTTTTGTATAAGTACTATTTTCAAGTGCAAACTAGTGGCTGGGAAAATGTTCCATCCCAAGAAAAAGTCTTATTTGTCGGTTCGCATAATGGAGGACTCGCGGCTCCCGATATGGGAATGGTGATGTACGACTGGTTCAAACGATTTGGTACGAAGAAACCCGTTTATGGTTTAATGCATCCCAAGGTTTGGCAGGTTAGCCAACCACTAGCGCAACTAGCTGCCAAGGCTGGAGCAATCATAGCTCATCCGAAAATGGCCTACACTGCGTTGCGCTCTGGCGCTAGTGTGCTGGTTTATCCAGGTGGAGCCGAAGATGTGTTTCGACCGCATAATTTACGTAACAAAATCTACTTTGCAGGGCGACAAGGATTTATCAAGTTAGCATTGCGAGAAAATGTGCCGATTGTACCTGTAATTTCCTGGGGCGCTCACGATACGCTGATTGTACTGGCTGACTTGTACAAAGTTGTGCAGCAACTTCACGAATGGGGAATGCCTTGGCTGCTTGGGATTGATCCAGAAGTTTTTCCAATCTATCTCGGATTGCCTTGGGGATTAGCAATTGGCCCGTTGCCCAACATTCCATTACCTGTGCCCATGTACACACGGGTTTGTCCGCCGATTGTATTTGAACGCTACGGTCGAGAAGCAGCTAGCGATCGCCACTATGTCAATGAATGTTATGAATTAGTTGTTAGTCAGATGCAACAAGAGTTAGATCATTTAGTCAAGGTAACTGCTGAGTCGAATAGTAGGTAAGGGGGCAGGAGATAAGAACTTACTTGCAATCTGCTGTAACATCTAACTCCTAACTATTTTCCTAACCGCCGCTAACTGGTGGAATCAATACGACTTCATCCCCATCTTGTAATAGGGTATCTGGTTCAACAAATATTAAATTAATCCCGAAGCGGGTGATGTCTCGCCATTGGGAGAGTTCAGGGTGTTCGGCTATGAGGCGATCGCATACTGCTTTGACTGGCATACTATTAGGAAATTCCAGCACCAGTTCCGAAACCTTAAAGGCTTCTTGATAAGCAGCGAACAATTTGACGGTAATGGTGATTGCAGATTTAGACATATAATAATATGCTTTGGCAGTACCAGCAAGTAATTTAATACTTGACAAATACCCTGAACTCTTGGGATTAATTATACATTAATAACTAGCAAAGTTATATTATTGGTAGATAATAATATTTCCTAATCCAACATTTCTAGGTCAATTCCTAAAGCATTGAGTTGTTCAGCAGAGAGAGTACGTAATTTCTCTACAATTCTCTCCCGCTTTTGTCGCTCAAATTCAGCCCGTTCCTCACCTGTTAGCAGTAAATTTCCTTGTGCATCCCACCAGCGCAACCAAGGTAACTCTGCATTCTGATAAAATCCTTGCCAGATTCCTAACTCTACCCCCATAGGAGCAATTGAGTAATGTCCCCGTTCATTAGGTCTCATTAGTTGATAAGTATTATCGACTAGGTGGTAAATTTCCACTTGCGCTTTTGCTACTTCATAAATTCCATAATAAGGCACTCGAATTGCCTGCTCATAAACCCAAAACTTACCAACATTTCCACCTTCACCTTGAGATGGCGGTGTGTTATCTAGTTCTTCTGAACCATCTCCAGAGACAAATTCCAATACAATCAAGGGCGCGACATACTCCTTCCACAGCACATAAGAACGCCGCATTTTACCGTCAAGGGTCGGCGGTACATTGGGTACATAAAACCAGTCTGGTGCTTCAGCCCCTTTCTCAGGAGGATCTGTCAATCGCCAGTAAATACCTAAATCTTGCCCAGTACAATATTGACTATCAGGATGAAGTTTTTCTAAGACAAGTTTAATTGAGCCAGTAAGTAAGATACTTTGGGGATGCTCTTGCCAGTTTTCACGAATGTACCATCTGAGTCTGGTAACTGGGTATGGTCAGGTAAAGTTAATGCCGATAAGGAAGTCATAGGCTTTAACCAATGGGTTCTCTGATTCTTATTGTAGATTGCAATTTTACTATTTTTGAATAGACGTGTGACTAAGTTAGATGCCATTTATATAACAAAAGTCAATCTTTCTATATGGAAAAAACTATTACGATTACTGCGGATATTCTCTATATCCTCACAATCATTCGCATTCGGCTTAACTATAGATAATAGAAAACGAGAACCTATTGCTCGTAAATCAGATGGTATTACATAAGTTGGTATATCAAAAACCCATTCTATGCCTGCCCATGCAGTATTTTCCGAACTTCCCAGATTACCCTTGTGTATTCTTCTGTCCATGTGAAAAATCACTCTTACAGGTTCTCTAGCTAACAGAAATATTTCATTCATTACAATACAATTATTCTGTTTGGATACTTTTTACAGGGCGGGCTATCCCACCCCAAAGAATTACAAACCAGATGCCAAATTCCGCAGCAATATACGCATAATATCCGATCGCAGTTTTAGTACAGCTTCCTTAAAGTCGATCGATATGATTTTCATGAAACACTAGGATCATCAGCAGTTTTGATCTCTTTCAAGAGTCGTTCTACTTGGTTAACTTTTTCACCTCTATTCTGTTGTTTGAAAATATTTAAAGCTTTTTCTAAAGAAGATAGTGCTTCATCTTTTTTATTTGTTTGCCACAATACCAATGCAAAATTAGTCAGAGCCTCGCCATAATTAGGATTGATTTCTAGAGCTTTTTTATATTCAGTCATGGCTTCTTCCCAGCGACTTTGGCTAGCGTAAACCATACCGATCGCATTATAAGCTAAAGCGTATTTTGACTGGAGACGAATGGCTTCTTGATATGCCTTAATTGCTTCTTCTGGTTTCTTTTGCCGAAAAAGCACATTTCCTAGTTGAAAGTGTCCAAAGGCATCGTCTGGGAATTTTTTAATTAACTTGCGGAAATTTTCCTCTGCACCTATTAAGTCTCCCTGATTAAATAAAGCATTGGCTTGTTGCAGCATCTGCGATCGCTCTGATGGCCCTGTATCTGAAAACTGGGCTAGTTTTTGTGGTTGTCTCTGTGCATTCTGTTCTGGCAGATGCAAAGAAACTTTTCCAGAAACCGCTAACGCTAATGGTGATAAACTAATTACAGTTAGGATACTCAGCATCATGCAGCTAAAAGGTTGAACAAATGCTGATTTGGGTTTGCTCTTCAGCTTCATCGCCCTCAATGCCTCAATAATGTTCTTATGTCCATCATAAAATGTGGATGCGTTAGGTGAAATACACCACAAGTAGGAACGCACATCTGTGCATCCCTACAAGGTTAATTGAATGATTTACGTACCTTCCCGCAATTTATCCAACACGCTTCTATCTTCTAATGTTGAAGTATCACCAGATATCTCTTGTCCAGCAGCTAGATTCCGCAATAAGCGGCGCATAATTTTACCCGATCGCGTTTTGGGCAAAGCGTCGGTAAAGCGAATTTCTCCCGGACGTGCGATCGCACCAATTTCTTTGACGACGTGTAGCTTGAGTTCTTTACTCAGTTCCTCACTTCCCTGATAAGTGCCTTCTAAAGTCACAAAAGCAACTACTTCTTCACCCTTAAGTTCATCAGGTTTACCCACTACCGCCGCTTCTGCAACGGCTGGATGAGAAACTAAGGCTGATTCTACTTCCATTGTACCAAGGCGATGCCCTGAGACATTCAGTACGTCATCTACACGACCCATGACCCAGAAGTAACCATCTTCATCTTGTCTAGCGCCATCACCAGCAAAGTAAGTATAGTTACCATCTTGGGGTGGAATGTGTTCCCAATAAGTGCGGCGGAAGCGTTCTGGATCGCCGTAGACTGTCCGCATCATTCCTGGCCACGGATGGCGTACCGCCAGATAACCGCCTTCGTTATTGGGTACAGTGTTTCCTTCCAAGTCCACGACATCTGCAATAATTCCTGGGAAGGGAAGAGTTGCGGAACCTGGTTTAGTAGGGATTGCTCCTGGTAGCGGTGTAATCATAATACCGCCGGTTTCCGTTTGCCACCAAGTATCAACAATTGGACAGCGATCGCCACCAATTATTTTCTGATACCACATCCAAGCTTCTGGGTTAATCGGTTCACCAACGGTTCCTAGCAAACGCAACGAAGACAAGTTTCGCGCGTTGGGATGGTGTTCGCCCATCTTAATAAATGCCCGAATTGCCGTAGGTGCAGTATAAAAAATATTAACGCCGTATTTTTCAATTACATCCCAGAAACAGCCAGGATTAGAAGCACGAGGCGCACCTTCATACATTACTGTCGTTGCCCCATTGGAAAGTGGGCCGTAGACAATGTAACTATGTCCCGTAATCCAGCCGACATCGGCGGTACACCAATATACATCTGTGTCTTGGAGATCGAATATCCACTTGGTGGTGATATGGGTATATAAGTTATAACCCGCAGTTGTATGCACTACGCCTTTCGGTTTGCCGGTGCTACCAGAAGTGTAGAGGACAAACAGCATATCTTCGCTGTCCATCGGTTCGGCGGGGCAATCGGCTGATACTCCTTTTTGCAAATCATGCCACCAATGATCACGTCCGCCTAACTGCATATATGTTTCTTGTCCGGTGCGCTTGACAACTAGGACATTTTCAACGCTGGGAACAGCACCATCAGCTAAGGCTTTATCTACTTGTTCTTTGAGAGGAACGATCGCATCTTTGCGCCAACCACCATCAGCCGTGATTACCAATTTAGCTTGAGCATCAATTAAGCGATCGCGCAAAGCTTCGGCACTAAAACCACCAAATACTACGCCGTGGGGTGCGCCAATTCTGGCACAGGCTAACATTGCGATCGCAGCTTCCGGAATCATCGGCATATAGATTCCAACGCGATCGCCTTTTTGGACACCCAGTTGCTTCAATACATTGGCAAACTGACAAACTTCCCGGTGCAGTTGGGCATAAGTCAGGGTACGAGAATCTCCTGGTTCTCCTTCCCAAATCAAGGCTGCTTTATTTTTGCGCCAAGTAGTGAGATGTCTGTCAAGGCAGTTGTAAGAAATATTCATCTTACCGCCAACAAACCACTTCGCAAAAGGCGGTTGCCAATCTAGCACCGTGTCCCATTTTTGGAACCACTCTAATTCTGTTCCAGCCAAATCTGCCCAAAATTGCTGCGGATCGGCTTTGGCTTGATCATAGAGACGCTGATAGTCTTCCAGGCTTTTAATATGGGCATTCTGTGAGAATTCGCTAGGAGGATGGAAGAGGCGATTCTCTTGGAGGATTGATTCGATATTTGGTTCAGACATGGTTAGTTATGAGTGCGATCGCTATTATTACTAAAAACTATTCTTAGCCCAGTTGTGCTAGACGGTGTTTAGATTTTCGTTAAGCTAGGTAGAAATTGCCGAGTTATTTAGTTTACATTTATTTTCATCTACGAAAACCAAGCGTTCGAGAAATGTAAAGACGTTACATTGCAGGCTATCTACTATGAATGTTGCAAAATATAAGTAGTCTTGACAAACAACGCCTGAAACTATGACGCTAACCGTCGAAGCTAGCAGCCTATCTCTCAATGATGTTCATCGTCTTCTCAAACTAGATAAGCTTTCAAATGCTTCATTTACAGATTTCTTAAGGCTAGAAACACTCTCTGACTTTGAACAGCAGGATTTATTACGAATCAGAGACGACTTTGATCGTTATTTGAGCGCAGGTAAAATTTCTGAAGGGTTAGTCAAATTTTTAACAATTGCGCCACTAATGCGGTTAGCAGGGTTTTACGATGTGCCGATTCGGTTGACAATGGAAGATAGCATTGCGATCGCAGTTGAAGATGAAGACAGAAGAATTACCGGACGGATGGATATTTTAGCAATCAACAGTCCTCAAAGTAATATTGCACCGCCATTTTGGGTTCTAGTAATTGAAACAAAAAATAGTTCGGTCAATGTGATTGAGGGTTTACCTCAATTACTCACTTATGCTTTTAAGAGTTTAGATCAACAACCATCAGTTTGGGGTTTGGTAACTAATGGACAGCTTTATCAATTTGTTTATCTAAGACATGACAACCAGTCAACTTATGAGTTAATGCCATTATTAAATTTGAGTCAGTCTCCAGATGCAATAGAGTTATTGCAAGTTTTCAAAGCCATCTGCAAGTTACCAAGTTTCCAGTAAATAAATTGCGGAGTGATCGCTGATGCCTGAACCTGCTACCCGCGAATTGATCTCTAATGGTATTTCAGAAGACGAAGTGATTTTTCCTCCTGGTGATATACTGAGTGACGAGCCACCCTTGGAAAGCGATTTCCACCGCGACCAAATCGATTTACTGATTCGCATACTTAAATTATGGTGGCGAAAAAGGCAAGATTTCTATGCTTCTGGCAACTTGACGATTTACTACAGTCCTAACCAGAAAAAATCAGAATATTTTCGTGGCCCAGGCTTTTTTGTAGTTTTGGGGACTCAGAAAAAAGACCGTAAGAGTTGGGTAGTTTGGCAAGAAGACGGCAAATATCCAAACGTGATTGTGGAAATTTTGTCAAGTTCAACGACAGCAGTTGATAAAGGGTTAAAAAAACAAGTTTATCAAGATACCTTCCGTACACCAGATTATTTCTGGTTTGACCCTGTAACAATGGAACTTCAGGGATTTCATTTAGTTGATGGCAAGTATCAAGAAATCCAAGTAACTACTGATGGAAGTTTGTGGAGTCAGCAGTTAGAACTTTATTTGGGAGTTTATGAAGGTAAATTAAGATTATTCACTACTGAAAATCAATTAATATTATCATCAGAAGAGTTAGCTGAACAAGAACGTTTACGTGCCCAACAAGCAGAAGAACGTGCCCAACAGTCAGAAGAACGCGCCCAACAAGCAGAGCAAGAACTCGCTCGATTGCGGGAGGTATTACGCACAAAGGGCATCGACCTAGAGAATATTTGATGACATCAGGAAATTAATTAAGTACACTTTCAAGTTAAGATTTAGTTATTAGTGTGTAAAAAAGCGTTATCTTCTGAAAGTAGGGCCTCGTTTGCAAGCAACAGAGATTAAGGATAAGCTAAAGTCCCTCATTGAGCAAGCCTCCTCGGTAGATCATAATTTGGCGAGAAGATTAGAGGAAATCAATCGTTGGGTAAAAAATATCAAGCCAGGTTCCCTGACTGCAAAACCATTTGTGATTGCATTTCTCTTAGAGGTAATTACGGATTCTACCATTTGGCTGATAATCAAATCCTTACCTTCGGAAGAAGAACAGAAAGCAAAATTTGAGTTGATGACACCGATTGAGAGATATTGGTATGGTTATCTATTTCCTAGATGGATTAATGCAAGTGACTCCAAGTTTTATATTTGGAAACAAAAATTGATGGCAGGCGAATTTAATCAGGTTGATGATGATATCATTAAGTCAATAGCTCAAGATGTTGTAAGTCGAGAAGGTAGTTTTTGGCAGCGTTATATCGCCGACCTCTCTATGGCAACAGACCTAATCGTTAGTAGTCGTAACAATCAACCCCTTTGCATTCAAGTTACTAGTGTCTCTGAAGAACTTAATTACCAAAAGTATCAAGCTTGGCAAAATACACTGCGATCGTGGGAAATAGAGAGAGGATTGTTCTTAAGTTACAATCCCAAGGATGCTAATTTTGTCAACCAGTTAGTCAACGTGGCCCTGTATAACAGTGATTACCTTTCTGGTGGCAAATATTTAAAATTTTCGTGAACTTTAAGGAATTTGATATTTCCGGTTTGTGTTCAGCCTACATACTTACGTGCTAATTACAGCTTTTATGGCTAATAAAAGAGAAACTCACTGCAACAATCAAGTGGATACATTTGCTGAAGCTTTAGCAACAGCGCGACAAATGCAGCAGAACTGGCTAACTTACGGAGTTAATTTTGTAAATTTTTACGTTGAAGATGTAGATGGAGACTGGCTAGAGACGTGGGGACATGACGAAATTTTAGGTAATTCTCAGTTAGATGCTATTAAAGAATTTTTGGTAAGTCATGATAGTGTAGCTGTGAACGTAAGAGAGTATTTAGGTGAGCGATCACTATTTGATTTTGCAGTAAACTTAGAAGAATATTGGAGAATTTCTGAAACCAATGACAGGTTATCTGCTGTGAGAAATCTGTTAGCTGGTGAAGGACATAGTATTAATACAGATGATATCAGGTTATTGGATTTAGCAAATACTCTGGTGGTAAAGTTGACAGAGATTTTGTAAGATTTTGAGTTGCGTAGTGGTAAAGTAAATTTTGAAGTTTTATTTTGGTTGCGATTGGCTGGAATATAAGCGATCGCTTTTCGAGATAAGCTTTAATAATCTTTGAGATGTGCAATCTTTATCACTGTTAGTAGTAAGGGTTGCTCCTGAATCTGGTAAATAATGCGGTATTCACCCAAACGAACCTTATACAAACGTTCAGTATCCTTCAATGAGTGAGCGTCTTCTGGAAGTGGATTTAATGCTAATTCCTCTAACTTTTGTGCTAGTCGTTGTTGCACTACTGAGTCCAATTGTGTAATTGTCTGCACAGATGAAGGTGCTAATACTACTTGGTAGCTCATATTCCTAGCTCCCTTTTAATATCTTTAAAGGGCGTTGTCCCCAGCCCTGCAATTTCCTCTAGTACCTTATAAGCATCTCTTGCATCAGCCTCATCTAACTTTGCTTCAATTAGCTCATGCATCTGCTCTGTTGAGGTAATTTCAATCCCTGGTTCTTCTCTAAGTTTATCCGTTAATGCATAAAAAGCTTCTTGATCATCTCGATGTTCCAACACATAAGCTCTTAACTCTTGTTTAGTCATCCCTTGAAAATTTGCCTTAGTCATAAATATCTTACCCTCACATTTGGCAATATTTCTACTTCAAAGCTTTGTCCAGCCAGAATGTAAATGCGTAAAAATGTAAAGCTTTTAGACAAAGTTCGTCCCTGGTTAAAAGAGCATCTAGGAACCGATGACTTTAGTAGATTCAAACAACAAGATGGTAATTTCATACTGATAAAATATCCATCTGTCTTAGCCCATCCCATACCTCGTAGTTCCCTGCGCTTTGTGACAACCTTGTGTACTGCCATTGGCGTTTTAGGAACCTTTTACGGTATCCAGCAGGGACTGCAAGGAATTAATTTATCTACAGAAAATCCCAAAGAATTGATGGCTGCCAGTAAAGAATTACTGGTGGGGATGAAAACAGCTTTTTCCACTTCCTTGATGGGGCTTGGTTCTGGTAGCTTGTTTACTCTAGTTTTGTTTGGGTGTGATTCGCTAAGGCAGAGGCGGCGTGATAGTCTGCGTCAGAAATTGAAGGCGATCGCAACCTTAAAAACAACAGACAATAACAATGGCGATTTAGTTGAGGCATTTATCCGTGTAGGAAATAAATTGTCAGGGTTAAACCAACTGAGTGCTGAAGCCATTGGTAAATCTGTCGGTAAAAGCATAGCAGAACAGTTCGCCGGGTTAAACCAACTGAGTGCTGAAGCTATTGGTAAATCTGTAGGTAAGAGCATAGCAGAACAGTTCGACGGGTTAAATCAATTATCAGCCCAAGCTATTGGTCAATCTGTAGGAGAGCAAGTGCAAACTGCTATCCTACCAGCGCTACGAGCAATTTTCAAAGAGCAGCAACAACTTCGACAACTTCAAGAAAATCAGGGACAGAGAGTTTTAGAAGAACTCATTAAGGATATGAGAGTTCAGGTACTCGAACCCATTGCAGATCGGTTAGATAAAAGTGCTGAGTCTGCATGGAGAATTGGGTGGTATATCTCAAAGTTTGGCTAGTTCCATCTTGACAATTCAAAACTTTCAAAAAGAAACTTTGGTCGAACTCCAAGGATTTGCTAAGAATTTGGGAGACACTCTCAATCAATTTCAAACAGATACAAAAGGTGTTTTACAACAAACAGCCGACGAAATTAATAGAGCCGTAGACCAAAGTATCCAAACCTGAGTTCGGGTTAAGCCAGAAGCTAAAAAGCTTATTCTGTCAGGATTGAATAAAACTGGAATTGGTCAAAGCAGGGATAAAAGTGGAATCATTTTGTCAATAAGGTTCACAAATGAAACTAATCTCAGCAATATGTCTTATTGACAATAGATAAAACAGAGCTTTAGACCGAACAACGATAATTCAAGGCTTTTGAGGATTTCTTATCCCGAACTCAGGTTATCCAAGGAATGACAGCCCAGCGAAGTGCTTTTGAAGCAAGTGCAGTGCAAGCTGCTGCTACTTTCCGAGGAATTCGAGAGGAACTTCAAACAGCGCTACAAGTGTGATGTTAGAAATTTTATAGAGACTACTGATGCACAATAATGGTGTCTCGATTTATTTCAATATAGGAATGCTGCTTAAACAATTCAACTACAGATTGGAAGTTAGCTATAAATAGGGATTCCAATTCTGAGTTATTGATATTGCCTGTTGTGATTAAAAGTAGTTTATAAGGTTCTTGAACCGTTAAAAAAGAGTTGACAAAATCCACATCTTTGGTAATTAAAATTCTATTTTGTTGAATTGATATTGATACGGTATTAATCTCATTATCTGGCGTAGCATTTTCCCGTGGTAAGTCTCTGGTGTGGATCGTGTCATAACCTGAAGTTTTGAGAAAACGGGCAAGACGAACTGGTAACTGAGCATCGACAAGAAATTTCATGAGGCAATTCGATGAATGCTTTTGACTTGGCTGAGTCGAGCGGCAAATAACAAGACAGCCAAAATATCTTTAGATTCTAAATCGTCATAATCTGCCAATATTTCTTCAGTAGTCATGCCAGAACTGAGCAGTTCCAAAATAAACTCAACTGGATAACGAAGTCCTCGAATGCAGGGTTTACCGTGGCAGATATTTGGATTATGAGTGATGCGTTGTAGAAGTGTGTTATCCATAAACTCTTACCATATTTTTGTTGTCATATTTTAATTTTAGATGCGAACTGATTAGAGTCCATTGCGATCGCACTAAGTTAAATGTTAAAACCTTAGATGTATTGACTTATACGCAAATTACCCCACTCGCACGGCGATCGCATCGATCCAACCCCCTTCAAAATGCACCATAAGCACGTTAAGCTGAATTAGAGTGACAATTTATTGCGCTTTTTAATATATAAATCTCTGAATCTTGTCAAATTTTAATTTTTTCTGCTTGAGAAACCCGGAATGCTAGACCGAATTTTTGATTACCTCGACTTTCATTTCAGCCTTGAAGCCCTTATAGTTCTGCTGATCCTGGTGGCTTTAGAGGCGCTGTTATCTGCCGACAATGCGATCGCTCTGGCTGCGATCGCAAAAGGGTTGGAAGACAAGGAACTTGAGCGTAAAGCCCTCAACTTTGGTTTAGTCGTTGCTTATGTGCTGCGAATCAGCCTGATTCTGACTGCCACTTGGGTGCAACAATTCTGGCAATTTGAATTATTGGGCGCTGCTTATCTGCTGTGGTTGGTATTTCAACACTTTACCTCGGAAGAATCTAAGGACGATCACCATCACGGGCCGCGTTTTAATTCATTGTTGCAAGCGATACCTGTGATTGCATTTACAGATTTGGCATTTTCTTTGGATAGCGTGACAACTGCGATCGCAGTTTCTCAAGAAAAATGGCTAGTGCTGACGGGTGCAACAATTGGCATTATTACGCTGCGATTCATGGCGGGATTGTTTATCCGTTGGCTAGACGAATACGAAAACCTAGAAGACGCAGGCTATGTAACTGTAGCGTTCGTGGGCTTGCGCTTGTTGTTAAAAGTGGTGAACGATAATTTAGTTCCACCAGAATGGATCATGATTACTGCTATCTTCCTGATTTTAGGCTGGGGATTTTCCAAACGTGTTAGCACTGAAGTGCCCGAATTAGAACCAGAAAATAGCGAAGTCTCGAAGTAAGAATAGGGAATGGGGAATAGGGGAGAAATAATCAATGCCCAATGCCCAATTCCCCACTCCCTAATGTTTTACTCGTGCAACCAAGGGGTTATGTGTGGTTGCCAATTGACTAATTCTTCATCTTTAAACCATAGGGCTATTTCCTGTTGTGCGGTTTCTGGAGCATCAGAACCGTGAATCAAGTTGCGACCAATATTGATGCCAAAATCACCGCGAATTGTTCCCGGTTCAGATGTTAAGGGGTTTGTGGCACCAATAATCTTTCTGGCAGATGCAACGACACCATCACCTTCCCATACCATCGCTACCACTGGGCTAGAAGTGATAAATTCGACTAGACTACCAAAAAAGGGACGTTCCCGGTGGACACCATAGTGTTGTTCAGCCAGTTCTTTACTGACTTTCAGGAACTTTAAACCAACTAGGGTAAAACCTTTAGTTTCAAAGCGACGGATAATTTCCCCCACTAATCCCCGTTGTACTCCATCTGGCTTAATTGCTAAGAATGTACGCTCCATTGCCATCTCCCAAAGCTTAATAAGGTTTTTATCTTGTCATTAGTCATTTGTCCTTTGTCATTTGTCCAAGAGTATGGGTTTTGCACTCTTGACCAATGACCAATGACCAATGACCAATGACCAATCAGAGTTTATCTCAGAAATTATCCCTGAGTGCATATACGTTCCCAAATGAATGCGTTAAATTGTTAAGTCGTGGGCGAAAAACAGAGGTTAGGAAGAAATGGGTGCTGAGTCAACTGCTACATCTGACGAGGTGGTACAAGTGCCGTCCAATGGACAAAAATCTGAAGTGAAAAATCATAAACAAAAGAAACTTTTACCACCTAGTACTAACGCAGGAACTTTACCTCGCTCCTGGAAAATTGAGGATAGCGAAGCGTTGTACCGCATTGAAGGTTGGGGACAACCCTATTTTTCCATTAGCGCTGCTGGTCACGTCACCGTGTCACCAAAGGGCGATCGCGGTGGTTCCCTAGACTTGTTCGAATTGGTCAACGCCATGAAACAGCGCAACTTGGGACTTCCGATGTTGATTCGCTTTTCCGATATTTTGGAAGACCGGATTGAACGGTTGAATGCTTGTTTTGCCAAAGCGATCGCTCGCTACAACTACCCTGGCGTATATCGGGGTGTGTTTCCTGTCAAATGCAACCAAGAGCGGCATTTGATTGAAGATTTGGTCAAATTTGGCAAACCACATCAATTTGGCTTAGAAGCTGGTTCCAAGCCAGAATTAATGATTGCTCTGGCTGTTTTGGATACCCCAGGAGCATTGTTAGTTTGCAACGGCTACAAAGACCGAGAATACATCGAAACGGCAATGTTAGCCCAAAGGCTAGGGCAAACACCAATCATCGTCTTAGAACAGATTGAAGAGGTTGATTTGGTGATTGATGCCAATCGCCAGTTAGGTATTAAACCGATTTTGGGTGTTCGTGCTAAGCTCAGTACCCAAGGTATGGGACGTTGGGGAGCCTCTAGTGGCGATCGCGCTAAATTTGGTTTGACAATGCCTGAAGTCATTGAGGCTGTTGACAAGTTACGGGAAGCTAACCTGCTCGATTCTTTGCAATTGATGCACTTCCACATTGGCTCACAAATTTCTGCCATCAATGTAATTAAAGATGCCATCCAAGAAGCCAGCCGCATTTATGTAGAATTGGCGATGCTGGGGGCAGATATGAAATACCTTGATGTTGGTGGCGGCTTGGGCGTAGATTATGATGGCTCCCAAACCAACTTCTATGCGTCGAAAAATTACAACATGCAGAACTATGCCAACGACATCGTGGCAGAGTTAAAAGATACCTGTGCAGAGCGCCAAATTACCGTACCAACACTAATTAGCGAAAGTGGACGTGCGATCGCTTCCCATCAGTCGGTGCTGATTTTCGACGTTCTCAGTACCAGCGATGTCCCTCTCGATTCACCAGAACCTCCACAAGAGGGAGAATCCCCAATCATTAATTATCTTTGGGAAAGCTATCAATCTATCAACCAAGAGAATTACCAAGAGTTGTATCACGATGCGGCACAATTCAAAGAAGAGGCCATCAGTCGCTTCAACTTAGGAATTTTACGCCTCAGAGAACGAGCCAAAGCCGAACGGCTATACTGGGCTTGTTGTCAGAAAATTCTCAACATCACTAGGCAGCAAGAATACGTACCCGATGAACTAGAAGACCTTGAGAAAATCATGGCTTCCATCTACTACGTTAATATGTCAGTGTTTCAATCAGCACCAGATTGCTGGGCGATCGACCAGCTATTCCCCATCATGCCAATCCACCGTTTGGATGAAGAACCAATCCGGCGAGGAATTTTAGCAGACCTAACCTGCGATAGTGATGGTAAAATAGACCGCTTTATTGACCTGCGCGATGTCAAATCAGTTTTAGAACTACACACCTACAAGCCCGGAGAACCCTATTATTTAGGGATGTTCTTGAATGGAGCCTACCAAGAAATCATGGGCAATTTGCACAACCTATTTGGCGATACTAACGCCGTTCACATCCAATTAACGCCCAAAGGCTACCAGATTGAACACGTTGTCAAAGGTGACACAATGAGCGAAGTAGTAAGCTATGTTCAGTATGACTCCGAAGATATGGTGGAAAACATTCGCCAACGTTGTGAGAAAGCATTAGAAGAAAAGCGTATCACCCTAGCAGAATCTCAGCGATTACTGCAAACTTACGAGCAGAGTCTCAGAAGATATACGTATCTGAATAGTTAGATTGGGAATTGGGAATTAGGCATTGGGAATTAGGCATTGGGAATTGGGGATTGGGAATTGGGGATTGGGCATTGGGTATGGCTCAAGAATCAATAAATAGTTCTTCCCCTGCTCCCCCTGCCCCCTTGCCTCTTCCCCATTCCCTTTC
>NZ_JACKZS010000545.1 GCF_014222285.1 Nostoc sp. UCD121
ACTTATCGCCACTGGCAGCAGCCACTGGTAACAGGATTAGCAGAGCGAGGTATGTAGGCGGTGCTACAGAGTTCTTGAAGTGGTGGCCTAACTACGGCTACACTAGAAGGACAGTATTTGGTATCTGCGCTCTGCTGAAGCCAGTTACCTTCGGAAAAAGAGTTGGTAGCTCTTGATCCGGCAAACAAACCACCGCTGGTAGCGGTGGTTTTTTTGTTTGCAAGCAGCAGATTACGCGCAGAAAAAAAGGATCTCAAGAAGATCCTTTGATCTTTTCTACGGGGTCTGACGCTCAGTGGAACGAAAACTCACGTTAAGGGATTTTGGTCATGAGATTATCAAAAAGGATCTTCACCTAGATC
>NZ_JACKZS010000094.1 GCF_014222285.1 Nostoc sp. UCD121
AATTTATAGCATTTAAATGTGAAAACTTTCTAGCAAATAATACGTATTTTAAATTAAAGATATTGTATATAAAAGTTTATTAACATTAATAATTTATTGGATGTTTCAGCTTTATGAACCAATATCTTTTCATCACTGACCATAGATTAATTATCAGACAGCTATTACTTAGTTTATTTTATACAGCAAAATTAAATATTATTTACTAAATAATTTAAAAATTAATACAGTCATTAGACAGGATATTAACGGCTTATTGGTATTATTTTGATGCACCAACGCAATGATGATGAACAACAATGGATGAAGATCAGCGCCGTGCTTATTGGCGTGCTAATACTGCTTTAATTCGTAATCTTTTAATTGTCTGGGCATTGGTTTCCCTAGTTTTTAGTATTTTGTTGGTTCAACCTTTGAATGCAATACGGTTTTTTGGCGTACCCTTTGGCTTTTGGATGGCTCAACAAGGGTCAATCCTGGTATTTGTGGCCTTGATTTTCATTTATGCCTTCCAAATGGATAAGCTAGACCGCAAATACAATCTCAGCAAGCAAGACCATAAATACAATATCAGGAAGTGAGGAAAAACCGTGTCAGTTGAAATTTGGACTATTGTATTAGTTGGACTTTCTTTCGTCGCCTACATTTATATTGGTTGGCAATCACGAGTCGAAAATAGTAAAGACTTTTTTATAGCAGGTCAAGGGATACCTTCAATTGCTAATGGTGCGGCTACCGCGGCCGACTGGATGTCAGCAGCGTCCTTTATTTCAATGGCGGGGCTGATTTCTTTTTTGGGTTACGACGGTTCTATTTATTTAATGGGGTGGACTGGCGGCTATGTACTGCTAGCATTATTACTGGCTCCCTACTTACGGAAATTTGGGAAGTATACAGTGCCAGATTTCGTAGGCGATCGCTACTACTCTAATATCGCCCGTTTAGTGGCAGTAGTTGCAGCCATTTTCGTCTCCCTCACCTACGTTGCTGGACAAATGAGGGGCGTGGGCATTGTTTTTAGCCGCTTCCTACAAGTAGATATCAATACAGGCGTGATCATCGGGATGGTGATCGTCGGCTTTTTCTCTGTGTTGGGGGGGATGAAAGGTATTACCTGGACACAGGTAGCACAGTACTGTGTGTTGATTTTTGCTTACCTGATTCCAGCGATCGCGATCGCCTGGTTTCTTACTGGTAATCCTGTTCCTCAGCTAGCATTTACCTTCAGTGATATTGCTGACAAACTCAATAAAATCCAGGTTGACCTGGGGTTTAAGCCGTATACTGAGCCATTTGTGAACAAGTCGATGCTAGATGTGCTGTTCACAACCATTGCTTTGATGGTAGGCACGGCTGGCTTACCCCATATCATTGTCCGGTTTTACACAGTAAAAAGTGTACGTGCAGCCCGCTATTCTGCTGGTTGGGCACTACTATTTATTGCCATTCTTTATACAACGGCTCCAGCCCTCTCGATGTTTGCTCGCTACAACTTGATTGATTCCCTGCATAATCATACTGTTGCAGAAGTGCAGCAGCTAGACTGGGCGGCCAAGTGGGAAAAAACCAAATTGTTGGCTTTTGATGACATCAATAAAGATGGCCGTCTCCAGTTAACACCAAATAAAGACACCAATGAAATCAAGATTGACCGAGATATCATTGTGCTTTCCACCCCAGAGATAGCTAACCTACCTCCGTGGGTGATTGGGTTGGTAGCGGCTGGCGGTTTGGCAGCTGCCTTGTCTACGGCATCAGGTTTGTTGCTAGTAATTTCCAGTTCCATTGCCCACGATATTTACTACCGGATCATAGATTCATCAGCATCAGAAGAAAAACGGGTGTTTGTCGGGCGGATTATGGTGGGTTTTTCCCTCGTCCTCGCGGGATATTTTGGGGTAAATCCACCAGGATTTGTAAGTGAGGTGGTAGCTTTTGCCTTCGGTTTAGCTGCTGCTAGTTTCTTCCCGGTAATTTTTCTGGGGATTTTCGACAAACGCACCAATTCTGAAGGTGCGATCGCTGGGATGTTGACGGGTTTACTGTTTACGATAATCTACATTGTCGGCGTTAAGTTTGGGGGTATGCAACCCTGGTTTTTTGGGGTTTCTCCCGAAGGAATTGGTACTTTGGGTATGCTAATTAACTTTGCTGTCACCCTAGTAGTTTCACGCCTAACACCACCACCTCCAGCAGAAATTCAAGCAATGGTAGAAGACCTCCGCAGCCCATTGATTGAAGAATCATTGGTTGAAGAATAAGAGATTGAGTAGGTATGGGGAATGGGGCATTTTTCCTTCACTCCCTTATCTCTAAATAAGGTTCAGATAAGCTTTCTGTTCCCTCCCCTGCCCATTTCACGAGAATCTCACTTTTCGCCTTACTCCCAAGTCAGGGTTGAGGCGAATGGCTTGATTTTAATCTGCGATCGCCTACCCTTGATTCCTACTATCACAGGATTTGAGAACGTTCATTTATTCTCCGGTTTTAGCAATCCTTTGGTAATTAATACCACCTTTGGCAAAGCCCTCAAGTAAAGATGAGATTATTATCCAGCTATTTTTTTATTGCTGACAAGAATATTAAGCTTAACAAATATTGATATTGCAAAGTTATTTTTTTGTAACAAAAATCAGGCGTTTGGTATCCAAGATAACTTTTTACTAGTAAACTATCGCACTATCATCACACTTTAAAGTTTGAAATTGTCAGCTTTCTATTAAGTTAGTTGATTCATCAAGAGGAAAATTCATAAAGATTATGAGAAGAGAATTTAACAGACGTAAGTTTTTGATCTACGGTTCTTTAACTTTCGGAAGCAGCTTTTTTCTAAAAGCTTGTGCGAATAATCCCCCAAGCGCTACAGAGACGGTCGCATCTCCTACTGCTTCACCAGCTGCTGCTACTGCTGGTAACACCATCAAAGTAGGTATTTTGCACTCTTTGAGTGGTACGATGTCCATCAGTGAAAAAAGCGTTGTCGATGCTGAAAAATTAGCAATCAAAGAAATTAATGCTGCTGGTGGTGTCTTAGGTAAACAAATTGAAGCAATTACCGAAGATGGTGCTTCTAACTGGGATACTTTTAGAGAAAAGGCAACTAAGCTAATCGATCAAGATAAAGTTTCTGTAGTTTTTGGTTGTTGGACTTCTGCTAGTCGTAAAAATGTCAAACCAGTATTCGAGAGCAAAAATCACATGCTCTGGTATCCTGTGCAGTATGAAGGGCAAGAGTGTTCTAAAAATATTTTCTACACTGGTGCAGCACCAAATCAACAAATTGAACCATCTGTTGATTGGTTGTTAAAAAATAAGGGTAAAGAATTCTTTTTAGTTGGCTCAGACTATGTTTTTCCCCGCACTGCTAACACAATTATTAAAGCCCAATTAGAAGCTTTAGGTGGAAAAACAGTTGGTGAAGATTATTTACCTCTTGGCAATACAGAAGTCACACCTATCATTACGAAAATAAAACAAAATTTACCAAATGGTGGCGTGATTTATAACACCCTAAATGGTGATAGTAATGTCGCTTTCTTCAAGCAATTAAAAGGGGCTGGATTGACACCAGATAAATATCCCTCTATGTCTGTCAGTATTGCCGAAGAAGAAGTCAAAGCAATTGGTGTAGAGTATCTCAAAGGTCATTATGCAGCTTGGAACTATTTTCAAACAGTAGACACACCTGCTAACAAAAAGTTTGTTGCCGCTTTCAAGAAAGAGTATGGTGAAGATCGCGTGACAAATGACCCAATGGAAGCATCATATATTGCAGTTTATTTGTGGAAGCAAGCAGTAGAAAAAGCTGGAACTACAGACATAGCTAAAGTCAGTGCTGCGGCTTATGGTCAAACTCTAGATGCGCCTGAAGGTAAAGTGACAATGGATGCCAATCATCACATCTCCAAAATTGTGCGGATTGGTCAAGTTAGGCAAGATGGTTTGTTTGATATTGTCTATGCTACTCCTGCACCAGTTGAGCCAGTTCCTTGGAATCAATTTGTAAAAGAGACTAAAGGATTTGCTTGTGATTGGACTGATCCAGCGAAGGGTGGTAAGTACAAGAAAATTTAAATAATTCGTAATTAATTACCGATTACTAACTCTCAGAAATAGTAGGGTGTGTTATGGCTTTAGCCTAACGCACCATCTTAGGTAAGGGTGTGTTATTTGCTCATATTATAATCTCGAAATGCGCGCGTAACGCACGATAAGATTATTCTAAATAATGCTGATATTTAGGGGAAAAAGTGTTAACAGGTTTTTTAGAAGCTGTATTTAATGGCATTAGTATTGGTGCTGTATTATTAATTGCTGCATTGGGATTAGCCATTATTTTCGGATTGATGGGTGTCATCAATATGGCACATGGAGAGTTGATGATGTTTGGGGCTTATACAACATTTGTTGTGCAAAATGTTTGTAAGCAATTGGGTGGAGTATGGTTTGAAGTCTATATATTTTTGGCTTTGATTATCGCTTTTCTTTTCACGGCTGCTGTGGGATTAATTCTAGAAAAAGGTGTGATTCGTTATCTCTATGGACGACCTCTAGAAACTCTCTTGGCAACTTGGGGAGTAAGTTTGATTTTTCAACAGTTTGTTCGCAGCGTGAATTGGGTATTAGTAATTGGTCTAGGCTTATTTTCTCTGCTGTTTTTTGGAGGTTTATGGATTTTAAATTCTCGCACTGATTTGGGAAGAGTTCGTAACTGGATTGTGGCGGTAATATTTTTACTATCGCTGGGGGTGACAATCACAACAGGCAATTTATTGAGTCAAACTTATAAGTTAGCAGTGACTCAACCTTGGTTTGGCGCTCAAAATGTGGATGTAACAGCACCTACTTGGTTACAAGCGGGGATATCTTTGGGTGGTGTGCAATTTCCCTTTGCTAGGTTATTTATCATTGCTTTAACAATAATCTGTGTGTCGGGAATTTATTTATTTTTACAGCGTTCTAGCTGGGGTTTAAGAATTCGGGCTGTGACGCAAAATCGGAGTATGAGTGCTTGTTTGGGTATCCCAACTCAAAAGGTTGATGCGATTACTTTTGCATTGGGTTCTGGTTTAGCTGGTGTGGCTGGATGTGCCATTAGTTTACTTGGTTCTGTAGGGCCAAATACGGGACAAAACTATATTATTGATACTTTTATGGTTGTTGTCGTTGGGGGTGTGGGGAATTTAGCGGGGACGATTGTGGCTGCTTTGGGTATTGGGACGGCTAATTTTTTAATTGGTTCTGGGACTCTGGCTTTGTTGTTTACTCCTGTTAAACCTTTGGCTGATTTGTTTACTTTTTTTGCCACGACAAGTATGGCGAAGGTGATGGTGTTTGCGCTGATTATTGTGTTTTTACAGTGGAAGCCTGGGGGGATTTTTCCGCAGAAGGGACGTACTGTTGATGTTTAAACCGCAGAGATGCAGAGGACGCAGAGAATGAGGAAGAGGGGAGGAAGGTTATTAATTGAGGTGGGGGTGGTGGTTGCGATCGCACTCTTCCTTATAATTGTTATGCCACTGGTGCTGTCGGAGTTTCGCCTGAATTTGTTGGGGCGATTTTTGTCGCTGGCGATCGTGGCTTTAGGTATCGATTTGATTTGGGGGTATACTGGTTTATTGAGTTTGGGACATGGTATTTTCTTTGGTTTGGGTGGATATGCGATCGCAATGTACCTGAAACTCCAAGTCCCTACTGGTGAATTGCCTGATTTCATGGGTCTTTATGGGGTTACGGAACTTCCCGCCTTTTGGCAACCTTTTTATTCTTTTCCTTTGACAATAGCTTTGGTGGTACTAATTCCAGGGTTATTGGCGGGATTATTGGGATATTTGGTTTTCCGTAATCGCCTCAAGGGTGTTTATTTTTCTATATTGACTCAAGCAGGAACTATTGTATTTTTCAACTTCTTTAACGGTCAACAACAATTTTTCAACGGTACAAATGGACTGATAGATTTTACAACTCTGTTTGGGGCGACGGTCAGCGATGCCAAAACGCAGTTTGTTTTCTATACCCTAACGGTAGTATTTCTCGCAATCACCTACGGGATTTGTCGCTGGTTGACAACTGGACGCTTTGGGAGATTGTTGATAGCGATTCGTGATGATGAAAGTCGGGTAAGGTTTTCTGGCTACGACCCTACAGATTTTAAGGTGCTGGTGTTTGCAGTTTCAGGTGCGATCGCAGGTATAGCAGGAGCATTTTACACCATTCAAAGTGGTTCTGTATCACCTAGAGCAATGGATATTGCTTTTTCCATTGAAATGGTGATTTGGGTAGCTGTAGGCGGACGCGCTACTTTAATCGGCGCAATTGTCGGAACTTTATTAGTAAATTATGCCCGCACTTTTTTAAGTGAACAATTTGCTGAAATCTGGCTATTTTTCCAAGGCGCACTATTTTTGATAGTCGTCACAGTGCTTCCTGACGGCATTGTGGGATGGTTGCGTAGCCAGAATATTTCCTTTTTCAACCGTCGTCAAGAAATTTCTACATATCCCACCTTGGAAGAAGACCCCGAAGTGCAACATGAACGCGAAAATATTGGAAACTGAAAACGTAACTGTTAGTTTTGACGGTTTTAAGGCTTTAAACCAGCTAAATTTTAGTATGGATGTGGGTGAATTACGAGTAGTAATTGGCCCCAATGGTGCGGGAAAGACAACATTTCTGGATGTGATTACCGGGAAAGTGCAACCAACTATTGGGCGAGTTTTATTTAAAGGAAGAAACCTGCGTTCTTTACCTGAATATAAAATTGCGCGATTGGGAATTGGGCGCAAGTTCCAAACACCTCGAATTTACTTAAATTTAACGCCCCGTGAAAATTTAGAAATTACCATCAACAAGAAGAAAAATGTTTTTTCTACTTTGTTTGAAAGCTCTAATGCTGCTGAAAAAAATAATATTAAAGAATTATTAGAAACTATTGGCTTAACGCCGAAGGCAGATATCAAAGCAGCTTTACTTTCTCATGGAGAAAAGCAACGTTTAGAAATTGGAATGTTAGTAGCACAGTCACCTGATTTATTACTCGTTGATGAACCTGTTGCTGGTTTAACAGATGAAGAAACTTATAACATCGGTGAATTACTGTTAGCACTAGCTCAGAGTCATTCAATTTTAGTAATTGAACATGATATGGAGTTTGTGCGCCAAATTGCTAAGAAAGTAACAGTGTTACATGAAGGTTCGGTGCTGTGCGAAGGGAATTTTGAGGAAGTGCAAAATGACTCTCGTGTTGTTGAAGTATATCTGGGAAAACAGGAAGAATGAATTTTTATCTCAAAAGCTCGACATGGTACTCTATATTTAGGGTTCTCAGATATAGAGTTTGACATGACTGTAAAGACCATAAAAGATATTAGCAATCCTGATACCTATAAAGGTATGTATTCTTTCCATAAATACTGGGGTAAAAAGCCAACTGAAAGTATTGCTTTTTTTATACAAAACTATACAAATGAGTCAGATATAGTTATTGATCCATTTTTAGGTTCAGGTTTTATCAGTAGAGAATGTTTGTACCAAAAAAGGAGATTTATTGGAATTGATATTAATCCTTTCGCAATTGAACATACTAACTTTTTATTAGAACTTCCAAAAGCTTCGGTATTTCAATCAGCTCTAGAAGAGATTGAAAAAAATATTAAACAGAAAATAAATGAGACATACTTTACCGTAAATCGGGAAATAGCATCGCATTATTTATGGAGTAGTGGTGAACTTTTAAAGGTATGGATGAAGCCAAAGGTAGGTAGAAGTAGAATTGAGATGGAAACAACAAGCTTTGATTTAGAAAAACTTGAGTCATTTTCTCAATATTCAATACGGAACATTAGAAAACTCACTTTTTTTACAAATTCAAGAATTAATTCAAGTAATCAAATGTCTATCTACGATTTATTTACTCGTAGAGCTTTGCATAATATTGATTTAATAATGGATGAAATTAAATTATTTCCAGATGCAATTCAAAAAGCTTTATTATTAACTCTTACTTCTTCATCAGGGCAAATGTCATCTATGGTATTTGCAATCACCAATCGAGGAAAAATCAAAAATCAAATTTCTAATAAAATTGAGGTTGGCAGTTGGGTGATTGGCTATTGGAGACCAGAATTACATTTTGAAATTAATGTTTGGAATTGTTTTGAGAGTAGAGCTAAAAAACTCTATAAAGCATTAATTGATATTAGTGATTATAAATATCCAAGACATGAATCAATCAGTGGTCTCTTAAAAAGTAGACAAGGATCATTAATTATTAATGATGATTGCATAGATGTAATGCAAAAGATACCAGAAAAAACTATAAAATTGATTTGTACTGACCCACCGCATAGTGATCGAATTCCCTACCTTGAATTAAGTGAACTATGGAATTCCATTTTAAATAAAAATGTTTACTTTGAGAAAGAAATAATTGTTTCCAACGCTAAAGATAGAAATAAAAAAAAGGCCGAATATATTGAAAAGATGAAATTGTTTATAGGTGAGTCTAGTCGTATTCTTACTGATGATGGAATGTTTTTAATATACTTTAATGCCCGCGATAAAGAAAGTTGGAAATTCTTAGAAATACTTGAAAATGATTCTAATTTACAATTTATTGGGGCTTTCCCTATGGAATATTCTGCAAACTCAGTAGTGCAAGATAATAGAAGAGGTGGAATGAAAACAGATTATGTCCTCGTCCTAAAACGAAAAGGGTGTAGTATTGATTCTCATCTGGAACTTAATAAGATACCAGGTTGGTCAACTTCAATACCCAAAATAGCGTCGGCAACATAAGAAGAAGATGTTTAAGGATTTGCTATGAAAGATTTTTCTTATTGGAAAAAATTATATGAAAGTGATAATCTAACAGAATTTAATACGGATTATACAGGTCAACTGTGGTTAAAAATTAAATCAATCAGAAGAGGAGAATTAGTTTCAGAATTTGTCAAAAAATATTCATTGGTCTTAAATACTAGCAGCTTAAACGGGCAGTTTCAGGAATTATTCCTACTTTTGCAATCAAATCTACCTCAATCTCATCAGCAATTAGATTTATATATTAAGGAAAAGAATGTACAAATATTGCAATCCTTAAATAAGGAAAGTCTCGTTTCTGAATTATATAAATTAAAAACATTTGAATGGGGAGGTGATTATCAAAATTCACTGGATAAATACTTGGTAAGCCATTATGTGAAAACGAAAGATATAATATCTTATGAAATATTGATGTCTAAGTTTGAGACAGAGATAAATCGTGTTGTTCAAGGATATGTATTGAATAGTTGGTATAACCATTGGTCTAGTATTTTAATTGAGCATATCTTTAAATCGCATCCGTCTATTTTACCGACTGTCGGACAAATTAAGAGTGTCGATTTTTTCATTAGAAATATACCTTTTGATTTAAAGGTTACTTATTTCCCATCAGAATATTTAAAATCAAAGAGGAAGGAAAAGAATCTTCCTGTTGAACTTACTTTTTTAAAGAAAAAAGCAAAGGAGCTTTCAATTAAATTTGATAAAACAGCAAAAACTTCCAATATATATTATGAAATTACTGAAAAGTTAAGAGATAGAAATGACATTGCATCTCAATCTGTTCTTAATCAGTTGAAATCTGAGAATGTGGCAATTGTTAACGAAGCTCAACAGAATCCTAGAAATCTAGCAAAATGGTTGTATGAGAATCAGGGAGAAATGCGTTTTGGCTCAGAAAATCGCTTATTTCTTGTATTAATTGATACGAATGATTTTTCAAGCTCGTGGAAACTTAAAAGGAACTTAGACCTTTTAACACCGACGATAAACACTTTTCTTGATGCTTTTAGCTCAAAGCAAATATCAGATTTAAAGATGAATTTTAATTATCCTGGTAAACCACAAACCTTCAGTGCTTTAACAGATGTTATTTTCGTTGTAAAGTAAAACATTTCCATCAATATTTTTTAATGATTATGCATTTAGGTGAGCATGAATAAATAGCGGTCTAGTCTTCAATTATGAAACCCATCGGAATAATTCCATCTGGATACAAAAATATCACAACTCTATCTTTCTCTCTGTGCCTCTGCGTTAAATTTTAATATCTACGTAATCTATAATGCTAAAAAAATGCTAAAAATCTCTAACCTCAACGTTTACTACGGCGAAAGCCACATTCTCCGCAATGTCGATTTAAGCGTACCATCTGGGCAAATGGTCTGCCTAATCGGACGCAATGGTGTAGGTAAAACAACTCTACTCAAAACAATCATGGGTTTACTCAAACCCCGCAGTGGTACTATTAACTTAGCTGAAGAATTAATCAACTCGAAATCCCCTGACCAAAGGGCAAAGTTGGGAATTGGTTATGTTCCCCAAGGGCGAGAAATTATCCCTCGGTTGACAGTCAAAGAAAATCTGCTGCTGGGGTTGGAAGCTAGACGCAAACCAGTAAAGAAAGCAGAAATTCCAGAGGAAGTTTTTAGCTTATTCCCGGTGTTAAAAACCATGCTTTCGCGGATGGGTGGTGATTTGAGTGGAGGACAGCAGCAACAATTAGCGATCGCACGTGCTTTAATGGGAGAACCTCAATTACTCGTCTTGGATGAACCCACCGAAGGCATTCAACCCTCCATCATCCTCGAAATTGAAGCCGCAGTCCGTCGCATCGTCGAAACCACAGGCATTTCGGTTTTATTGGTAGAGCAACATTTACACTTTGTCCGTCAGGCTGATTACTATTACGCCATGCAAAAAGGCGGTATTGTCGCCTCCGGTTCCACATCTGAACTCAGCCAAGATGTGATTCAACGCTTTCTAGCTGTTTAATTTTTGATATTTCTATATCAATTGTATCTGAAGCAATCAAGTCTGCTGCTTCTTGTAAAAGCTCATGCTGTTCCTTTTGAATTGCTTCCAAGCGATGAGAAATTTCTGCTAATCGTTGTTGCTTACTTGGTTGAAAGTTTTCAGGTAGTAAAGTAGGCAAGCTATCAGTTGTTTTAGTAGCTGTAATTTTTTGAATGCCAAAACTGCCAACTTTAGCTAAGAATAGAAAACTAACTTTAATCAAAGCCAGAAGTAATTTTATTGGGACTTGAAGTATTGACCAACTAGCTGTTTCAATCAAGCGGACAATTGCTTTGATGATGCTCCAAATAAGAGCAAGTGCAAACAGGAAAATCACTACACTGATAATTGGATGATTAGTTGCCCAACCAAGTATTTGAACTAACCTAAAAAATATCGGGTGTTGTGTCAGCCAATCACTTACAGAAGATGTCATTGCATCTTTAACTGCTCCCGATGTTGTACTCTTAAATTTCTCAGCAGTTTGCCAAGTTTGCTCTAAGTTTGTTGTAACTGTATCAGTTGTTGTAGTTGCTGTTGTCTTTAAAGACTCTCCAACTTGCTGTGCTGAGTTACTTAGAGAGTTAACGCTTCCGCCCACAAAATCTTTCACATTTTGCAAGCGTTGTAAAACTCCATTAGGCAAATGTATGTCTATTTGGGATACCATAAAACATTTCACCGAGCTTGAAATCGAACCCGTAACCCATCTTTAGGTCGATTGCTGGGAACCAACACTGTTTCTAAACTTTGATTGGGTAATATTTCCCAATGATAATTCCGTAGAAGATGAGCAGCAATAATCTTCATTTCCATTTTGGCAAAGGCTATACCAATACAGATGCGTGGCCCACCACCAAAACCAACTAAACTAAAAGGATATTTTTTGTGTTCTTGGCGCTGGGGGCTGAAACGCTCTGGATCAAAACGCTCTGGTTCAAGGTAGATTTCCTTTAGGCTATGAGTTATCAGAATTGAATAAAGCAACTGCCAACCAGCAGGAACGTGATAACCTTTAAACTCAAAGTCTTTAATCACACCACGAAACCCACCTCCGACAGGTTGATGCAATCTTTCGACTTCCCACAAAACCTGCTCTAAATAGGGCATTTTCCCCAGTTGTTCTAAATCCAAATCACCTTTACTTGCAAGTTGCAATTGTTCAACTCTTGCTTTTTCGAGTACTTCTGGATGACTGGCTAACTCTGTACATAACCAAGTCAGCATCGAAGTAGTAGTTTCATGTCCAGCGAAGAGTAACAGTACCGCTTGAGCAATGATTTCTTTTTCACTCAGGCTGTTACCATCTTCATCTTTAGCTTTTATCAACAAGCTAATGGTATCTTGAGTTGGGTTTTGCTGACGTTCTCTGACGACTTGAGTTAGATGCTCTAAAATTTCATTACGAGCGGCTATAGCTTTACCAAATGTCGTAAATGGTAATGGCAACGGATTAATAGCAAACAGCCCATTCGTCAGAGTTGTAAATAACTGACTGAGGCGTACACATTCCGGCCCAGGACGCGTACCCAACAACAATTGACTGGCAATATCAAATGTCAGCTGTTTAAATTCTTGGAACCAAGTAAACTCCTGTTTTTTCTCCCACTTTTGGAGATAGCCGCGCGTAATATCTTCCATTGTGGAGGCATAACTCGCTAATGCTGGGCCATGCAACGCCGGCATCATCAAGCGGCGGTTTCTGCGGTGTTCCTCTCCATCTTGGAGAAAAAGCGATTCACCCAGTAATGTCTTGAAATTATTCGGCCATCCCTCCCGCCAAGAAAAATTCTCCATCTGGGTTGATAAAACGAATTCTAATGCCTCCGGCCCTGCCATTACCACAGTTGGTCTGCCAAGAAGATGGGTTTTGTAGATAGAACCATACTGGCGATAGCGCTTTTTGGCAAAATCGGGGTCGAAAACAAAGGACAGTGTTTCACCTAATATAGGTATACCAAAGCTTCCTGGCGGGATTTGATTACTTTTCATATCTCTTTAGCTCGAAGCACTAGTATAAAACCGCAACGCAAACCGCCAAAACCAAGTAGAAACAAAAAACAGCACTACTGCTAATATTGCTGCACCTATCAACCAGCTAATTTCACTCTGACCCAACAGCGCTTGGGCTGGTACAGTAGTTAAAAAAGCTACTGGCATCACAAAGGTGAAGAAAAAACGGTAAGCAGTGGGATATGCTGCAATGGGATATCGTCCAGCTTCCAATAAACCACGCAACACTTCAGTAACGTTGTATATTTTGACAAACCAAATACTCATTGAACCCAGCATAAACCACAGGCTGTATAAAATCACAAAGCTGAACAATAACGGCAGCACACCAAGTAGATAGCCGTTTATCCCTACACCAAGGCGTTTACCTGCATAGCCAATGATAATACTACCAAAAATTAGATCCGGTAGTCCCCAAGGGGAAAGGGTATGAGTGGAAAGCCAAAACTGGCTGCGAATAGGTTTTAATAATATAAAGTCCAAAGTGCCTTCTTGAACATGACGGACAATGCGGTTCAAATTTGACGCTAGAAAAGTCGCAGAAAATCCTTGTAGTAACGTAAAAATTCCTAAAACTACTAAAGCTGCTTCCCATGACCAGCCACTAAAAGTATAGCCAGTGCGGTAAAACAAGAATAATCCAAAGAGGCTACCCGCAAGATTTCCCAAACTGGTGAGGGTAGCGACGAAAAAATTAATCCGATACTCTAACTCAGATGCGATCGCAGCACCCCAAAATAGTCTTAGTACTTTCAAATATCTTTGCATCTTGCACCTCTAACCCAAAATGTGCCATCTGTCACTAAAATTTTTAAGATTACACAAGAACTTTACGTAAATTTAATATTACTTTTTATTCAGCAAAATTGCTAAACGTTAAGATGTTGTGGATCTATTGTTGAAAACCAAAAAATCCTAATGCATTTAAATTTACCAGACCTAATTACAAAAATTGGCTACTTTGGGGTATGGGCAATTATCTTTGCTGAATCTGGCTTGCTAATTGGTTTTTTTCTGCCAGGAGATAGTTTGCTATTTACTGCTGGATTTCTCGCATCTCTTCCAAAATCAGGGTTTAACATTTGGGTTCTGATTTTTGGTGCTTTTGTTTGTGCAGTCCTTGGTGATAATGTTGGCTACGCTACAGGACACAAATTTGGCAGAAAATTATTTCAGAAAGAAGATTCATGGTTATTTCATAAAAAACACTTGGTAAAAACCCAAGATTTTTATGAAAAACATGGCAAAAAGACACTAGTTTTGGCCAGGTTTACACCGATTATTCGCACTTTTGCGCCGATTGTGGCTGGACTTGGTGCGATGCATTACCGAACATTTATGTCTTACAACTTAATTGGTGGCTGTCTTTGGACATTTGGCATTACCCTGTTAGGATTTTTCTTAGGAAAATCTCTGCCACCTGAACAGGTAGATAAGTATTTGTTACCAATTATTGGAGCAATTATAGTTATTTCTTTAATACCATCGATGATTCATGTAATACAAGAAAATCGAGCAAATAAAAGTTGAAATATGTTTTTGATTTTGTATAGATATTAGGTATATTTATTTACTTAACATTGCTAAATATTGGGGATATATGGCTAAACTATCTAACGAATTACAACGCTATTTTTTTGAGGAAGAACGACCAGAAAAAGTGACTTTGGCAGAGATTTTATTGTTAGCGCAAGAAAGAATTTTTGGATTTTTGCTAGTTATCTTATCTCTACCTTCCGCTTTGCCAGTTCCAGCGCCGGGATATTCAACTCCTTTTGGAATATTGATTTTTCTGTTAGCGATACAATTAATCGCTGGTGCTAAAACCCCCTGGCTACCCAAGCGGATGATGGATTATCCTATCCAACTCACAACAGTTCAGGGTTTTTTAAAAGCAGGGATTCCTTGGTTAAAAAGAATTGAAGCGATCGCTCGTCCTCGTCTAAGCTATATCTGTACTACTTTACCCGGTAGAGTGACCATTGGTATAGCGATCGCTTTGATGGCAATTTCCATGATGATTCCGATTCCGGGAACTAATACCCTACCAGCAATGGGGATTTTTGTAACCAGCTTTGGCTTATCGGAAGATGATGGTGCTATTAGCCTAGGTGGTTTGGTAATGTGTGTGATGGGGGCAGTTTTGACTACTTCCATACTGTTGGCGTTGATTTGGGGAGGTTCTAGCCTTCTCGACATCATCAAGACTTGGCTAGGTCGTTAAATAGCAAAAATACTACTTAAGTCGGCTGTTTCGCTCTTAAGTAGAATCGAACTCTGATCTTAGTTAGGGATTAATCGCAGAATTAGCCATTTTTATCAAAGAAGTGCGATCGCCTGCTTTCAACCCAACAACATATTGCACACCCTGTTGTCTCCAAGTCAAGGTAGCATCTGAGCAATTAGCACCACAAGCAAAATCCACAAAATAGCCAGTAATACCCTTAGCTAAAGATACAGCTTTACCACTGGGGCGGGGGGTTTTGCGGGTTACTGCTTCAGCAGAAATCACACCCAGACGACAAGCAGTTCCACCACTACAATCAGGACTAAAGCCGAGCAAAATCTCGTAGTTTTTTGGTGTAGCAGCTTCTATAATTGCGTAAATTCCATTTCCCCCATCTGATTCAGGAATAAACTTCGGTAACAGAACCCGAATCTGAGTCTTTTGCTTTAATTTAGGCAAAATAGATTTAAAAACTGAGTGTACCTGGGTTTTACCCTGGCTTTGTGCTATTAGTTGGGACTGGTTATTTATAGTAGCTATCGCTGACTTGTGAAAGCTGCTAACGCTGACTAATACAAATACGCCATATACAACACTGATATTTCTAAAGCTTGAAATCATCTTTGAAAACCTATTTCGTTCTAAAAAAGGAGTTAGGAATAAATACAGCAGATGCAAGTAAGTGAGGTACAAAATGTAGGACTCAAAATTCACATATAAAGAGTTTCTAACTCCTGCCTCAAAACCCGTAGTTTTGTACTTTATGTAAAGGCAAACTGCTGTAACTCCTAACTCCTCAGTTATAACTCTTAACTCCTAAGCCGTAACTTTTTACACCGCACAACTCAACTCGCCGGCTTTTTGACTGAAGCGGTGATTCTCCCGATAATCTACGGGACAATCTATCACGGCGGGTACATCTTGAGCGAGGGCTTCTTTCAAAGTGGGAATCAAATCTAAAGCCGATTTAACTCGGTAGCCTTTTAAACCCATGCTTTCGGCATATTTAACAAAATCAGGATTGCTAAAATGCACAAAAGATGAGTTTCCTTTGCCAAAGTGATTTTCTTGCTTCCACTCAATTAATCCATAACCACCATCATTGAAAATTATGGTGACAAAGGGAGTTCCGACACGTAAGGCTGTTTCTAATTCTTGAGAATTCATCATAAAGCCGCCATCACCTGTGACAGCAACGACTTTGCGTTTAGGATGAACGAGTTTTGCTGCTAATGCGCCAGGAATGGCAATACCCATAGCCGCGAAGCCGTTGGAAATTATGCAAGTATTGGGGCTATGGCAATGATAATGACGGGCCATCCACATCTTATGTGCGCCAACATCAGAGATAACGATATCATCTGGGCCCATCACTTGCCGTAAGTCATAAATTAACTTTTGCGGCTTAATGGGAAATCCGTCATCATGGGCATACTGTTCATAATCAGCCCGAATATCTGACCTTAAGCTGATAGCAAAAGGATCAGGTTTACCTTGTCTGTCTGCTAATTTTAAAATTTCATAGAGGGAATCTGAAATATCTCCCACGACTTCGGCGTTAGGAATATAACTACTATCAATTTCCGCCGGACTTACCCCAATATGCACAATCGGAATTTCACCATTCCGATTCCATTTTTTCGGGGAAAACTCAATCAAATCATAGCCGATCGCAATTACTAAATCTGTGTTATCAAAACCGCAGGTAATGAAGTCTCTTTGCTGTAATCCCACTGACCATAAAGCCAATTGATGTGTGTAGGGAATTACGCCTTTACCCATGAAGGTATTAGCAACAGGTATATTCAGCAAAGTTGCAAATTGGGTGACAGCATCACTTGCATGAGCGCGAATTGCCCCATTTCCGACTAAGATTAATGGGTTAACTGCTTGGCAAATTGCGGCAGCAGCAGCCCGAATGCTAGCAAAAGATGCATAAGTTTTTTCGCTATTATCCTTACGCAAAGGTTTGCCTTCGACAGGCATAGCAGCAATATTTTCTGGTAAATCGATGTGAACTGCACCGGGTTTTTCAGATTGCGATCGCTTAAATGCTTTCCGCACGACTTCTGGTGTAATACTCGGTCGCACAATCTGCTTATTCCACTTGGTAACAGGTGCAAACATTGCCACCAAATCTAAATATTGATGGGATTCGATGTGCATTCTATCTGTTCCCACTTGACCAGTAATTGCTACTAAAGGCGCACCATCGAGGTTAGCATCTGCTACCCCAGTCATTAAGTTAGTTGCCCCAGGGCCAAGAGTAGAAAGACATACTCCGGCTTTTCCGGTTAAGCGTCCGTAGACATCGGCCATGAATGCTGCACCCTGTTCATGACGAGTCGTAATAAATTTAATCGAAGAATGTTTTAGCGCTTCCAAAACGTGCAGGTTTTCTTCACCAGGGAGTCCAAAAATATATTGCACTCCTTCATTTTCTAGACACTGCACCAATAATTCTGCTGTATTCATTTTATTTCCTAACTATTTATTTAGTCATTTGTCCTTTGTCATTTGTCCTTTGTCATTGGTCATTTTTTGGCTAATACTTCGACTAAGCTCAGTACAAGTGACCAATGACTAATGACTAATGACGAATCATTTAACCCACACAGTTTTCACATTGACAAACTCATGTATACCCTGGATACTCAATTCTCTGCCATATCCAGAACGCTTAGTACCACCAAAGGGCAACCGGGGATCGGATTTGACCATACTGTTGATAAATACCGCACCTGCTTCGATTTCCTCAACCAAGCGATCGCATTCTTGGTCATTCGTTGTCCAAGCGCTTGCACCTAATCCAAAGGGGCTGTCATTAGCGAGTTTAATGGCAGCATCGATATCAGGAACCCGGAATAACAAGGCTACTGGGCCAAAGAATTCTTCTTTTGCAATTGGTGTGTCAGGCGGGATATCTATGATAATCGTTGGTGGATAAAAGTTCCCTGGACGATCTGATAAAGGATGTCCGCCGGTGAGGACTTTACCGCCACTTTTGGTAGCAGCTTGTACTTGTTGATCTAAATCCTGGAGAATACCAGGTGTTGCCAGTGGGCCTAAATCGGTATCCGGTTGCATAGGATCGCCTACTTTTAGCGCCTCGAATTTTTCTAAAAGCAATTTTTCAAATTGATCTGCGATCGCTTCTGCGACAATAAAACGTTTCGCTGCAATACATGATTGCCCATTATTCAACATCCGTGCTGTAGTAGCTGTGACAACTGCTGTCTCTAAGTCAGCACTTTCTAACACAATAAATGGATCGCTTCCTCCCAATTCCAAAACTGTTTTTTTAATTTGTTTGCCGGCGGCGACGGCGAGGGATATACCTGCTGGTTCGCTTCCGGTTAAGGTGGCAGCTTTTACGCGGTCATCAGCCATTAAATCGGCAACTTTGGCAGCGCCTATTAATAGAGTTTGAAACGCACCTTTAGGAAAACCTGCACGTCGGATAATATCTTCAATTGCCAAGGCGCACTGCGGCACGTTAGAAGCGTGTTTGAGTAAGCCGACATTTCCCGCCATTAATGCTGGTGCAGCAAAGCGGAACACTTGCCAAAAGGGAAAATTCCACGGCATCACCGCAAGAATTGCACCCATTGGTTGATAACGTACAAAACTCTGGCTGGCATCAGTTTTTACACTGACATCAGCCAAAAAAGCCGGGGCGTGTTCGGCATAGTAGCGACAGACGGCGGCGCATTTTTCGACTTCTGCGATCGCAGCTTTAAATGGTTTACCCATTTCTAGAGTCATTAACTTAGCAAATTCTGCTTTGTCTTGCTCTAAAATCTCAGCAGCCTTTTGCAGCCACTGCGATCGTTCAGAAAAACCAGTCTGACGATACTTTTCAAAAGTCTGATTTGCCAAGTCGAGTTTAGCAACAATTTCTGTATCATTGAGCGCCTCAAAAGTTTTGAGCGTCTCCCCAGTGGCGGGATTGATGGTAGCGATCGCCATTACCTGACCTCCCGTTAAAAAATAGCTTCAGGTAGGCTTCCTAGTGTTACACAGATCAATTCTGGAAGCTACACCCAAATTTTAGTCTTTTAACCAAGAATTAGTCGCTTAATATTACACTTTTGCAATTATTTTTGAAATAAAATATACCAATTACTTAAGTATTAATAGTGGTTAAGACCAATTCGAGGATGTAAGTCTAAAATGCGTCATTCCTCTGTGAAGTTGGAAGCCCACACTGATATAACGGTACAGTGTGGGTAGTTTACAAAGTGCTAATTACGATTAAACAACCACAAAATTGTTTTTGGTTAGTGACAATCCAGCTGATAGTTGTGCAAATTGTACCTGAGTAAATGCACTCGCACTGCCATCAAGGTCAAAGTACAGTTCACCTGTAATATTGTCATAAATAAATCGTTGATTGCTTGTGGTTGCAAATGTTCCGATGGTAAACTGATTCGCTTCTAGTGAAGGTATTGATAACCCACCACCAAAACTAAGAGCCGATATCTGAATCACATCATTAGTCGCGTTGAAGTCATAAATAGTATCAACGCCTACATTGAAAATCTTGAACAAAGTATCAAAAACAAAGGTATCGTTACCATCCCCTCCATAGAGGGTATCATTACCACTCCCACCTATGAGGATGTCATTGCCATCGCCACCTATAAGGATGTTATTTCCTGAGGCGCTAAGGGCGGAGAGAATATCATTGCCATCGCCACCATCGAGTAGATTATCACCTGATGAAAAGTCAATATTTATGGTGTCGTCCCCAGCACCACCGTTGAGGGTGTTATTTCCTAAGGTAATAATACCTGCGTAATCATAGCTGAATTCGCTAGTCGAGGCAGAGAGATAATCATTGCCATCGCCACCATTGAGTAGATTATCGCCTTCTGAAAAATCAGCACGCAAGGTATCGTTACCAGCGCCACCGTTGAGAGTGTTATTGCCAGAGGGAAAATAGAGAGGTCTTGCAGTGTCAGTATCCCAAGAACCAGAGGCAGAAAGATAATCATTGCCATTCTCACCATTGAGTAGGTTATCGCCTGTTGAAAAATCAGCACGCAAGGTATCGTTACCAACACCACCGTTGAGAGTGTTATTGCCAGACGAATAGCCTGAGAAACGGTATCCAAAGAAACCACCGCCGGATAATAAGCCAGAAGTGGAGAGCAAATCATTGCCATTGCCCCCAGAGAGCAGATTATTGCCTGTTAAATCAGATAAATCCGTTAGAGTATCGTCACCAGTACCACCAATGAGAGTATCATTTCCGGCATCACCCCTCAAAAGGTCGTTGCCACTCTTGCCGTCAATGATGTCATTACCCCCCTGACCATTGATGACATCATCTGAGTTGTCAAAGCCGCTGACATTGTTGTTGAGGTCGTTCAGGAAGGTGACTGTGTTCTTGTTGAAAATAGTGCTTTGGGTGGAGTTAGCATTGAAGACATCAAAGCTGTCTGTGATGGTAGTTTGCCCACTAAACAGGATATTGCCGACTTGGGCTAAATTGTCTAGATTTTCCAGAGCAAAGTTTTGCAGGATGACTTTGTGATCGAACAACGACTGGTCAAAAGTGATTTCTAAGTTGTCACCATTTTGAGTTAATTGCAGATCTTTCGGAATCAAAGTAAAATCACCTAGAATAAATTCCAAGGTATCCAAGGAAGCAAGGGTTGCAGCCGATGGGTTTGAGCCTTTACCAATGCCACCAAAATCCGTGATGGTAACGGTACTACGCTCCGGAAAACGAAAGTCAAAAACAAATTTATCCTTGCCGCCACCACCAGTTATCAAGATATCCTGTTCACGAAACGTGGGATTACCACCAATATAGAATGTGTCATCCCCATTGCCACCATTCAAGGTGTCCCCCGCACCACCAAAGAGAGTGTCATTCCCCTCACCACCAATGAGAGTATCATTCCCTTCACCACCCCTCAAAAGGTCATTGCCACTCTTGCCGTCAATGATGTCATTACCCCCTTGACCATTGATGACATCATCTGAGTTGTCAAAACCGTTGACATTGTTATCTAGGTCGTTAAGGAACGTGACTGTGTTCTTGTTGAATATGGTGGTTTGGGTAGAGTTGGCATTGAAGACATCAAAGCTGTCAGTAATGCTAGTTTGCCCATCAAATAGAATATTGCCCAAACCTACAGTAGCACCAGTAGATTTGCTGAGGTTTTCCAGGTTTTCCAGGGCAAAGTTTCGCAGAATGATGACTGTGGTCTTAAAAAAGTTTATTTTAAAGGCGATTTCCAGATTTTTGTCATTCTGGGTAAGCAGCAGATTTCGGGCAGTAAAGTCAACACCTTGGAATTTGATGGTATCGACTTCGGCAATGACTGCTGCTGTTGGGCTTGTTATTTTACCTACGCCACCAAAATCAGTGATGGTATCTGTGCCGTCACCTTCGTTGTAAACAAATATATCTTTGCCACCACCACCAGTTAAGGTATCGTAGTCCTCTTTGCCTGTGATAGTATCGTCCCCCGTTAGACCGTTAATCGTGTCGGCGCTGTTAGTGCCTAGTAGGGTATCATTACCGTTGGTTCCAATGATATTTGCCATAGCTTTCCTTAATTAATTTGTTCAGTAAATTCAGTTCTAAAGTTGCTATTTGTGATGTTTTTGGGCACAAATAGTCGCCAAATTCTAATGATTTAGTCAAGATAATATTACTTAGATATCTATAGTTTAAATACGCATCTTTGTATACTCTTCACATTATTTGTCCAAAAATGTATATATAAATACTGAGCTTGATGTATTCTTCATATTCTTCTAGTTTTTAGGCAATAAGAAAGCAGAAAACAGTAGGAAAATGTTTTAATAAGTGATTTAAAGAAGGCAGAAGGAACAATTCACTTATGAGATTCAGACTCCTGCTGACTTGGAGCCACTGAACAAAAGTTCAGTGGCTGTGCAAAAACGCCGATTATTCAAACGCTCTCTACGAGACGCTAAAAGCGTAGCTTGCAACTCTTACAGAGTATGCAGACTCGCTTGCCGCCGGCGCTATCCGCTTTTTCGTTCAGAATACCCAACTGAATTCTGACTCCTGAATTCTGTTCGATAAATTTAGTTGCTCAAAGCAATTTCTATCGAAACAGAATTATTCTTTAAGTTTTGCTTTGTTAGGTTTGGTAAAGAATCTGACCCTCAATCCCTCATGGCAAATAGCTAAAGATTAAGAAATGGATTAATTATTGTTGGTACTTGCTGCAATTTTGTCTGATAAACCTTAACTAATCGATCAATACCTTTGAAACGATAGTCTCCCATTTCTTGGAAGTCTTCAGGTAGTGAAAGCATTTTATGAGTGGCTTGACTAATCACGCATTCACTAGGGGGACAAACTGCTTCCATCCGAGCAGCAAGATTAATCGTCGCGCCTAATGCCGTATAATCTACCCTTTGGGAACTACCAACATCTCCCACAACAGCCTTACCGCTATTGATAGCAATCCGTAATTGCAAGGGTTCGTGCCAAAAACCATTGGCATTTAAATGTTCGAGACGAGTGAGCATTCCTTTGGCAGCAGTAACAGCGCGATCGGCGTGATCTGCTTGCGGTTCTGGAGCGCCAAAAAATGCCATAATACAATCGCCAATATATTTATCTAAAGTGCCGCCGCAAGTAAACACTTCTTTTAGCATTTCTTCAAATAAATTATTTAATAGTTGAGCGATCGCAGTTGGTGTTAACCGTTCAGAAATTGCTGTAAAACCCACTAAATCTGCAAATAAGATACTGATTTCGCTCTCGGCTGGTGCTAAACGACCACCCGGTAATCCGCCTACAGATATCAATTGCTGCACAACTGCTGGAGAATGATAGCGTTCTAATCGGTGACGAATCATCTCTTCAGTTTTGAGTTTCTCTACCAATAGCCAACGCTGCACACTTGAAGCTACAAGGTTTGCTAAAGCCGAAAAAAAGCTGAGTTCTTCTTCGCCTTCATTTGCCCAATGGTAAGAAGAAAGATTGGCATCGGCATAAAGTACGCCTACAACTTTATTTTCATCCCATAAAGGCACTGCCATCGCGCTACGAATGCCTTTAACTAAAATACTCTGTTCACTAGCAAACCGTTCATCCTGATGGGTATCGGCGGTTTGAATGACAACTTTTTCCTCAAATACCTTTTGACAGATACTCCGACTAATCCAACTTCCATCTGAGGGTAGATGTTTTTGTTGGGAAATATTTCTTGTAGCAGCGTTCACTAACTCTAATTGACCGCAACCATTAACATCAATTAATAGTGCCAAGCGATCGATACTATCAAGGTAACGAAAAACTACTTGCTGCACTTGAGAAAAAATTTCTTCTATAGATGCCGCTGCACAGAGATTTTTCGCTATGTCTACTAAGTCTTTGAGACGGGCAATGGTTTTGTCCTTATTGCTGATATTCCCATCCTTGCTATCAGCTGCAATCCATTGCTGTTGTAATTGTTCGACATTGTGCAGAATTGTTCTCTGCTCATTATTGTCCGAACTTGCGTGATACTCAGGTATCGATTGACCCACAGCGCTTGTGAGCATTACTACCAGGCTAACATTGCCCAACCAAACGATATCACCATGATGCAACTCTTGGGGACAGTTAATCAGATATTTATTGACTTGCGTCCCGTTTTTGCTGCCTAGATCCTCAATAGTCCACACACCGTCTGCTGTTTTCAGCAGGCGAGCATGGTTGCGGGAGACCCCAGCAAAAGGTAGGTACAAGTTACATTCCGGCAAACGACCAATTGTGAATATACCTTGATCGACTGCGATCGTTGTCTCCGTATCTCCCTCTTTTAGGCGTAGCGTGAGTTCAGTCATGAGTGTGATCCATCAAAGCTAGAGGTGCAAGCAACTCTCAGGTAAGTTCTACCTTACAGGTTAACCTTCGCCTTTTCTTTATGACACTGTTAACTGCATTCCGACAACTGTATGTGACAGATATTACATTGAATCAGGCTATTTTGCTGAAGGTTTGTAGGACTTCCGCAAAATATCTGTCAATCTCTCGTATCTGTATATTGTGCCAGTTGCTACAACGCAGAGGCTAGCATCAAAGGGATTTCCCTTATGAGCGGCTGATTTAATTGGGCGGTAATTCTAAACTCATTTCACCTAATAACCCCTTACGAAAATCTGTTAAAAGTTGCCTTGCAGCACGCTCTACATCACCTTTGTAACGATGCTCTGCTAAAGCGTGTAAATAAGTATCCCCCGTGTCTGAGGTCGAATCGAGTTGGTAGCGGGACTGTAATGGTTTCCTCGGTAACAAATCTGTAGTTACGGCTTCTAAGTAGTTGAATAAATCCACTAAGGCTGCTGCAACTAGCTGATTATCGTAAGATGCTTCGCCGATATCATCACAAATGGCTAATTTCAATGCTGCGTCTTGGTCTTCCAACCTTAGAGGGATGACACCAGGAGCATCTAACAATTCCAAATGTTCAGAAATTCGCACCCAACGCAATTGGCGAGTTACCCCAGGACGGGCTGCACTTTCCACTACTCGCCGTCCTAAAAGGCGGTTAATCAAAGCTGATTTACCAACATTGGGAAAACCAATTACCACAGCCCGGACTGGACGAGGTAACATTCCGCGATCGCTTCTTCTTTGATTGAGTTCTACTCCGGCCGCTTGCGCTGCCCGCGCCACTTCTGCTATACCTTTACCATGTTGAGCGTTGGTAAAATAAGGGACTTCCCCTTGGCGTTTAAACCAATCTATCCACAGCGATCGCATTTGCGGCGTAATCATATCTACTCGGTTAAGTATCAATACCCGTGTCTTACCCTCTACCCACTCACCTATTTGGGGATGATGAGTCGCTAAAGGAATTCGGGCATCTCGTACCTCAAATACCACATCTACGCGCTTAAGCTGTTCTTTGAGCTTCTTTTCCGCTTTCGCAATGTGACCTGGATACCATTGAATTACGTTTAATCTATAGTTTTGAGTTATAGCCATTTTTTTATTTGTCCTTTGTTATTTGTCATTTGTCATTAGTCATTTGTTTGTCCAAAACCAATGACTAATGACTCTCTGTAGTAGCAGCTTGATGTAAAATCAGACGATTGCCATCAGGGTCATAGGCATAAATTTCTCTGCCGTGGGAAGCAGTGGAAACATTTCCTGGTGGAGGATAGCCTAAAGCTGTTAGGTGAGCGATCGCATCTTTTAAGTTACTCACTTCTAAACACAAACTTATCTTACTTTTGGCGTAGACACCAAGTGCGCTGTCGTTAGACATCGGTTCAAATTCCGATTCGTTTGTCTTCTTGGGTTTAAAAATACCTAATCGCATACCAACCAAATTAAACTCAGCATAGACATTCGGAATCAAAATAACTGCTTTTTGCTCCAGAAATTTAGTATAAAAATCTACTAATTTATCAAAATTAACCGATCCTATAGTGACAAATGCGTTAGTGTACTCGAAAACCATATTTGCCTATTACCTATTACCTTATCCCAACATCTTATTTTGGCTAAAGTAGGGTGACTAAGTGAGAACTTTGAGCAAATATTGTGTCAATGTAAACGCATCTACACCCAATTCAGTCCGCTCTTGGGCTGCTAAAATCCCGGCTTGTGAATGCCACCAAGCGGCAGTTGCCACAATATCTTCTACAGAAATCTGTTTAGTAGCGGCTTGTGCCAACAATCCACCTAGTAGCCCAGTTAATACGTCACCGCTACCTCCACGTGCCAGAGCGGGTGTACTTTCAGTAATCATCCAAATGCCACCTTGAGGGTTTGCGATCGCAGTTCTCGCCCCTTTCAGTAACACCACCGCCCCACTTTGTAAAGCTGCTTCCTGTACTGCTTTTACCCTGTCATGTTTAGCATCGGCGAGATCAGGAAATAATCGCTGGAATTCGCCAGTGTGGGGTGTGAGTACGGTTACACCGAGACGTTTTTTTAAAGTAGCGATCGCTCCCATTTGTGCCAAAATATTTAAACCATCAGCATCGAGAATCAAAGGGCGTTCGCTTTCTATGACCTCTTGCACAATGGGAGTAGCATCTCGTGTTAAACCGGGGCCACAAGCGATCGCATTAAAGGAAGTCAGATCGGTTTTTTCGGGTAATTGCAATTGAGCGATCGCTCCACTTTCCGTCTCTGGACAACCGATAATTAGCGCTTCTGGCAAGTGCGACACCAAAAGAGATTTTAGCGATTCGGGCACAGCAATAGAAAGCATCCCTACACCACTAGCCCTAGCACCCAAACCAGTTAAAATTGCTCCACCGGCATAGCGCCGCGAACCGCAAATCAGGAGTAAATGTCCTTGTTTATATTTGTGGGTAACTGGTGGGCGAGGTAAGGGTAAAGTAGCGAGTGCCGTTGTTGGTGTAATCCGTTTAATGCTGGGTGCATCTTTGAGAACAGCTTCTACATCAGCTAAAGGAATATCAAAATCGATTAACTCAGCTTTGCCAACATATTCCAGCGCCCGATCTTGGAAGAAAGCTAGTTTCCATAAACCCAAGCAAAAAGTGTGAGTGGCGCGAATGGCAGTTCCTAATACAACGCCAGTATCGGTGTGTAAACCTGAAGGTAAATCAATACTATAAATCGGCACAGACAATTCATTTAACTGATTAATTGCAGAGATGATCGGATCAGTTAGGTTTCTTTCTAAACCAAACCCAAACAAGCCATCAATCAACAAATCAGAATCTGGCAGTTGCTCAATTGTTTGATAAATTGGAATGCCCAAACTCTGGGCATACTGCAAGTGGTGCGAAGTTAATTCCTTAAACTTAGAGAAAGGAGCATAAATCCAAACCTCATACCCACGAAAGTGTAATTCACGGGCTACTACTAAAGCATCCCCACCATTATGACCAGGGCCGACAAGGATTCCGACACGAGATCCCACCGCTTGCGACAACCTCTTTTTACGGGGGATTAGGGGGATCTCTTGAATACGACGGGCAATTAATCCCGCTACCTTTTCCATTAAAGCGACTACAGGCATTCCTGCTGCAAAGATTCGCTCTTCAATATCGCGCATCTGCCCAGCAGTAACTATTACTTGCGAAATTTTCTCTTGCCTGTTCTGCATCAGCCCTAAGTCCTGTTAGCGATCGCGGGGTGTTTAGTTCGTGCTGAGTTATGAGTTTCAGGTTTACTGAAACTTTAGCAGATTTCACACAATTATCTTAAGGAAATTCCACTTGCAGGAGGCAGGAGGAGCAAATCAGTGGGTGCAATTCATGAATTGCCTCTACAGTGCTTGATTGAGGCAGGCAAGAAGTAAGAAGGCTTTTTAGGTTGTACTGAGTTTTTTCAAAAATCAAATATGAGTCCTATATCTTTAAAAAACTTGCTTTTACCACTCCTCTAAAACCAAAACAATCTTTTGACATCCTCACCGCCGTGAACGCACGGTGATTCTGGAGTAATGAGTAATAAGTAAATACCCATTTTTCATCCACTCATTACTTTAAAGCATTGCGTGAAGCACGGGGTTTTAAACCCAACCTTCTGATAACTTATTTACAGGTTTTTTGCGGAATAGACACTGAAATAACTTTTTTATAGCGTCGACTAATTACTAAGCTTGTTCCCATTAAACCCATAAGGATTAAACTTGTATTCGCCGTTGGTTCGGGAACCTGTTGAGGAGTTTGCAAGTTGAAGTTCAGTTTAGCTAAACCTTGAGAAGGGCTTCCAGGGGGATTAAGTTGGTCTTGTTGAGTAAAAGTGATTGTGCCTGTAGCATTTTGGAACAAACCTGTTCCTCCAAAGATGGTAATAGTACCGCTACCTTTGATAATGCCTTCCGCAAAATTAATTTCAGCGCTATCACTTGCTTTGCCAAATAATTCATTAGCACCGCCATAATACCTATCAAAAAAGGCGGGTTCCTCATCTAAACCAAACACACTAGGATTTGAGTTAAAAGTATATTTATTAATTAATGGATTTTCAATAGGTTCAAGTTTACCATAGGTTTCACTAACAAAAGAATCCAATCCATAAGGAGCTAATTGGGTACTTTCACCTTTGATAGTTGCTCTAACAATTCCTAAGTCTGGTCTGTAGGTTGTGTCAATATTGACAAGTGTATTGTAGTCAACACTAAACGTATAATTAACTTGCGCTTTTACACTTTGGATATTTGAGCCTAAACTGACTAGAGTTAAGGTAGCAGTCATGAGCCAGCCTATACGTGAACTAAACATAGTTGTCCTTTTTTGATTAAAGTAACAAAGCTATTTAATGTAGAAATTCGGTTTACCTTCAAAAAACTATAATTTTTTGGATGGTGGGTAATTGCTACCCTAAAATAAAGTTACAAAGTATATAGCTACTTCATAAAT
>NZ_JACKZS010000546.1 GCF_014222285.1 Nostoc sp. UCD121
CTCGTGCCCGGCTCCGGCGACCGCCGCTGGCTCGTCATCTGCATGGGGGACGTCGTCGAAGGAGACGAAGTCGTCATCGGTGCGACGAATACGCATGCCGTAGAACGAGCGGTGCACGAAGAACGCGGCGATGAGGAAGAACACCACGGCCAGGATGTGGGTGAGTGGGCCGGCCCCGATCGAGACTGCGAGCTCCACGGCAAGCAGGCCGAACAGGGTGGTGAACTTGATGACCGGGTTGAGGGCCACCGATGAGGTGTCCTTGAACGGGTCGCCAACGGTATCACCAACCACCGAAGCGTCATGCAGCTCAGTGCCTTTGGCATCCAGGTCCACCTCAACAATCTTCTTTGCGTTGTCC
>NZ_JACKZS010000095.1 GCF_014222285.1 Nostoc sp. UCD121
ATATTCTATTGCAATCCATTTATTCTATCTATATAAAATACTCTAAAATGATTGTTATTTAATGACAAGTTAAAACAGACAAATTGTAACACTTAATTATTTCGTTGAAGTTTTTCAACCTTATATTTTTATTATAATGAATAATAAAAATATCCACGAAAAATCTCAATAAAATCTACTTAAATCAATAATCTAAAGCTATACATATCAACCTATTTAGCTAATATTGGCTATTTTTTTAAGGAGGTTAATTTATACTTTGGTTGCCGATATTGGTGGTAGATTTTCTCCAAACTAATTAGAAAATAAAAATTTACAAAAACTCAGATACTGGAATTAGCACTCAAATGCTTGTGCAATAACATCTGGCTTGAGCGTCCTAATAAAAATGTATTCCAATTCGATTCCACTTTATGTACCCGATATCCCACCTTAAAATAAAGTTGCCTTGCCTGATGATTATTTTCCAAAACGTGAAGATATAAGTCTTGAAATCCCCATTCGCGGGAAAATTTTTCACAGCTAGTCAGTAACCCTGAAGCCACTCCATGTCTACGGTATTTTGGGTGAACCGCTAAATTAGATAAGTAAGGAAAACCTATGCCAGCCTGACCCCAGGAATCACTGTAACGTACACCCAGTTCCACACTTCCTACTAAGTTATTAGCCGCACCATTATTAGCTTCCAAGGCGACTAAACAAACATGACGGGGTGGAGGTGATGTCATCCGATGCCTTAAGTCTTCGTAAATACCCAGACGTAACAATGGAAAAGCCCATCCCCACATACCTTTTTGGGAGTGAAAGCTTTCAGCAATAATTTGGGAAACACCGATCAAATCAGTAGATGTAGCTGTACGAATTTGAAATTCGCAGCAAGCTGGATCGATTGGCTGTTGCTGGTATGGATGAAAAGACCGATATTTCAAGGCTAGTTTAGTATTGATTTTATTCAACGAAAATTTTCTCAAATATCCTCAAACACCCTTTTAACCGCATAAAAACTTTATATATTCCCAGTAGATTGAACTGACCTAAGACTGCTCATTTGCTTTTGCTTATAAGCATACAAAGTTTTACACTTTAGTTTGGGGCTTTATAGTCCGTCTTTTTGAAAGAGTCTTAGAAGTTACAGCTTCATAAAGCTACAATCTTAAGTTCAGTAGGATTAGATTTATCCCTTGCTTGAGATAGGGAGTATATCAGTCTGTTTACCACAAAAACATCTGTAAATCCTACAGATTTAGGTTAATGGGTAGATGTATAGCATAACTTACCTGTAGGCATTACTTGTAAAATTGTTAAGTAAGTACACTAACAAGAAACTTTGGTTGTAAACCATCTTTAGGTGTAATACTGAACTTATCTATGCAATTGACGCTACACTAACAAGACTTTGCTGCTAGGTAATAGAAACAAACTGTACAGGTGCTAGGCAGGAATATTGCAGATTCCTATCCCTAACTTGTTCAGCAATACCACTTGTCTTAATGATAGTTCTGATTGCTAAATTAGAAAGAGGTATTTGTCTAATAGTATACTTTGGTTTTAAATCTTATTGTTTAATTTTGCTGACTCTACCATGACTACCATAAATAAAATTTACGTGCAAGTGTTAGTACAACTGCTGTGGAGGGAAAACTTAATATGCAGCTTCATCTGGATTTTTCAGCTAGCGATGAGTGCTGTATGTAGTATTAGACATTGCTCGCAGGAGGTGAAAGAAGATTTGACTAGCAAGGATCGACTCTATAACCCTATAACTGACTATGAAAGCAATTACACTGCACTAAAGCAAACGGTAATAGGTATAAGCAATTGAAACGAATTACCGTGAGTAAACGCTCCTACACTCAGCAGTCATGTAGCCAAAGAGCCTTGGTAGTAATGCTCTGCTCTTACCTGACTCAGAAAAATCCTTCCCTGATCAGATTATTCTTTATCCGACTGCCGTTGCAGCAGGAAAGCGGTGCATGAAATCCCAAGCAAACAGTAAGCCTAAAATTTTGGTTGTCGATGATGAGCCAGACAACCTTGACTTGCTTTACCGCACCTTTTATCGTGACTATAAGGTGCTAAGGGCAACCTCTGGCCCTGCGGCCCTCGATCTGTTGGCTCAAGAGGGAGAGGTCGCGGTCATCATTTCCGATCAGCGAATGCCGATGATGAGCGGTACAGAATTTTTGAGCCTGACAGCAACTCAATATCCTGATATTATCCGAATTATTTTAACTGGCTACACCGATGTCGAAGACTTAGTGGAAGCAATCAACGCTGGTAAGGTCTTTAAATATGTCACCAAACCGTGGGAAGCTGAGGAACTTAAAGCTGTAGTACGCCAAGCTTTGGATACTCACAATGTCCTCAAAGCCCGCACCCGCGAACTTACACGCACACTCCGGCAAGAGTCGCTGCTGAATACTGTCACAAATACGATTCGTAGTGCTTTAGACTACAGACAAATTTTGCAGGCAATTGTAGATACAGTGGGTCACATGTTGGAGGTCGATGTCTGTCTGTTGCGTCCCTTCCAAGATGAGCAGTTGACTGATAAAGGATTTATTTATCAGAAAGCTCTTTCAGAAGAAGCAGGGGAACACACACCAGTAGAGGTACAGGCAAATAATTCTTCTGCTGTGTCCCTCCCCACTTCTACGCCTCTGGCTGTTTTGGCTCAGACGGTGTGGGAAACCCGCGAAGTCCAGGTGATTCACGATGTAACTGATGATGAACGCATTTACGGTAATACTCCCGAACTGCGCGAACGTGGGGAAGCTTTTGCTGCGGCTAACATTTGTTCTAGTTTAGTTGTGCCATTGATCTGCCAACAAGAACTGATGGCAGTGCTGGCACTGCACCAGTGTTCTGTGCCCCGCTTCTGGGGAGAAGATGAGGTGCAGCTAGTGTTGATGGTAGCAGATCAGGCAGCCTTAGCTTTGTCTCAAGCTTATGCTTACGAACAAGTACGTGCCCTTGCCAAGCGAGAGAGTTTAATTAATACGATTACTAGCGCGATTCGCTCTAGTCTAGACCCCCAAGATATCTTTGCGGCTATTACTCAACAACTAGGACAAGCCTTACAAGTCGATGGTTGCGTCCTGTCTTTGTGGACAGAAGAAGATGAGTTTGTCGAGTGTGTTGCCTTGTATGACAGTTTTCAACATTTGGAAAATTCACATAGGCACAGCCCAACCCAGGCATCGCCAACCCAAGACAATAACCATCTATCAGCCCAGAGATTACCCTATTCTCAATCATCTATACAAGAGAATCCCATCCTCCAACAAATGCTACAGACACATGAACCTGTGGTAATTGGGAATGTGAGCCATTCTCCCTCAGATATACAGGGTTTTAATTTGCCGTTAAAAATGCCAGCGCGATCGCTAATGTTTGTACCATTATTGGCTGATGGTAAATGTATCGGTAGTATTACCTTGCATGAAGGTAAAAAAGTACGTCAATGGCTGCCATCTGATATCGATTTGGCGAAAGCAGTAGCAGCCCAAGCAGCGATCGCAGTCCAGCAGTCACACCTGTATCAAAAGACTCGCCAACAAGCTGAACGCTTACTGGAGCTAGATAAACAAAAAACCGAATTTTTTCAAAATATCTCCCATGAGTTTCGCACACCGATCACCTTGATTCAAGGGCCTTTAGAGTCGGCGGTGGCTGCTGGTGAAGGATTATCTTACTCCCAAAGTGCGATCGCCCTGCGTAACTCCCGCCGTTTGCTACGACTGGTAAATCAACTCCTGGATTTACAACGCCTAGATGCGGGGAGAATGCAGCCTAGTTTCCATCCCTGCGATTTAGTCGAATTTGTCAGCCAAATTGTGGAATCTTTTCGTCCCTACTGTGAGAAAAAGAGACTACATCTCGCCACCCAGTTAGATGAATGTTCTCTGGTGTACTTGGACATGGAAAAATTCGACAAGGTGGTTTATAACCTTTTGTCAAATGCCATGAAGTTTACCCCCGAAGGTGGCACGATCAGCGTCAGACTAAAATCTGAACAAGATCGTTGCATATTACAAGTACAAGATACGGGAATTGGCATTGTTAAAGAACAAATTCCCCACCTATTTGAGCGCTTCCGTCAAGCTGAAGGTTCAGCAAACCGTTCTTATGAAGGCAGTGGTTTGGGTTTAGCCTTAGTTAAAGAATTGGTAGAATTGCATGGTGGCCACGTCACTGTGGAATCAGTTTATGGCCAAGGTACTACCTTTAGTTTATGGCTTGTGACTGGAAATGCTCATTTACCCGTACAGCAAGTATTAGAAACCCCTGCCGAAGTGAACACAAGCCGCGCTAGCGTTGAATTGGCTGATTTAGAACTGGTAGAGTCAACAACAGACAATATTGAAGATATTACAATAAATTTCTCTCCTAATATTGATACTCAAGACTCAGCACTTAAGACTCAGCACTCAATTTTAGTTGTAGATGACAACCCAGATTTGCGAACCTATGTATCTGAAATTTTCCGCCGTAACGGTTATCATGTACGCACAGCTCGTAACGGTTATGAAGGGCACAGTTTAGCGAAGGAAATTATACCCAGCTTGATTGTGACTGATTTAATGATGCCCTTGGTGAGCGGACTTGAGATGATTCAGATGATCCGCAATGAGGAAAAGCTGAAAGGAACACCCATCATTCTACTGACAGCGAAAGTTGACGAAGAAACCCGCATCGAAGGTACAGAACATGGGGCGGATGCTTATTTAGCAAAACCATTCAACGATCGGGAACTTTTGGCGGAAGTTCGGAATCTTTTAGCATTAAAAGAAAATGAACGACGAATTGTGGAGTTAAATACTTATCTAACAGAATCAGTATTAAAGCGCTTTTTACCGGCTGTATTGGTGCAAAAAGCCGCAACCGGAGATTTAACATTAGATTTGCGCCCAGAACCACGCTTAATTACGGTTTTGTTTAGTGACATCGTGGGTTTTACACAGTTATCAAATACTCTCAGATCCCGACGAGTCGCAGAATTGCTAAATGAATATTTAGAAGCTATGACCAAGGTTGTATTTGGTAATGGCGGCACTGTAGATAAATTTATGGGAGATGCTATTTTAGCTTTATATGGAGCGCCGGAAGAACTAACCCCTAATGAACAGGTACGTCGTGCCATCAATACAGCAAGAGCAATGCACCGCTCACTGGCTGACTTGAACCAGCGCTGGCGAGAGCAAGGTGTATTCGATGGTGACAGACTTACTAGCGTACAGTTTCGGTGCGGTATTCATCAAGGTACGGCTGTTGTGGGAATGTTTGGTAGTGCTGAACGTGCCGATTATACTGCTATTGGCCCAAGTGTGAATATTGCTGCCAGGTTGCAAGCTGCCGCTCTTCCCGGTACTATCTTGGTTTCTGCTGCCGTGGCAGATTATTTGCAGGAAGAAGAAATTACTAAAGGTAGTCCACTAGAACTTAAAGGAGTAGATGAAACAGTTTTGACCTTTGCTGTTACACCAGAGGTAATGGTTAATCGCTAAAATTTAGACTGGTATTTTAAAGCATAAGCAATGAGTAAGAGTGCCTAATCATATCCAGTTTATATAATATGACACCATCGGTTGCAGACAAAACCCCAATTTCAACCAAAGTCTGGAGGCGACACACTGATCCACCAGCTTTGTGGATTTCTGTCGTTATAGGTTCAGTCTCTCTGCACTTGCTGGCGTTCTGGCTGATGCGCTCATCTAATGCCTTTAGCTTGTGGTTTCCTCAGCAAAGCCAATCTGCTGTTCCCATTGAATTGATAGATATTGCTCCTCAATCAAAATCAACAGCCAAAAGAGTTTCGCCAAAGCCAGCATCTGCAACTCAAAAGCCTGTACCAGCGCCACCACAAACATCACGAACTACGCCCAGAAATCAAGATTTTGAGGCAATAAATTCTGCTGATAATCTCCAGCAAAAGAATCGAATTTACGCCTCTCAATCTAATAGACAACAGAAAATTTCTGCATCTACGCCGAAAGCGACAGCCACACCGAAATCAACAGTTACACCAAAAGCAACAGTTACCCCAAAAGCAACAGTTACACCAAAAGCAACAGTTACCCCAAAAGCAACAGTTACCCCAAAACCGACAGCCACACCCACACCTACGGTTCCAGTCGGTAATCTACCTTGGAACCGCCGTCAAGAAATCAAGTTGGGAAGGGGAACGGCACTACCAACAGGTATTCCATCAAGTACACCAAATTCGGCTAAAGAAACTCCAGCAACTCCGACTGGGGAAACTCCAGCAACTCCGACTAGGGAAACTCCAGCAACTCCGACTGGGGAAACTCCATCAACTCAAACTGGAGAAACTCCGCCAACTCCGACTGGGGAAACTCCATCAACTCCGACTAGAGGAGCATCAATAGCAATAATAGCTCCTTTACGTAGAGATGAGATGATTAACTTTATACAAACAAAAGGATTTCGGCAAGATGCTCTAGATGCTCTACCCGACGTTATCGCTTCATACACGGGAGGCAAGACAAAACAATTAGACTCAAGTTTTCTACCTGGCGATTCCGAAGTTAAGCCAGCACAGATGCTTGTTAGTTTAATAATTGATCGCAATGGCAACTTTCAACAGGCTGTAGTTCTAGAAATAGAACCTGCAACACTACAAAGTGAAAAAAGCACATACGAACGAGTTCTCAATGATGTTTTCAAGACAGAAAACTTTCTTGCCGCCCATTACAACGATGGCACAAAACCAGATTTGAGCAATTTGTATGTACGAATCAAAATCCAGCCTGCTAATTCCAATTAGACGCTTGATTTTTTTCAACAACTGTGTTAGATTTATAAAGTTGGAAATTCGCGGGCGTAGTTTAGTGGTAAAACTATAGCCTTCCAAGCTATTAATGCGGGTTCGATTCCCGCCGCCCGCTTTAGAAAAAGTATGAAATGTACTAGTCAAGAATAATTTAAATGTACCTGCTATTTTCAGTAGGCACTATACTTGTAATTGCTATAGCTTAATTATTGCTTTTCTTAACCAAGAAACAGCCAAAATCGATCAAGCGAAGTCTACGGCGGGCTACGCCCACCCTAAAATTGGCAAAAAAAATAAAAGACTAGAGGAATATCGCATAGTCTAATTTCCGAGTATCCCTCATTGCTTTTTTTACATCAACAATGTGTAATAGTACTCGTCTATTTATCCAAATCTGCCGCTAACGTAATCTCTTGTATCTTGCTGCTGAGGATTGTTGAAAATTAGTTCTGTTGCATCGTACTCTACCATGTAGCCGTTACGACTTCCAGAGTCCGTAGTTTTGACATTAAAAAAGGCTGTCTTATCAGAAACCCGCGCTGCTTGCTGCATATTATGGGTGACAATAACGATGGTATATTGCTCTTTCAATTGATGAATTAATTCTTCAACCCGCAAGGTGGAAATAGGGTCGAGAGCGGAGCAAGGTTCATCCATTAATATAATTTCAGGTTGGACTGCGATCGCACGAGCAATACATAATCTTTGTTGTTGTCCACCTGATAAAGACGAACCACTTTGTCGTAGTTTATCTTTTACTTCATCCCACAAAGCTGCTTGTCGCAAACTCCGTTCTACTAATTCATCCATATTACCTTTGTAGCCATTGATTTTAGCTCCAAAAGCAATATTCTCATAAATTGATTTGGGAAACGGGTTTGGTCTTTGAAACACCATCCCAATTCTCCGACGTACTTCTACAGGATCAATGTCGGATGCATACAAGTTTTTATCGTAAAAAAGTATTTTACCTTCTGCCCGAAATGACTCAATTAGGTCATTCAGGCGATTATAGCATCGCAACAAGGTACTTTTACCACAACCAGAAGGGCCGATAAAGGCTGTAACCTGATTTTTTGGTATATCTAGCCAAATATTCTGCAAGGCTAAAAACTTGCCGTAGTAAACATTAAGGTTTTCGGTGCGTAAAACCGTTTGAGTATCATTGACTGTGCTAATATTAGTAGCCATAAATTAAGTGCAGTATGAGTTTTAGCGATACAAATCCGCTATGTGTAAGCCTTTTCCCTAAGCTTTTTTGCGAGTAGCCCAGCGAGCAATGATACTTGTGATTAGAACCATCAATACCAAAATCAAAGATGCCGCCCAAGCTAGTGATTGCCAATTTTTAAACGGAGAAATAGCATATTTGTAAACTAAAACAGCAAGAGAAGCTGTTGGTTGGAATAAGCCATCTGGCCAAAAATTGGAAAATAGCGCAGTAAATAGTAAAGGTGCGGTTTCTCCAGATGCTCTAGCGATCGCTAGCGTTGCCCCAGTTACAATTGCAGGTAGGGCTGCTGGCAAGACTACTTGTGTTACTGTTTGAAAGTTAGTTGCTCCTAACCCTACAGATGCTTGTCGCAAATCTTGCGATACTAACTGCAAGGCTTCATCAGTGGTTCGGACAATAATTGGCAACATCAAAATCGCCAGTGCAAACCCTCCACCGACAGCAGAGTATGATCCTAAGTTTAACTTAACCAGTGTCAAAACTACAATCCCGTATGCAAATACCCCAGCAATAATTGAGGGGACTCCACTCAGGACGTTAGCCGCAAAACGTACCCATCTCGCTACTTGGGCCGAGCTAAATTCTGTGATGTAAATTGCCGCCAAAACACCAAATGGGATACTAATCAGGGCAGCAATTCCCACCATTAATACTGTACCCAAAATTGCATTACCAAAGCCTCCTCCTTTTTGTAAAGCTTTTGGTGGCAGTTCAAAAAAGAGGCTAGGACTCAAACTGCTAAAACCTTGAATAATGACGTAAGAAAGTACTGCTAGCAATGGCACAAGTGCCAATATCCCACAGATAAATGCGACTACAGTCATTACTGTATTAAACAGTGTTCTTTGAGACATAGGAGCGCGAGTTAGACTGCGCTCTGGAAAACTAGAAGTCATAATTCAACCCAAAACTAAGCTACAGTCGCTTGACTCTCAGAACGATAAACTCGGCCATGATATTAACTACCAAGGTCAAGAAGAATAGAACTAAAGCAGCGTACATTAAAGCCGAAACTTGCAAACCACTAGCTTCGGAAAATTGATTAGCCAGTAGAGAAGAAATTGTATTGCCTGGTGCTAACAGGGAGATACTAATGTTGTTGGAATTACCAATCAACATTGTGACAGCCATTGTTTCTCCCATTGCCCGACCGAGTGCCAACATCACAGCGCTAACTATCCCCGAAAAAGCTGCTGGGATCAGAATTTGTAAAATCGTTTCCCATCGGGTTGCTCCTAGTCCTACGGCGGCTTGGCGCAAACTGGATGGTATAGAAATCAAGGCATCGCGCGATAGAGCTGTGATGATGGGCAAAGTCATAATTGCTAATATGACTCCCGCCGGTAACATTCCTGGGCCTGTAGGGGGGGTGCTAAAAAATGGTATCCACCCAAAATAACTATTGAGCCATTTTCCCAAGTTAGTTAAGATAGGGACTAAAACAAAAATACCCCAAACGCCGTACACAACACTGGGAATAGCTGCGAGTAGTTCTACTGCAAAAACCAGTACCAACTTCACTTTTGCGGGTAAAAAATCCTCGCTTAGTACAATAGCAGTACCAACTCCAATCGGTACAGCTATCAGTAAACCGATAAAAGAACTCAAGAGAGTTCCATAAATTTGAGGTAGCACCCCGTAGCTATCATTAACTGGGTTCCAAGTGGTGTTAGCTAAAAAGCTAGCACCAAACTTTTGGATGGCAGGCCAAGAAGCAATTGCGACCTGTAAGCCGATCCATAATAAAGTGGCAGCAACCCCAAAGGCAAAAATTTTAGTTAGCCAGATAAAACCGCGATCTAGGGATTTTTCTACATCAGAGCGATTTTTTGTCGCTGATGAAATATTTTGAGAATTTGTAGTCATGACTACCGACTTTCACAATTAAATCAGAGGAAGATATACGAGGCAACCATCTAAACAAATTTGTTGCCTCATCGTCTTTTAAAACTAGTTTAATAACCAGCTAAAAAATTATTGTCTAACAATGCCTCATGTCTTCACTGTAGCTACTTGCTAGCGCTAGTACCACTACCAACAGCAATTTTATAGTCTGGACTAATTTGATCGGCAGCCGCAGCCACCTTTGCAATCACGTTTTGGGGTAAAGGAACATACCCTAATGTTGTAGCCTGTTTTTGGCCCTCAGTTAAAGCGTATTCGATTGCAGCTTCAACTGCCTTAGCTTTTGCGGCATTGGGATATTTCTTGTAAGCCAAAATCCAGGTGTAAGTGACTATGGGATAGGAATCGGCCCCTTCTGGATCGGAAATGAAGACGCGCAGATCGGGGGGTAACGTTACTGATGCCAAAGTTTTGGAGGCTGACTCCTCAGTAGGTACAATAAACTTACCGCCTTTGTTTTCTAAAGCAGCAAACTTAAGACTATTTTGTTTGGCATAGCCGTACTCGACATAACCAATAGAACCTTGTGTTTGTTGAATTTGGGCGGTAATACCCTCATTCCCTTTAGCACCAACTCCCTTAGGCCAATTCACAGTTTTGCCTTCACCAATTTTAGTCTTCCACTCTGGGCTAATAGCGCTGAGGTGTTTTGTAAACACACCTGTTGTTCCGCTACCATCTGAACGATAAACAACTGTAATCGTCTCTTTAGGAAGTTTTACACCTGGGTTAGCCTTGGCAATTTGGGGATCATCCCAAGAGGTTATTTTGCCTAATAGAATATCGGCGTAAACGGCTCGTGGTAGCTTTAGTTCTGCAACATCTGGCAAGTTGTAAGCTAACACGATGCTACCAGCAGTGACAGGCAGTAAAATAACGCCCTTATCGGCTGGCACCTTTTGGATTTCTTCGTCCTTCATGGCAACATCGCTGGCACCAAAGTCTACAGTCCCTTTGATAAATTGCTCAACTCCAGCACCGCTACCAACTGAGGCATAGTCAACTTGCAGATTTGGATACTTTTTGTTTAGATCAGTAAACCATGTATCATATAGTGGTGCTGGAAAAGACGCACCAGCTCCACTTAACTTGAGATTTCCACCCAAATCTAATTTGGTTGTACTGGAGGCAGTCGTATCTGTAGCAGTGCCAGAAGGAGTATCCTTTGTGGCTGTATTTTCTGGGTTTTGCTGTCCGCCACATGCAGCTAGGCTGATTGTCAGTGCTAACACTGAAACTGAAGCTGTGAGGCGATGAATTTTTGTTACACGAAAAGGTGAAGGCATCGCTATCAATATTTGGGTAACTTTTCAGGTGAGCGCTTCTAAGAATACCCCTAAAGGATTAAGCTAAAGGTAAAGGATAGGTTAACAAAGCAAAAAAAGCTTGTTTTTTTTTGATGAAGAACAAACACTCGTTTTTACTTTTACTTGATAAAATTTATACTGCCGTTTTAGTTACAGATTACAAATAGTACCACAGTGATTTGGTTACATAGTATTGGCAAAACTTGATTGATAGCGTCACTTTTCGGGTCAAATAATAAAAAATCTATAAAAAAATGACAAACTGTGTTATTATATAGAGCTTAATAAAAAATTTTGGAATTTTATAAAAGTTATTGCTGCTTATAGGTATAAGCAGACTTAAAGTCATAACTAAATAATCTAAGTTTAGACAGTGAACTAATTTAGATAAAGCAGAAGAAAAACTATAAATTGCCTATTTTATGGAGAGTATGCGGGGCGATCGCTAAAAAAAGTGAATTAAAGAAGCATCTTTAACAATTTGTAGCATAAATTGGCGCTGAATCTAAAAACTTAGTTTAAATACTAAATTTTGCTAACTTTACCACGTATTAAGTCAAATACTAGAATCAGACTACCTTTCAGTCAATAAAATTACAGCTATAGACACCTAAGTTATAATTCGCAGAACTGAAAAGTTACATCCCAAAAAGGCAAAAAAAATATGCTAATTCTTAGAGGTGTCAGCACAAATTTCATTTTAATACTAATGAACATCCTAGTTGCTGTTGGTTTTCCCTTTTGCCTTTTCCTGGTTGCCTGATAAATGTTTGCTGCTTCCAATCAATTACTATGGTCTATGATTGGCTTACTCCTGACAATGGGTGGTACCTTCTTAGAAGCTTATGGCATCACCTTTCCCTGGAATTGGAGTAAGCATGGAATTCAGACAATTTCATTAGGTGTCACTTTTCAAATTGGCGCAGTACTGTTAGTGGGTTGTTTAGGGGGCAAAAATGCCGGTGCGCTCTCGCAAATTGCCTATTTAGTGATGGGGTTAACCTTATTACCTGTATTTGCCGATGGAGGTGGTATTGGTTATGTTAAGCTGTCTCAGTTTGGCTATCTACTAGGCTTTATTCCTGGAGCTTGGATTTGTGGCTTAGTTGCCTTTAAAGCTAGACCTCGACTAGAAACTCTCGCCTTTAGTTGCATCTGTGGCTTGTTAACTCTTCATCTATGCGGTATTAGTTATTTGATTATTAGCTATATTTTTCAGTGGAAAGGCACAGAAAATTTACCTTTGATGCAAGCAATCCTCAGATACTCTTGGTTTGCACTACCAGGGCAATTAAGTGTGGTCTGTGCCGTTACTGTAATAGCATATATATTGCGTCACTTAATGTTTTATTAGTCATCAAGAGGCTAGAGGCTAGGCGCAAGAAATTTACAATTTTCTCATCCCCTAGTCCTTAGCCCTTAGTCCTTAGTCTCTAGCCCCTAGTTTCATGCGTTTAAAAAACCGCCTTTTCTGGATTGCTGCCTTTATAGCTTTTTTCCTAGACCAAATAACAAAATACTGGGTGGTACAAACCTTCAGTTTGGGGCAAACACTACCACTCTTAACTGGAATATTTCACTTCACCTATGTTACTAACACTGGTGCCGCCTTTAGTCTGTTAAGTGGGAAAGTAGAGTGGTTGCGCTGGCTATCTTTAGGTGTGAGTTTGGTATTGATAGCGTTGGCCTTGTTTGGCCCAACATTAAATTTATGGGATCAGTTGGGCTATGGCTTAATTTTAGGTGGAGCTATGGGCAACGGTATTGATCGCTTTGTTTTAGGCCATGTCGTTGATTTTCTTGATTTTCGCCTGATTAGCTTTCCTGTATTTAATGTGGCAGATTCTTTTATTAGTATTGGTATTGTTTTTCTGTTAATTGCTTCCTTCCAAAAAACACCAACTTCAACCGATAGGTTGAATTAAACTATTAAGCCTGGGATGATTAATCCCAGGCTATTAATTACTGAAACCATTGCTCAGTCCTATATGCGAAGACTTGATTTATGAGTTTCAGAGATTTGAATTTATATCCTACACCAGTTTTTATAACTGGTGCAGAAAGTCAAGATGCACAGGCGATCGCTGATGGCAAATTAGTTATATCAAACGTATCCAGCTTTTAATTTAATTACCTGTGGCAGGAGAAGTAGATGGAGTACCGGGAGAGTTTGCACCTGGTTCTGTAGGATTGCCAGGTTCGGATGGGGTAACAGTTCCTGGTGCTGGAGTTAAGTTGCTAGGAGTGCCAGGCTCAGATGGGGTAACAGTTCCTGGTTCGGTAGTGCTGCCAGGAGTGCCAGGTTGAACTGGGGTAACGCTTCCTGGTGGAGTTAAGTTACCAGGAGTGCCAGGTTCAGATGGGGTAACGCTTCCTGGTGCTGGAGTTAAGTTACTAGGAGCGCCAGGTGCAGGTGGGGTAACGCTTCCTGGTGCTGGAGTACTTTCGGGAGTTCCACTGTCAGGTGGGGTAACGCTTCCTGGTGCTGTAGTGCTATCGGGAGGAGTGATGTTACTAGGTGTGGTTTCTGCTGGTACTGTAGTGCTACCAGGAGCAGTGCTAGGTGTTGTTTCTGCTGGTGCTGTAGTGCTACCAGGGGTCAATGCTGTGCCGCCGGGACAGCGAGAGTTAAGCGGAAAATACTCGCACAGAATTTTCATACCTTCTGGCGACATCTTGATTTCCGTTGGTGCGCTAGTAGATTCGCTACTGGATTGAGCTATGGGGGATTTACTGGATTCGGCTACAGCAATGTTAGCGGTGAGCGCCAAAGATAGAGCTGTACCAATCATGGTCAGAGATTTTCCCATCATTTCTAAAATTAACCTCAACGGAACACTCGGCCCATTTAAACAGACAATAAAATTTAAAAAATCTGCCTAAATGAATATATTTAAGTTTATTGCAGAACATGCGGATACGTAAAATTGGTAGAAATTAAATCTGTCGTTTGCTAATAACCAGTGTTTATAAATACAGGCCTTAAATCTATGCTTGTAGTCATTGAAGTAAAATGAGTATATAAAACAAGCCTTTAGGAAGGAGACAAAATTTTATTCCTCTGTAATAAAGTGACACAAATAACAAGTTAACTCAGATAAAAGAGTAATGTTCAGTATAAATTAGAGCAAAAAGTTCCGTATAACTAATTTATGCTTTGGCTTATGAGTAAAATGATGAAAGACTAACATCTAAAATTGTAATTCGCCCCATTCTTCACTAAAAAGTGTGATGTGAATAGCCGATGAGTTCTCCCCAACCCCCTCACAAGCCACAAACGTTAATTGGTCAACTGACTCAAGCAGTCCATACTATCCAAGCTAGGGTTGATTTTTCCAAACTGGCGCTCAAGCCTAATGCCAAAGTACCGGAACTCTGGGTACAGGATGCGGGGGCGGATAAAGCAGAGGTATATCCACTGTTGGGCGATCGCTATATTCTCGGTCGTAGCTCCAAATCCAGCGATATCGTCGTCCGTAACCCAGTTGTCAGCCAAATTCACCTATCGCTATCGCGGAATTCTACTCAGCGCACACCAATTTTCGTCATCAAAGACGAAAACTCCACCAATGGCATTTATCGGGGCAAGCGTCGTGTTAATTCCCTAGAACTCCGTCATGGCGATATACTGACTCTGGGGCCTCCAGAACTCGCCGCTTCTGTGCGATTGCAATACGTCGATCCACCAGCCTGGTATGTCAAAGCTGCAAGTTGGACAGCTTATGGTGTTGGTGGTGTCAGCGCCTTGTTTGCCTTAGTAATTGGCGTAGAATGGCTGAAATTTTCAGTTAAACCCCTACCTACAGCTACACGCGCTCCAGTAGTTGTTTACGCTCGTGATGGAGCCACACCTCTGAGAGAGCCTCGAACTATCTCTCACGTAGATATGAAGCGTTTAGAGGAATTTGGCCCTTATTTACCATCTGCCGTAGTAGCTTCAGAAGATAGTCGTTATTACTGGCACTTTGGGGTTGACCCTCTGGGGATTTTACGAGCTGTGTTGATCAATAGCCGTAGCGGAGATGTGCAGCAAGGAGCCAGCACTGTTACGCAGCAAGTTGCCCGCAGTTTGTTCCGTGAATATGTAGGTAGACAAGATACCCTTGGACGCAAATTACGGGAAGCAGTTGTCGCCTTAAAGTTAGAAACCTTTTACAGCAAAGACGAAATTTTGCTGATGTACTTAAATCGGGTTTTTTTGGGGGGAGATACCTCTGGCTTTGAGGATGCAGCCCGGTATTACTTTGAGAAGCCTGCTAAAGAATTAACTTTGGCAGAAGCAGCAACATTGGTAGGAATTTTACCTGCTCCCAACGCATTTGATTTTTGTGGGGATGGGCCAAATAAGCTAGAAGCAGCTGAATACCGGAATCGTGTGATTAAGCGGTTGCTGGAGATGGGCAAAATTAAACCTGAAGATGCGAACCGAGCTAGACGTTCCACTGTTCAAGTTAGCCCTAAAGTTTGTGAACAGCAAGCTAAGACGATCGCTCCTTATTTTTACAGTTACGTCTTCTCTGAACTTGAATCAATCTTGGGCGAGGGAGCCGCAAACGAAGGGAATTATATCATTGAAACCCAGCTTGATCCCGCGATCCAGAGCCAAGCTGAATCAGCGTTGCGGAATTCAGTCAACAATAGTGGTGGAAATTTTAATTTTTCTCAAGGGGCTGTAGTAACTCTTGACTCCAGCACAGGTAGTATCCTGGCAATGGTAGGCGGAACTGATTACAAAAAAAGTCAGTTCAATCGTGCTGTTCAAGCCAAAAGACAACCAGGTTCCACCTTCAAAATCTTTGCTTACACCGCCGCCATTCAACAGGGAATTTCACCATCTAAGAGTTATTCCTGCGCTCCTTTAACTTGGCAAGGATTCACTTACAAACCCTGTCGTTCAGGTACCGGCAGTTTAGATATTGCCACCGGGCTGGCTCTTTCAGAAAATCCCATCGCCTTGGGAGTTGCTAGAGAAATCGGGCTGAATAAAGTAGTGGCGATGGCTCAGAATTTGGGAATTAAGTCAAACCTCGATCCGGTTCCTGGCTTAGTACTGGGTCAAAGTGTGGTCAATGTTTTGGAAATGACTGGTGCTTTTGGCTCTATTGGCAATCGTGGAGTGTGGAATCCTCCCCATGCGATTAACCGAATTTTAGATAGTGGTGATTGCAGCGATCGCAATGATATCAAAACCTGCCGTGTAATCTATTCCTTCGACCAAGATCCAGATGCGAACAAACGAGTTCTGCCAAGTGGTGTAGCCGACGAGATGACTAGTTTAATGCGTGGTGTCATCACCAGAGGCACTGGTCGTAGTGCTGCCATTGGACTCGGAGAAGCCGGTAAAACAGGCACGACTGATAAAAACGTTGACTTATGGTTTATAGGTTTTATTCCAAGTCGGCGGCTTGTAACTGGTGTTTGGCTGGGAAACGACAACAATTCCCCCACATCTGGTAGCAGCGCTCAAGCCGCTCAGTTGTGGGGAAATTATATGCGGCGGATTACAAGGTAAATGGGAATTGGGCATTGGGCATTGGGAACTATTGACCAATAAATGATCAATGGAATTTTGTGGGAAGACCTGATTTTGAGGAATTAAAAGTTTATCAACTTGCTGAAAAGCTGGCTAATGAAATTTGGCCTATTGTTAAAGAATGGGACAATTTCACTAAAGATACACTGGGCAAGCAAATTGTTCGGTCTGCTGATAGTGTTTGTGCGAACATCGCAGAAGGTAGAGGTAGGTACAGCGACCAAGACAATCGACGTTTTGTCAAGATTGCTAGAAGGTCTTTATATGAAACTATCAGTTGGCTGAGGTTAGCCTACGCCAGACAATTATTTACCAATGAACAGGTAGGCAGATTTAAACCAATTCTTGATGAACTGTTACCCAAGCTTAATGCTTATCTAAAATCCATAGGCAATAGAGAATAGGGGATAGGAACTTACTTCTGTTTCCCATGCCCCATGCCCCATGCCCAATTCCCCATTCCCAATTACTGATATCCCCTCCAAGGTGTAACTTCCAGATTGCCACTAGGCTTAAATATCACTTGGAAGTGGGCGAGAGGTTCTTTATCGTTGGGGGCTGCTACATTAGAGCCATAGATAGCGTTGAACATCTTCGGAAGGGGTGTTTCCCGAAAATAGTCAAAGGCAACTTGGTTTAGTGGTTCGTAGTCAGCAATTACAGCATCTTTGTTGACTGCTACCCGATATTTCAAATCTCGCGTAAAGGTGGGTTTGCCACTCCAAGTTTGCCGAACTGTACTATAAAGCTTTTGATTTAAATTTTTGACTATATTAGAGTCAGTAATTTTTGTGCCCACTACCTCTGGCGTTCTAGCATATCCCCGCCAAGGGCTAACTTGCAGGACACCTTGTGTAGTAAATACTACTCGAAATTGGGCGATTGGTTCATTGGAAATGGTCGGACGGGTAGCTGGATTGTAAAGTACGTTCGGCAGAGGAGTTTGACCTACTCCTAGATTTGCCTCTTTATTCACTGCTTTATAACCGACGATCGCACCATCCGCAGCTACACCTAGACGGTAAATCAAATCTTGTTGCAATCCTGAGCGATTAGCCCAAGCTGGATGAACTTGGTTGTAAACTTGACGATTCAATGCACGTAACTGGGATGGATCGGTAATTTCTGGAACTGTATTTAAAAGTGCTTCTAAATCTTTAACTGCCGGCTTTCCATTAGCTGTAGGCGTTAGTGTAGGCGTTACTCTGGGCGTTTCAGCAGCAATGGGTGTTGCAGCAGCTGATGCTGGAGGAGTGATATTGTTTATTGTAGAGCTACTTTGCTCATCTGTTGTTGGCTGTGCTGGACGCAGCTGGGGAGGTGGAATCAAGTTAAAGGCGATCGCAGCTACTGCTAAACTTGACACACCCACCGCAGCAGGTACAGCCTGCCTAACCAAAGCTTGACTAGCGCCGCCATAGCGTCTGGTAACTGGTTGTAGTTCTAGAGAAAGTTCAGGCAAAGTTTGGCTGTCAGCAAAAAACTGATCCACTGCTTCCACTAAATCAAACAACTGCACCGTATTCAAATCTATTTCAATCGGCGGACGTTTGGAATTGTTAGAGTGATCGAATCCCTCTGGAGTGCCTTCGGAATGTATGATTAGTCTGTGTCGGTTGCTATCAACTTTCCGAAACTCTACTAGCTCCGATTCCTGGTTGTGTGCTTGGGGGTTGGGTACGCTACTTAAAAATTCTTGGGCATAGCCACTAACAGCCCTTACCAAACTTTCAAAAAATTCTCGCCCTCCAGTTAGGGGTTGATTATAACCAGATAAATAGCATTCTGCATTTACCAATATTGATAATTCCGGGCGCATTTCCTGGAACTGTGCAGCCCTAGTGACATCACTTAACCCTTCTAAAAGCAGTGTACAATTAGGCAGACTGTACTTACGTTGAATATTCATTCCACTTCACCGTCAAAAAGACTAATCCAGAATCGCTGCATTCCAGCTGTACCAGTACAAAATAGTAATTGTCCTAACAAATTTATAGCTAGCTCATCTAATTTTTCATCAGAAGTTAATGCTAGTACACCAGAACGTCGGGCATTCATCCGGCTTTTAAAATGCGCTCTAAACCTCTCTAGGTAATTAGATAGACGCAAATTCTGTTCTAATGGAATCTGCTTTTCTTCCATTTGTTGACATATCATTAATAACTGGCGGATGACAACAGTTAAGCGCCGTGCTATGTAGCAAGCAATTACTACCAGAGCTTTTGCTTCCATAATAGTTAAGGGACGGCGGATATGCGCTCTCCGTAGCGGGTTAGAGCTACGCATCCGCCATAAATTCACCCTGTCTTTAACAATTCCTTTTAGATCCAACTCTTGAGCAAAACTCAAGATTGCTTCCGAACCACCAAGCTCTAAAGCTTCAATTGCCAATAAAATCAGGTCAATTTGCAACCGCGTTCTCCGAGGACAAGTCTTGGAAGCGATCGCAGGATCTGGCAAAGTGTCCAGAATCGTCGGCAATGAATCTTGAGTTGGACTGTTGAACGGCGTTAAACTTGCTGAGACATTCATTCTATAAATACCTTGTGCGGTTCCAACAGACTAGATAAAACAAATTTAAGATCGGTAGCCAAGACTTGAACATTAGACTTGTAGCAGTAGCATGACTACCTGATATATACATTACTTAACTCTTTCTACTCAAAGTTTTCCCTATATTGAAATCAAAGTTTTAAAACATAAGTTATATTCACCTCATTTCTCAATGCAATACCTTTTCTAGCTTGGTTTAGATTCTAATTATCGTCAACAAAGGACGAAGCTGAAGCTTCGACCCCCAGCGTATGACATTATAGTGTACGATTTTTCAGGTATCTGAAAATTGGGGAATGGGGAATTGAGAATTGGTCAATAATCAATATTTTTTTCCTATACTTACCTTGCTCCTCTTCTTCCCCATTTCCCATCCCCCATTCCCCATCCCCTATTCCCCATTCCCATTTTATGGATTTGAAGTCTCTCATTCGTGACATTCCAGATTTTCCCAAACCCGGAATTTTATTTCGGGATATTACTACATTACTGCGCGATCCAGAGGGATTGCGCTACACTATTGACTTTTTAACACAAAAATGCAACGAAGCTGAAATAAAACCAGATTATGTAATTGGTATAGAGTCAAGAGGATTTATTTTTGGCTCACCTCTGGCTTATCAATTAGGGGCTGGTTTTATTCCCATCCGCAAAAGAGGTAAGTTACCAGCAGCAGTTCACTCAATTGAATATGACCTAGAGTATGGTACTGACTGTCTGGAACTGCATCAAGACGCTTTACATGAAAGTAGCCGAGTTTTGATTGTGGACGATTTGATTGCCACGGGTGGAACTGCGAGTGCAACAGCAAAGTTAGTACAGAAAATTGGCTGCGAATTAGTAGGATTTGGGTTTATTATCGAGCTACGGGATTTAGAAGGACGTAAATATCTGCCGGACGTGCCGATTATCTCTCTAATTGAATATTAGTTATTTGTCATTGGTCATTGGTCATTAGCAAAGGACAAATAACAAATAACAAAGGACAAAGGACAAATGACATCTACGAGAATTTCCTTGGAGACAGGTCGGGATTGGCTAGTCAGGCTAGTCACAAGCGAAACTTTTATTTATGTGACCAAGCGGGTATTGCAGGCACTACTGACTCTGTTTTTGGCATCAGCATTATCGTTTTTCATTATTCAACTCGCTCCAGGGGATTATGTAGATACGCTGCGGCAAAACCCGAAGATATCTCCAGAAAGAATTGAGGAAATAAAGCGGCAGTTTGGTCTTGATAAGTCTTGGCCAGAGCAGTTTTGGCTATGGCTATGGCGAATCTTGACAAAAGGAGATTTTGGCACGAGTTTTATTTATCAACGTTCAGTAGCATCGCTGTTGTGGGAAAGAGTACCAGCTACTTTGCTATTAGCGATCGCATCTTTAATTGTCACATGGGCGATCGCCATCCCTCTAGGGATTTTTGCTGCTGTTAACCAAAATAAGCTATCAGATAGACTTTTACAGGTGATTAGCTATGCCGGACAAGGCTTTCCCAGTTTCATCACGGCCTTGGCACTGCTGGTTTTAGCCCAAATCACCTCGCCCTTATTCCCCGTGGGTAGCATGACTAGCATTAATCACTCAGAACTAACGTGGTTTGGCAAAATATTAGATGTTGGCTGGCACATGATTTTACCTACCATTGCCCTCTCAATTACTAGTTTTGCTGGTTTACAGCGCATCACTCGCGGCGAATTATTGGATGTGCTGCGTCAAGATTATATTCAAACGGCTCGCGCCAAAGGTCTGCCAGAAAACCGCGTCATCTACGTTCATGCACTTCGTAACGCCGTAAATCCCTTAATTACCTTATTGGGTTTTGAATTAGCTGGTTTATTAAATGGTGCTTTCATTGCCGAATTTTTCTTCAACTGGCCCGGTTTAGGGAGGTTGACTTTACAGGCTTTACAAGCTCAAGATTTATATTTATTAATGGCAAGCTTGGTAATGGGCGCAGTCTTGCTAATTGCTGGTAATTTAATCGCCGATTTGATGTTAAAAGCTGCCGATCCCCGCATTCGCCTAGAAAATCTCAATTAGCTATTGGTCATTTGTCATTTGTCATTGGTTTAATCCCACTCTCCCAATCCCCATGCTGTCCGAAGTCTATTACTTGGTGCGCTCAAAAACTGACGGTAATTATCTCATAGCTCGTCCTGACACCGAAACATCAGGTTATTTATTGCTGTTTCAGGAAAACTTTGATGCCCTTAGCTATCTCAACACCCACGCAGCAGAAGTGGCAAATCGCTTCTCTGTGGAATCTATTCCACGTACACAATTGGGAAACTTGCTCAAACGTTGGGGTTTTAGCGGTGTGGGTATTGTGACTGACCCGTTATTGCCAAAGGTTGAGTTTTTACAGCACAGTTAAAAATTGCCAATAGTAAGCAATTACGGCAATTATGCGAACTTATGTTAAGTAAATAAAGATGCGATCGCACAAGTAAAATCAGGCAATATCGGAGAATTCAACTCATCACTATTGAACAACGTAGCAACTAACTTTAAACTCGCTTGTTCACGTCGATAAACTTCCACCTGTTGGTTGCGCCAATCCACAATCCAATATTCCCTAACACCTCTTGCTGAGTAAAGCTTTAATTTAAGTTCCCTGTCCCGCTTTTCATTTTCAATACCAGGAGACAGCACCTCTATTACCAGTTCTGGCGCACCAGTCAAATGCCCCGCCTCGTCTAAAAGCAGGGGCAATCTCTCATTGCTAGCCCAGACAACATCGGGAATGACATTATCATTATCGCCAAAAATTATGCCTGGAGTCATCACAACTTCTCCCAGACCAGTAGTCTGTGACCAATTATCTAAGGAAGTACAAATTCTCCCACAAGTTTTTTGATGTTTCCAATGAAGCGGTCTAGTAATAAACAATTCTCCGTCAATAATTTCATAACGGTTCCCGTTATCTGGAAACAATTCTAAATCGGCGGTAGTCCAGCGCACTCTTTCAAATATCGGCTGGTTCATAACCATTTTTATTTAGGTGATTTACCTATTTTATCTTGAGTGAGGATTGGGCATTGGGATTAGGGGAGAGGTGACAGGTGATAGGGAATAATCTGTACCCTGTAACCTGTACCCTATTCCCTTTTTCAGTTCCTACACCACGACCTTTTCTAAACTGAGCTTAGAACGCTTCACTTGCTCAGGAATTGCCACGGGATAATCTCCAGTAAAGCAGGCAGAGCAGAAACTATTGGTGTCTTCTCGTGTCGCTTCTAGCATTCCTTCCCAACTGAGATAGGCGAGGCTGTCTACTTCCAGTTGCTTGGCAATTTCCGCTACTGACTTGGTAGCAGCAATTAGCTGATCCTGAGAATCGGTATCGATGCCATAGAAGCAGGGATGAGTTACTGGCGGGGAAGAAATTCGCATGTGTACTTCCACTGCACCCGCTTCACGCAAGGTTTTAACTAGTTTTCGGCTGGTAGTACCGCGAACAATGGAGTCATCAACAATAATTACTCGTTTACCCGCCAGCACATCTTTGAGCGGGTTAAGTTTCATGCGAATACCCGACTCGCGCATGGTTTGGGTTGGCTGAATAAAGGTTCGTCCAACATAGCGATTTTTAATCAGTCCTTCGGCGTAGGCTACACCAGAAGCTTGAGAAAATCCGATCGCAGCAGGGATACCTGAATCAGGAACACCAAAGACTATATCGGCATCGACACAAGATTCTTTAGCTAGTTGATGCCCTAACCGCATCCGATAGCTGTACAAACTCTCGTTGTGCATAATGCTATCAGGGCGGGCAAAGTAAATCATCTCGAAGATACACAATTTCCTTTGGGGCTGTTGACTCCAATGATATGAAGCTAAACCTTCTTCAGTAATCCAAACTAATTCGCCTGGTTCTACATCTCGCAGGTATTCGGCTCCAATGATGTCTAAACCACAAGTTTCGGATGCCAAAACGTAACGGACTGGATTACCCGCTAAAGTCCCAATTACTAGGGGGCGAATGCCATTGGTGTCACGGACACCCATAACACCGTTAGGAGTGCCGATAACTAAACTAAAGGCTCCTTCACAACGGTGAAATGCTTGAATTGAACCTTCTAGCCAATCTGCACCAGCATTGACGGCTTCTGCGATCGCAAAAGCAATCATTTCTGAGTCGGTTGTGGTAACTAAATTGTATTTTTTCTCCAGCAACTCTTGACGTAGTTGCACTGTATTGACTAAATTACCATTGTGTGCAAGAGCTAATGAACCTAAGCGAGTTTCCAGAACTGCGGGTTGGGCATTAACTTTGCGGCTAGAACCTGTGGTGGAATAACGAGTGTGACCAACAGCAAGGCTACCAGGTAATTGATCTAAAACAGATTCGTTGAAGACTTGAGACACCAAGCCCATATCTTTGTGAAGATGGACTTTTGTACCTTCAAAAGTGGCAATCCCAGCTGATTCTTGACCCCGATGCTGGAGGGCGTACAATCCAAAGTAGGTCAGTTTAGCAACGTTTTCTCCTGGTGCGTAGATGCCAAAAACACCACAAGCTTCTTCGGGCTTGTCAGGCTGATTGTCATGACTATTAATTGGGTTGTTGATAGGGTCGGGGTATTCATCCGAAGTGACAGAATGAATAGAGGTCATGCTAGCTTTGCTCCTGGTGGGGGGGTCAAGTCACTGGGATTATGTCTGTAGATAGATTATTGATTTCTTAATAAATCTTTAACCATCTATTAAAACAGTACCGTAATTATGCCCAGAGACGCTAATAGTTCTGAATTATTAGTGCTAATTTCTGAGTGAAGAAATACTCAAGACTAAGAAACAGCAGTATTGGTAGCGATCCGCCTGGCGATCGCATGGAAATAGCGATCGCTCATATCTTCGATACTAACTTTGATTAAGACCTGATTATCAGTGGTGAAAACCCCCAAACCCGTCTCAAAATTGCCAACTGTACCTAGTAGTTGCCACTGTTGACCGAGATGTTCCTGTAAGTATGATTCCCAAATTGCTTGCTGTGCCGATGTTACAGAAACTAAAATTCTGGCACCACCTTCGGCAAATAGCACCTCATCGACACGGTTCTGCGTTGGTGCTATTTCTAAATTGATTTCAGCACCAAGGTTGCCAGCAATACAAGATTCGGCTAGTGCGATCGCCACTCCCCCTTCAGCAGAATCATGGGCTGAACGTATCCAACCATTACGGATTCCTTCACGACAAACTTTTTGGACGCGGCGTTCCAAGTCAAAATCTACCCGTGGCGGTTTTCCGGCAACAGTATTGTGGATAGTGGCTAAATACTCAGATGCTCCTAAACTGATTTTGGATGCCAAAGGCAATCCGAGAAGATAAATCACATCACCTGATGCTTGCCAACCTTGTCCACAAATTTTGGTGATATCGGGAATCAAGCCTACCATCCCCACCACAGGAGTGGGATAAATAGGTTGTGGGATGCCTTGAGAATCAAGGGTTTCATTGTATAAAGAGACATTTCCGCCTGTGACTGGTGTCGCCAATTCTCGGCAACCTTCCGCCAAACCGCGACAAGCTTCTGCTAATTGCCAATAACCAATCGGTTTTTCTGGAGAACCAAAATTTAAGTTATCCGTCACCGCCAGAGGTTCTGCACCTACGCAGCTAAGATTGCGTGCAGCTTCTGCCACCACTGCCTTAGCTCCCTCGTAAGGGTCAAGATAAACATAACGAGGATTGCAATCTACTGTTGCCGCCACTCCTAATTTTAGATTTTGGCTACCCTCAGTCGAACGATTGGGGATTTGTTCTAGGGGGCGCAACCGGATAACAGCCGCATCTGCACCACCTGGTAGTGTTACTGTATTATTTTGTACTTGATGATCGTACTGACGATATACCCAGTTTTTAGATGCGATCGTGGGTGTATCGAGCAAAGTTAACAGAATATCATTCCAACTTTGCACGCTTTCTTGGAGTTCTATTCCAGCAGTTGTGCAAGCAGGTAAAGAATCAGGAGTCCATTCCCAAGCTTGACGAGCATATTCTGGCGGTTCTGCCAGCAATTCACGGTTATATAGTGGGGTATTTTCTGCCAAAGCTTCGGCGGGAATTTCTGCTGCTACTCCACCCTGAAAAAGAATCCGCACGATGGGTTCAGCTATGACAGTACCAGCGACAACGGCTTGAAGTCCCCAACGGTGAAAAATGTCGATTAATTCTTGCTCGCGCCCCTTATGGGCAACGAACAGCATTCGTTCTTGAGATTCCGAAAGCAGATATTCATAAGGAACCATCCCCGTTTCTCTTGCGGGAATCTTATCTAAATCTAGTTCAATTCCTACTCCACCTTTTGCCGCCATCTCTGAGGTAGAACAGGTGATTCCAGCTGCTCCCATATCTTGGGCGGCGACAACTGCACCCGTCTTAAACGCCTCTAGACAAGCTTCAATTAACGACTTTTCCAAAAATGGATCGCCTACTTGCACAGCAGGGCGATCGTCTATTGACTGATCGCTCAATTCTGCACTGGCAAAACTTGCGCCTCCCATACCGTCGCGCCCGGTGGTAGAACCAACATACAGCACGGGGTTTCCTAAGCCAGATGCTCCAGATTTGACAATTTCTGATGTTTCCATTAATCCTAGCGCCATAACATTCACTAGAGGATTACCAGAATAAGCTGGGTCAAAGTAAACTTCGCCGCCAACGGTGGGTACCCCCACACAATTACCATAGTGTGAAATCCCAGCCACTACACCTTGAAACAACCTTTGAGTTTTGGCATCTTCTAGGGAACCGAAACGCAGGGAATTTAATAGAGCAATGGGACGCGCACCCATTGTAAAAATATCTCTAAGAATACCGCCTACTCCCGTTGCTGCACCTTGAAATGGTTCTACAGCTGATGGGTGGTTGTGAGATTCAATCTTAAAAGCTAGTTGGAGTCCGTCACCCAAATCTACAACACCAGCATTTTCACCAGGACCTACGAGGATGCGGGGCCCCTCAGTAGGAAATTGTTTGAGTAGAGGTCGAGAATTTTTGTAACAGCAATGCTCTGACCACATTACCCCGAACATTCCCAGTTCAGCTTTGTTGGGATGACGGCCTAACCGACGGACAATTTCTGCGTATTCTTCTGGTTTAAGACCTTCAGCAGCGATTTCTTGAGGGGAAAAAAAAGCAGGAGATGTGGCGGTCATGGAAATTATGCACCAATTGTACAGAGCATTATTCTACCGATTTACTTGCCCTGTAGGTGCATTTATCAGCATAGTTAATAACTATATAACGCTAAAATTTTAAAAGAAATAAATAAATTTACTTAAAGACACATATTTTTGTACACATAAGGATAGATTGTATTCAACGCTGAATTGCTGGTAAATATACTGATAAAAGTTAAGTAATAAAATTTTATTCCCTTGTAATATGCATAGGTCATTTCCAGATTATAGAAATGCCTATCAGCCTGTCAGATGCTCGACTAGTTGAATGCAGAAAAAATTCATAGGATGCGATCGCAAGTTTTAATGTCCTGCAATCTAAATTATTTCGTTGGCATTTCATTCGCTTGAAGTGACTCATATAACAGATAACTCAATCACTGAGCGGCTTTTGAAGAAAGGATTATAGGAATTTTTTGAGAAACTACTCATTCCAATTAGTAAATTGACCGCACTAAATCTAATAGTGAGGATTTTGATCATGCCTATATCACTTTCAACAGCAATGGAAACTCCATTATCTTGTCTACGACAGGCTTTGAGAGATTTATCTTTGCAGATAGCTCTTTCTGCTACAGCAGTTTGGCAAAGGAGGCATAGGTTTGGCAATTCCTCCGTCTCGTGTTTTACCTTGTAAGTGTCTAATCAGTGTTATTTGCTTTTAAGGTGACAAATTATCTACTAGCGTATATATTCTTAGTTCCAAATTTGCATAGATTTACTGCGACTCAGAGATTATTCGGGTGTATGCAGTTTAGCTGTAACAATCAAGTGACGAGAATCACACATATCTATGATTATGATCGTCTCTCTGCGATCGCTAACTAGGCATAATTAGTGACAACTGAACTCTAGCCGAGTCATTAATAGGGAACACACTTAATTGCCGACAGCCTTAACTAAGGACTGTCGGTTTTTTATGTCTGTATATCCTTCATCCTTTGAGAAATGCCCCATAACTATCTACTTAAATAAATTTCCCCACAACTGGTTGGTAACTTGACAGATATTTTGCCATAGCCACTACCAATTGTGGGGAGTGTATGATCAAATTAAGTATCTTATCCCTATCGAGTGCTAATATCTTGCACTCACTGTACTAGACCGGAAGTATACTCCTAGAACCAACACACACTTTGTATTAAGACATCGCTTGAATGATGTAATCAAAGTAAGGTGCTGCTTCAGCAGCGTCTTCCGCACTCAATAAGCTGAGGGAGGCTGTTTTGAGGGAATTGATCGCTTCTACCATTCCAGGCACGGGAACGCCCAATGAATTGTACATTTCCCGCACACCAATCAAACCAATTTTTTCAATCGGCTCTTTGTCGCCAGCAAGCACGCCATAAGTAATTAGACGTAAGTACCAGCCAAAATCACGGATACATAGAGAGCGTTGGCGTTCTCCGTAAGCATTACCTCCGGGGGAGATAAAGTCAGGACGCTTCTGCCAAAGTTGTTTGGTTGCTTCTTGAACTATCTTTTTTTCGTTTTCGGCTAAGGTAGCCGCAATCCGCGTCCGTTGTACGCCGGTTTGCAAAAAGTCTTTGATATTTTTAAGTTCGCCACTGCTGGGATAACGCAGTTCGTCGTCGGCTTTGAGAATAACTTGGCTAATTACAGTCATGATGATTGAAATCACCTGAAATATTATCTGTTAGTTTAGCGAGTCGGAGGTACACAAGTGAAGAGATAGGAGCTACTTATGTATTGAATTGAAACTTTTGGGGAATGGGGAATAGTGGATGAGGGAGCAG
>NZ_JACKZS010000630.1 GCF_014222285.1 Nostoc sp. UCD121
CCGAAGTACGGCTGCGGGCTCGGTCAGTGCGGGGCCTGCACGGTGCTGATCGACGGCGTCGCGGCGCGTTCGTGCGTGGTGCCGGTCAGGGCCGCGGTCGGGCATGTGGTGACGACGCTGGAAGGGCTTGCGCGGGGCGAGCGGCTGGACCCGGTGCAGCAAGCCTTTATCGAGGAACAGGCGGCCCAGTGCGGCTACTGCCTGAACGGCATGATCATGACCGCCAAGGC
>NZ_JACKZS010000096.1 GCF_014222285.1 Nostoc sp. UCD121
CCCTGCTCCCTGCCCCTCTGCCCCCCTGCTCCCCGGAAGCTTTTTCTCAATCCTAAAGATATCTAAAACAAAATTCGGTTAGCAATGGAATTTCTGCTAACTTACAAATAATTGGTTGAGCTTTAAAAATTTTTCCACCGATAAACTGAAGGAATTTATCACCAATTGCCATTCACGTTTCAGGGGTTGTGGCATGAATATCGTTACGCTTTTAATTGTTTGGGTAGTAACAGCTATCAGCCTGTTGATAATTAGTAAATTACCTTTAGGAGTTGAAATTGATACTCCTGGTAAAGCCTTTCTTTCTGCCGCAGTGCTTGGTATCGTGACGGCAATAGTCAGACCGATTTTAAGCCTCGTTTTTGCAGTCCCTAATTTACTTACATTGGATTTACTATCCGGCATTTTCACATTTATGATTGCCGTAGTTTGCTTTAGTATTGCTGCTTGGTTAGTAGAGGGCTTCCGCTTACGTTACGGGATTTGGAGTGCTGTTATTGGAGCATTTACGCTGACTATAATTAACAGCCTAATCTACAAATTATTGGGTGTTTAAAATCAATAGTGATGAGTTAGAAGTTAGGAGTTAATTGTTAATAACTCATAACTCCTAACTCCTAACTATTCGTTGGAACTTGGGGGAGCAACGGGAGTTGTTGATTGCTGTTTACGTTGTTCGCGTTTTTTGCGATCCGCTGAGAGCATATCGGCCATCACTACCAGCGCTTGCGCCATCTTATCTAGGTTAGAACGGTATAATTCCAAATCCTTGTTGAGTTTGTCATCAGATACGTGCAAGCCAGCTGCGATCGCTTTTAGCGCCTCAGTGAGTTGCTTTTGATCTTTGACTAATTCAGGATCTGACTGTTCTAATAACGAAAATAAACCAATTGCGAACAAACGGTTGTATTTAAAGTTAGGATTGTTGGCGATCGCTTGCAGTTGTGTTTGCAAGTCAGGATCTCTATCTAAGTAAGTAGTTTGGGCTAGCCACCCAATTAAATCTTTAACAGGCAAACCTTTAGCTACAGCTTGCAATCTTTGGGCATCGTGTCGATAGCGTTGTGGATCTGTTTCTATAGCCTGACATAAGGCGTTAAAAATTGATTCTTGATCCCGTTCTGGTTGATAGCCTTCCATGAAGCGGTCAAAAGTTGTGACGACACCCAAGGCATAAATTGGATTGTAGCTAAAATCGATATTTACTGACAGCAGATGCATTTCTACCATCAATTCTTCTACTACCCGACGATAAATAGTGTTAATCGGACGGGTGTGAAGATTGTAAAAAGTTCGTTTTGTATCAGAGACAGTACGGACGTTATTCACAAAGAAAATGTTAAGGGCGACGTATCTTTATTTTCTCGCTTAAAGGCTACTTTGCCAAGTTGAGCTTTTGACTTGTGACGGTTTCATCTACAATATAAACAAATCAAAAGTATTTTATAAGCTAGTAACCACAGTGGATTAAGACCTTTTCCTCTAAAAAACTAGCCAGAAATATTTCTCCTTAATGATTTGTTTATTGAATTTATGAACTTCTCGCCACAGTTAATTGCTTTAGGTGAGTACCTAGCTGGTGAATTTGATAATCGAGAACAAGCTATAGAAGAACCAGTTTGGTATGTGCATCTCCGAATGTGGCAAAGACCAGTGAATTTGTTCACAGAAGATAGCATCACCTTGTTTGCCGAACAAGCTAGCGTGATTAACCTAGATAAACCTTACCGTCAGCGAATTATGCGGTTGCGTCATGGTAGCAACTCTGACACATCTCTGGAAGTACAATATTATATACCTCAAGATCCAGAGGCATTAAGAGGCGCAGGCAATAACCCTGCTCTACTGAACACACTGACACCCGAACAATTAGATTTACTACCAGGTTGTATCCTAACAGTAACTCACGAAGCATTAGCTAGCGATCGCTATAAGTTTACGGCCACAGCACAACCAGAGACTCGTTGCAGCTTTACTTATCTTGGTAATAGCATCTATGTTTCCTTGGGGTTTGAAACCACTGCGGCAGAATTTCACAGCTACGATAAAGGAATTGATCCAGAAACTGGAAAAGCAACCTGGGGAGCGATTATGGGCCCTTATCGCTACACCAAGCGGAATCAGTATTCAATAAGATAAACCTATCATTCATGAGTTACGAGTTATGAAGTTTCTATTAATTCCTAACTCTTTTTTAGCTAGCTATACTACGAGGTACACCTTCTAAAGCTTCATCTTCTGTTTCAAAGATTTCAAAGACAGTATCCATCATCGTCACTTCAAACACGAGTTTGGCTTCTGGATGTACATTGCAGATGCGGAAGCTGCCCTTGACTTTATCAGCATCACGCATTCCGGCTACCAAAGACGTGAGGCCAGAACTATCAATAAAATTCACCTGAGCCAGATTTACAACTACATGGCGGCTGAGTTTGGAAATACACTCTTGTAACTTCAGACGAAATTGCCAAGCAGTGGTAATGTCTAGGCGACCTGCTGGTGTTAGGACAATAACGGTGTTTCCGTCTTGGGTTGTATAAGTTTTTTGGTCTATATGAATCACTAAAGCCCTCCCCGTGGCATTCCTCTTAAGATTAGGTAGTTACAGAATTGTCTAACGCTGTCACTTGAGATTAACAAGCTATAGCTAAAATTGTCACCTTTTTCTGCTAGGTGCTTAACTTTAGTAGTTTAACTCACTAAATCAGTACTGAGTAGCAATTTTAAACGAGGGAGTGGCAGAGACTAGGAAAATGAAGGAGATAGGGAAACTCCTAACTCCTAACTCAGCACAGGCTCAAGGCTCCGCTATCCATTATTGAGGTGGTGTCCAGTTGATCCAATCTTGAGGCTTAAGGAAGGTTTCATACAACTCAGCTTCGGGTGTATTGGGTTCCGGTCGATAGCCGTATTCCCAGCGCACTAAAGGTGGTAAAGACATGAGAATTGATTCGGTGCGTCCGTTGGTTTGCAGACCAAAAATAGTGCCTCGGTCATAAACCAAGTTAAATTCTACATACCGTCCCCGGCGATAGAGTTGAAAATTCCGTTGGCGATCACCATATTCCATCCCATGTCGCCGTTCTACAATTGGTACGTAGGCTGGTAAAAATGCTCTGCCACAGTCTTGCACAAAAGCAAACAAATCCTCCCAATTGCGGGTTTCTGGTGTTCCCACCTGGTTGCTATGAATAGCTGCTTCCCCATCGGGGTTTGGCCCGCGATATAAAGCACCTTGACCATCTTGGTAATCAAAAAACAGACCACCTACACCCCGTGTCTCATCACGATGCTTGAGGTAAAAATATTCATCACACCACTTCTTAAATACTTGGTAATAATCTGGGTGGTGTTTGTCACAAGCTTGTTTTAATGTTTTGTGTAAATGTGCCGCATCTTCGGCAAACGGGTAATAAGGTGTCAAGTCAAGACCGCCACCAAACCACCACACTGGCCCCGCTTCAAAGTAGCGATAATTTAGATGAACTGTGGGCACGTAAGGATTGTGAGGATGTAACACCATTGAAGTACCCGTGGCATAAAAGCCATGTCCTGCGGCTTCAGGGCGTTGGGTTAAAATTGAGGCTGGCAAATGGGAACCCCAAACTTCAGAAAAGTTTACACCTGCTTGTTCAAATATTGCACCTTCTCGCAGCACGCGCGATCGCCCTCCACCCCCTTCAGGGCGTTCCCAGCTATCTTCATTAAACTTAGCCACACCATCTAGTTTTGCCAATGATTCAGTAATTTCGTCTTGCAGTTGTTTCATAAACTGACTGACTCTAGTCTGAGCGTCAGGTGCTGGCAAAGACTTGGATGATTCTGCTGCTACAGTTGGTGTTTGCGAGTTGGTCAACATAGATTCCCGAACCTAAATTACAATTTCCAGAAAGCCACAAATTTCTTAATTTTAAAAATTTGGGGGAAACACGCGCCAACAATCAAGCTCTATTTGCCCAACCCGCTTTTTTCTTACTGGTTAAGCATTTATACGATTGATGGCCATCACTAGAGTTATTTTCCCTCAAATGCGTATAGGCTTGTATATTGACTGAGTTTTATTTTGTTAATTTTAACTATTTCGCTCATTTGGTATTTCAGGAACTGAGCGTAGTTGCACACAATACCAGAGTTACCAGAAAGTGTCTAGGGAGGAGGATTAGGAAAATGCAAGATTGGTTATCCAAATTCATCCACCGCAAACGTCGTCGGTTTTGCGCTTCTCTGGTGCGGACATATCGAGAAATTAGTTCTGCTTCTGTAGATGAACTGTGGCAAAAAGTTGCTGACTTAACAGATGTTTCCTGGCATCCACTACTTAAGAGTACTAATGTACCCTACGGATTAGTACCCAAACCAGGATTGATTTTTCATGCTGTAACACGCTTTTCGCCAATTCCCATCCGTATTTTTGTAGAGCGTGTCAATCACAAGGAGATGCTGAGTATCCGAGTGCTGGCAATTCCAGGAATAGAAGAACGGGTGACTTATCAAGTAGAGTCAACTGTTTGTGGCACTTGTTTATCTTATTCTGTAACGCTACGGGGGTGGTTATCGCCCCTGATTTGGTCTTTATCCCGTCCTTATGTAGACCGCGTAGCACGGTCTTTAGTAGAAGCAGCAGAAAAGACGGCATTGCCAACGGTATCTGGGAAGAAGAAATCTCTTGATGACAGTTGTTTTGATTTTTAGGTAATGGGGATGAGGGAGATGAGGAAGATGAGGAAGAATTTTTGACTAATGCCCAATGCCCAATACTTCTCTGCGAGAGGCTGCGCCAACGACTACGCGGTAGTTGAGCGCAGCCGAAACTCAGTACAAGTGCCCAATGCCCAATGCCCAATTCCCAAGTCCCAAAGAAAGTTAAGATTCTATTAGGTATAATGCCATTTGCTAAGTTTTATTACGGCATTGACAGTGAAAACACTAAGCTGACCTTACTTAAGAAAACATCGAGTTAATAGCTAAGATGTTCGCCACAAGTGTATTTATTCATTTTGAATTTTGAATTTTGAATTTTTATGTACGATGTCCTCGATTCTCGCTCTGTCCTAGAAATTTTGCGTCCAGTGGAAGACCCAGAACTTCGCAAAAGTCTGGTGGAACTGAATATGATTCGCAACGTCAAAATTGACGGTGGTAAGGTTAGTTTCACTTTAGTGTTGACCACTCCTGCCTGTCCTTTACGGGAATTTATCGTTGAAGACTGTAAGAAAGCTGTCAACAAGCTACCAGGCGTTACAAATGTCAGCATAGAAGTGACGGCAGAAACACCGCAACAAAAAAGTTTACCTGACCGCACTGGTATTTCTGGGGTGAAAAATATCATTGCTGTTTCCAGTGGCAAAGGTGGCGTTGGTAAAAGTACGGTGGCAGTGAATGTAGCAGTGGCTCTAGCTCAAACTGGGGCGAAAGTTGGCTTGTTAGACGCTGATATTTACGGCCCTAACGATCCCACTATGCTTGGTCTAGCTGATGCCCAAATTGTGGTGCGTTCCACTGAAACAGGTGATATTTTGGAACCTGCTTTTAATCATGGTGTCAAATTAGTTTCAATGGGCTTTTTGATTGACCGAGATCAACCAGTCATTTGGCGGGGCCCTATGCTTAATGGCGTAATTCGCCAGTTTCTCTATCAAGTGCAATGGGGAGAACTGGATTATTTGATTGTAGATATGCCACCGGGAACCGGAGATGCTCAGTTAACTTTAACTCAAGCAGTGCCAATGGCCGGGGCGGTAATTGTCACCACACCGCAAACTGTAGCCTTATTAGATTCTCGCAAGGGATTGCGGATGTTCCAGCAGATGAATGTCCCGGTATTGGGGATCGTGGAAAATATGAGCTATTTTATCCCCCCCGATCAACCAGATAAACACTATGACATCTTTGGTTCTGGTGGAGGCTCCAAAACCGCCGCCGAATTGGGAGTGCCACTGTTGGGCTGCGTACCGCTAGAGATTTCCACACGAGTTGGTGGTGACAGTGGTGTGCCTATAGTTGTTGGCGATCCAGATTCAGCTTCGGCAAAAGCATTAACTGCGATCGCTCTTACCATTGCTGGTAAAGTATCAGTTGCTGCGTTGACATAATTAATTTTAATTTCTATCTGCTTCCTGGGCTATGTCCTGGGAATACTAAAAATGGGGAATGGGGAAAAGGAAAACAAAAGACAAGTCAACAGATCGCAACTTTAGAGAGACAACGAAAATAACCAATTCCCAATTCCCAATCCCCAATTCCCAACAATTAAAAAAGTCTAAATTGGCACAATGTTATTAAAACGATCGCTCCCCAAAATTCGCTGGAAGTCTTGGGTTAAGCCCTGGCAGCATATAGATTGGCTACTATTCTGTTTGCCAGTTGCTGTTAGTATCTTTGGTGGCATCATGATCCTCAGTACGGAACTGAAGCAGCCAGTAACTGACTGGTGGTGGCACTGGATGGTAGCGGGTATCGGCGTGGTTATAGCCCTATTTTTATCTCGCATCCGCTACGAACTCTTAATGCAGTGGCACTGGGTAACATACTCACTAACGAATTTCAGCTTAATTGCGGTGATGATTGCTGGTACTAGCGCTAAAGGGGCACAGAGGTGGATTAGTATCGCCGGCTTTAACGTGCAACCCTCAGAATTTGCCAAAGTCGGCATGATCGTTACCTTAGCAGCTTTGCTACACAGGCGTACTGCTTCTAGCCTTGAAGGTGTTTTCAGGGTTCTGGCAATTACCGCCGTACCTTGGGGATTAGTATTTTTGCAGCCGGATTTAGCAACATCATTGGTATTTGGTGCGATCGTTTTAGGAATGCTTTATTGGGCAAATGCTAACCCAGGCTGGTTAATTCTGCTGATTTCTCCTGTGGTTGCGGCCATTTTGTTTAGTATATCTTGGCCTTTATCAGAGCCGATAATTTTATTCAAAGAAGTATCTTTTGGCCCATTGGGAATAGTTTGGTCATTTGCGATGGCTATTTTGGGGTGGCAAACTCTCCCTTGGCGTAGATTTGGTTGCAGTGCGCTCGGTGCGTGGACTCTCAATATACTAGGTGGCGAATTAGGAGTCTTCGCTTGGAACCATATTTTAAAACCGTATCAAAAAGCTCGGCTAACTGTATTCATGGATCCCGATCACGATCCACTCGGTGCTGGGTATCACTTAATCCAATCTCGTATTGCCATTGGTGCTGGTGAAATTTGGGGATGGGGTCTGTTCAAGGGGCCAATGACGCAACTGAATTTTGTACCTGAACAGCATACAGACTTTATTTTCTCCGCAGTCGGAGAAGAATTCGGTTTTGTTGGTTGTTTGTTAGTGCTGTTTGTCTTCTGCTTAATTTGCCTCCGTCTGCTGCATGTTGCCCAAACCGCCAAAGATAACTTTGGTTCCTTGCTGGCTATTGGCGTTTTATCTATGATCGTGTTTCAGTTGATTGTGAACGTTGGCATGACTGTAGGTTTAGCACCTGTGGCAGGAATACCTTTACCTTGGATGAGTTATGGGCGTTCTGCTATGCTGACCAACTTCATTTCCTTGGGAATAGTAGAATCGGTAGCAAATTTTCGCCAAAGGCAAAAGTATTATTGATTCGTCATTAGTCATTTGTTAAGAACCAACGACAAATGACTAATAACAAGTATTAAGCTATTAAAAGGAAACAAGCGAGGCTAAAAACATGATTCTGCCTGGAGCAACTGTTCGCGTCAAGAATCCCGCAGATACCTATTATCGCTACGAAGGACTCGTGCAACGACTGACCGATGGCAAAGTAGCCGTATTATTTGAAGGTGGTAACTGGGATAAATTAGTTACCTTTCGCCTAAGCGAATTGGAACTTGTAGAGACCATAGCCGGACGGAAAAAAGCCAAATAAGATTAGTCATTAGTCATTTGTCCTTTGTCCTTTGGCAAAAACTAATGACTAATGACGCTTGCGGGTGCTGCCTCCGGCACATTTATGGCGAACGCCAGTCACTCATGGGGAAAACCCCCTTGGGAGAAGACCGCTCTGGCTCAACAATGACTAATGACTAAATTACTATGCGCCTCCCACTACCACAGTTTGCTACTGGCGATCGCCATCCCAACCATATTGCAGAGGTGATTGAAACTACTAGTACTGAATTTCTAGCTCAGTGCTTGGAACCAGAAGATTTGAGTTTTCCCTCCATGCCACCCTTTGGTAGTTGGGTTTGCTCTGTGGATGAAGAATCTGGGAATCAAGTTTATGGCATAGTATATTATGCTACAACTATGCCTATAGATTCAGTACACCGGGCTAGGGCTTTGGGGTTGTCACTGCAAGACTTACGCGAAGAACAACCCCAGATATTTGCCATGTTGAGAACAGAATTTCGAGCTGCGATCGTGGGATTTGAACAATCTTCCCAGAATCGAGGTTATAACCAAAGAATATATCAGTATCTACCACCCCGTCCCCCGCAAATTCATCAAGCTGTTTATCGGTGTGAACCAGAAGCGATCGTTAAATTTACTGAAGAACTAGATTTTTTGCGGACATTGCTTTGTATTAACGGTGCGCCAGTCGAGTCCTTGACCGCAGCTGCCATTCGAGATGTATACCAGTTACGCAAAGCTGACCGAGAATGGCTAATTAAAGCTGGACGTAACCTAAGCGTGCTACTTAAAGACGACTACGATCGCTTGAGGTTTATTTTAAGTCAAATCCATCCGTAGGTAGTTAGTTCTTAGACAATTACCTAGTTAGTGTAAGTTAATATTTTTAATTTTTCGTCAGGTGGCTTACCCATTTTATATCCATCAGGCGATCGCCTGATGGTAATCGCAGTTTTACCATAGCCCCTTCAATTCCTACATGATGGAACTCATATCACAAGTTCTTGTTCTGGAACCAACTTCCCAAGTTCTTGGCAAGGAACCAATTGTTCCCTTTGCTATTTTGCTGGTGGTTATCTTAGTTATCCCCATCATGTTTGAGCGGCTAAGATTACCAGGATTAGTGGGTTTGGTTTTCTCAGGGTTAGTACTTGGGCCTTCAGGCTGGAATTTATTTCAGTCTGACTCACCGATGATTAACCTGCTATCAGATATTGGGTTAAGTTATTTACTGTTTGTCGCAGGGTTAGAAGTTGATCTCGAAAAGTTCCGTCAGCAAAAAAGTCGTGCCTTTGGCTTTGCTAGCTTGACTTTCATTGTCCCCCTGATAATGGGAACCTTTGTAGGGCTGATTTTAGGCTATGGCTGGAATACTTCAATTTTAATTGGCTCTTTATTCACTTCCTATACTCTTTTGGCATATCCCATAATCAGCCGTTTGGGAGTAGCAAACAATGAAGCTGTTACTGTCACCATTGGAGCTAAGATTTTTACAGATATTGGGGCAGTGCTGATTTTAGGCGCTTGTGTAGGCATCACTCATGCTGGAGCATTCAGCTTTGCTAAACTACTCACCTTGTCGGGTTGGTTAATTATTTACTCTGTTGCCGTTGTTACAGGCTTTGATTGGGTAGGTAAGGAATTTTTCAAGCGGTCTGGAGATGATGAAGGAAACAAGTTTTTGTTTGTATTACTTTCCGTATTTCTGGCAGCTGTAGGCGCTCAATTGATTGGAGTAGAAAAAATAGTTGGTGCTTTTTTCGCGGGTTTGGCGGTGAATGAAGCTGTGGGTGAAGGCCCTGTCAAAGAAAAGGTAGTATTTATTGGCAGTGTGTTGTTTATTCCCATTTTCTTTGTTGACCTTGGCTTACTGCTCAATCTATCCACCTTTGTGAACAACCTGGATACGCTCAAGTTAACGCTGTTGATGATAGTCGGGTTGATTGCCAGTAAATTGATTGCAGCTTTTTTGGCAAAACTGCTTTATCGCTACAAGTGGCAAGAAACGTTAACCATCTGGTCGCTATCACTTCCCCAGGTTGGTACAACCTTAGCAGCTACCCTCGTAGGATATCGGGCTGGATTGCTGCCAGTAGAAGTATTACACAGTGTCATTGTCTTAATGGTTGTCACATCAACTTTAGGGCCGTTGATAACCAGCCGAATAGCTGTTGGTTTGAATTCCTTACCAGAGGAAGATCAGGCACTACCTCTAGCTGACCAGAATGCGCCAGAGACAGACAGCGCTTTTACGATAGTCGTACCTGTCTATAATCCTCATACCGAACAGCATTTAATTGAAATGGCAGCGTTATTAGCGCGTCAGTCTCAGGGGAAAATTATACCACTGGCGATCGCAACTGCTGCGGCTCAGATGGATGCACCACAGTTAGAAGCTTCTCTACAACGCAGTGAGCAGTTATTGACCAAAGCCACGACACACAGTCGAGTATTGGGCGTGGTCGCAGAACCAATGCTGCGAATTGATGATGCCTTTGCTCAAGGAATTAGCCGAGCCGCCCGCGAACAAAAGGCTAATTTAATTGTGATGGGTTGGGGTAAACGGACTGGGTTACGAGCGCGTTTATTTGGGAATGTGATTGATGGTGTGCTTTGGGCATCCCATTGTCCAGTAGCAGTAACACGTCTAGTAGAATCACCTAAAAAAATTCAGCGCATCTTAGTACCAGTAGAAAACTTAACAGCACCCATATTACAGCCTGTACAATTTGCCCAGATGCTGGCAGAGGCAAATCAGAGCCACATTACTGTGCTAAATGTGTGCGATCGCCGCACGAGTTCCAGTAAAATTGCTTGGAGGCGATCACATCTCTCCCTAATGGTATCTAATTTAGCTTTGGCTAATGCTCCAGAAATTCAAATTATCGCTCATGAAAATGTTGCCCAAGCAATTTTGCAGGCAGCACGATTATATGATTTAGTAGTTTTACCTTTTATACGCAATCGTACCAGTCCTGGAGGGTTAGCCATTAGCGATGTTACAACCCAGTTAGCCAGACAACTAACCTGCTCCATTGTCATGCTTGGAGAACCGCAGCGCACTCAAACCACAAATGTAGTTATGTCTAACACGGTTACTAGTATTACATCTGCTGTATAATACTGGCCAGATTTTATATAGTGTAAGTGAACTGGGGCTGTAATCCGCATTGATAATATAAATAAGCTTTTAAACAAATGAATGGACTCTAGGGATATCTGTACATTCCTGTAGTCAATTTTTTGGTGCTTTGTATTCAATTAAGAACAGCAGTAACCACAAACACTTTATATTATTGAAGATTTGATGAACTTTAAGTGGAAGACTGACAATATTGAGACTAAGTTTGTTATTTTTCTAGTTAAATTGTTAAAAAAGCAGGTAAAAACATCACACAACTTTAACCGTAGAAAAATAAGTAAGTTCAATAACACTTTTTGATTAAGCCTTGTTCTTTTTTGAGTTCTGTATTTTTGTCCCCAAGCTGGGTAATCTAAAAGTAAGTGCAATAGGTACTGAAAATATTTGTAAGTAACTGGGAAACTATGAGAATTTTGGTGACGGGCGGTGCTGGGTTCATTGGTTCCCATCTCATCGACCGATTAATGAATGAAGGGCATGAATTAATATGCTTGGATAACTTTTACACTGGACATAAACGTAACATTCTTAAATGGTTAGGTCATCCGTACTTTGAACTTATCCGCCACGATATTACCGAACCAATTCGGTTAGAAGTGGATCAAATTTATCATTTAGCTTGTCCTGCTTCACCAGTCCATTACCAGTACAACCCAGTTAAAACCGTTAAAACTAACGTCATGGGAACCCTAAATATGTTGGGGCTAGCTAAACGTGTGAAAGCTAGGTTTTTCTTGGCTTCAACTAGTGAAGTATACGGTGATCCAGAAGTTCATCCCCAAACTGAAGAGTATAGGGGTAGCGTCAATCCCATTGGGATACGTTCATGCTACGACGAAGGTAAAAGAATTGCTGAGACTTTAGCATTTGATTACTACAGACAAAATAAAGTTGATATTCGAGTTGTGCGGATATTTAACACCTACGGCCCGAGAATGTTAGAAAACGATGGTCGGGTAGTAAGTAATTTTATAGTTCAAGCCTTGCGGGGTAATCCTTTAACCGTGTACGGTGATGGTTCGCAAACTCGTAGTTTCTGCTACGTTTCCGATTTGGTAGAAGGATTCATCCGCCTGATGAATAGCGACTATATTGGCCCAATGAATTTGGGAAATCCTGGTGAGTACACGATTTTACAGTTGGCACAAGCTGTGCAGAACATGATCAATCCAGATGCACAGATTAAATTCGAGCCACTACCTTCCGACGATCCTCGCCGTCGCCAGCCCGATATTACTAAGGCCAAGAATTGGTTAAATTGGGAACCTACCATTCCTCTGCAAGAGGGGTTAAAACTGACAATAGAAGATTTCCGCGATCGCATTCAAGGCGATGTCAATAATTCAACCAACTAAGTAGCGCCTAGCGTTGCTCTGAATTTTCATGCAGGCTCACCCACAGGGTAGCTGGTATGCTTAGTTACTGAGTTTTTAACTGTGTGTTAAGTGTCATGTGTCATATTGATAACTTCTTTTTGAAGACTACACCAAAAAAATTAGGGAGTTAAAGAATGCGTGTTTGCGTGATTGGTACTGGCTACGTTGGTTTAGTTACAGGTGCTTGCTTGGCTCATATTGGGCATGATGTAATTTGCGTAGACAACAACGAAGAAAAAGTTAAGTTAATGAAGTCTGGACAGTCTCCAATTTTTGAGCCGGGACTCTCAGAAATTATGCAGTCTGCCATTCAAACACAGAAGATTCATTTTACAAGCGATCTTGCTGCTGGAGTTTCCCACGGTGAAATTTTGTTTATTGCTGTGGGAACACCACCTTTGCCCACTGGTGAAAGTGATACTCGTTACGTTGAAGCTGTAGCCCGTGGGATTGGCGAAAATCTCAACGGTGGTTATAAGGTGATAGTGAATAAGTCTACAGTCCCCATTGGCTCAGGTGACTGGGTGCGGATGCTTGTTCTAGATGGTGTTGCAGAGCGGCAGAAAACACTGATACCCGCAGGTGGAGTGCCGAGTGATGATAAATTACCTGAATTTGTAGCCGAGTTTGATGTAGTCAGCAATCCAGAGTTTTTGCGCGAAGGTTCGGCTGTTCACGACACCTTTAACCCCGATCGCATTGTACTAGGAGGCAATAGCCAAAGAGCAGTAGCGTTAATGCAACAACTGTATGCCCCGATTGTAGAACGCAAGTACGCTGAGGATCAATCTTTACCCCCAGTGCCAATTCTGGCAACAGACCTGAGTTCGGCGGAGATGATTAAATACGCCGCTAATGCTTTTTTAGCCACTAAGATTAGTTTTATTAACGAAGTTGCTAATATTTGCGATCGCGTCGGTGCTGATGTCACCCAAGTAGCCAAAGGTATTGGTTTAGACTCCCGCATAGGTAACAAGTTTTTACAAGCTGGTATTGGTTGGGGTGGTTCTTGCTTTCCCAAGGATGTCTCCGCTCTGATTCATACTGCTGATGACTATGGTTATGAAGCCCAGTTACTAAAATCTGCCGTTAGTGTTAACGAACGCCAACGCTTGATTGCTCTGGAGAAACTCCAACAAGTTCTAAAAATTCTCAAAGGCAAAACAGTCGGACTACTCGGACTGACCTTCAAGCCAGATACCGACGACTTGCGCGATGCTCCAGCCCTCATTTTAATTGAGCAGCTAAACAGACTAGGAGCCAAAGTTAAAGCTTACGATCCTATTATTTCCCAAACAGGTATGCGTCATGGTCTTTCTGGCGTGTTAGTAGAAACCGATGCCGAAAGATTAGCTGACGGCTGCGATGCCTTAGTACTCGTCACCGAATGGCAGCAGTTCAGCACTCTCGACTATGTGAAGATGGCAAAATTGATGGCCCACCCCGTTATCATTGATGGTCGTAACTTCCTTGACCCTGAAATACTGATCCGCGCTGGATTCCAATATGTAGGCGTGGGAAGGTAAAGAGTTAGGAAGTTAGGGCAATACGGTTCGGTTAAAGTTTTAATCTTTTGAAGATCCCCCCAACCCCCCTTAAAAAGGGGGACAAAAAGCTCTCAAAGTCACCCTTTTTAAGGGGGTGCCGCAGGCGGGGGGATCTTAACCAAACCGTATTGGGAGTTAGGGGTGATAAGTAAAAATGAATTACAACCTATAATCAATTACTCCGAAATCCCTTAAAAACCTAAATATTTAAACTACCGCCTAGAATAATCTAGGCGGTATTTAATTTGTTTAAAGTTTTACACTAAGTGTTCATTTCATATCAAGCGCTACTTGGAATACGTTCAATTTCTGCATATCCACTGAAAATAAGTTTTTGACCTTCAGTTTCTAATCGGTTGAGCCGCATTTTCACTCCATCGAGGTCAAAACGATCTAAATCAACCATATTATCTAAAATTTCTACCAGCGCTACGCTCAAGGTTTGTGAGATTTCTCGTTGTGCTTCTGGCACTTGGTCAAGCTCGATTTTTGGATCTTTGAAAGAAACGCGCCGGCGTCTTTCAATGCCTACAGTTAAAATCATGCTCAGGGGCACAAGTTCGCCATTGTTTAAATCTGCTTTTGCTACAACCTGCAACCGATTTTCAGGTAAAAGCTGTACCTGAACTTCCGTAAAGGAAACGGGTTCACCGCCAGATAATGCCGTCAGGGAGGGTACGGAGAGGTTAAGCAGACGCTTTTTCACCAGTTCCGCACTAAAGGCTTGGTTAATGCCTGCTTCTGATAGAATTACTTGAGCGATCGCTTGAGTGGGTTGCTTAAGACTAAGTTTGCCCTTTAAAACCGAGCCGAAGTCAATAGCTACCGCATCAGTTTCAAAAGACATCTCTTCTACTGCGAAATCTCTCCGAATCACCAAGCCACGACCGCTCATTTTGAAGCTATCAATGCTGCCTTGCAAGAGCTTGCTGGAGGGGTAGCAGCGCACAAAGACTTCTACTGACTCGCTTTGGGTAAACAGGTGGCGAATCGTTTGGCTGGCGACCGTGTTGAGCATCCGCTCTCCCCAATCTGTGCCTTTAGGATCTTGTAAACCAGTAAGTCCGCCGAACATGTGGTTTTGGGTCTCTAGAAGTTCTTTGTACTTTTGTAACAAATCATGAAGAATACAGCAAGCGATCCCGTGATTAATTGTGCTGATGGATAGGTATAGAATGGCTAATGGCTTATGAATGAATGTATAATTTATTACTAAAAATTTTTATATTCGCATCAGATATTAAACAAAGTAGGAACTTGTGGTTTTGGGTTTCTAGAAGTTCTTTGTACTTTTGTAACAAACTCCGAAGAATAGAGCAAGCTATCCTTGATTAATTGTGCTGATGGATAAGTATAGAATGACTGATGGTTAGAAGTTAATTGTGTCAAATATTACTGATTATATTAAGTAATCTGAATGCTAGTATTATATTTAGTGCAAATTTAATGCATAATCAAAGCCATCCTAAACATCATTCAAGATATTTACTCCCTCTCAAGCTTCAAGCGTAATACTTCTGAATGTATTCAGCAAATGCTGGGAAGCGATCACACATTTGTCAAAAACAGTCTCAAGGTTGCGATAGCTCCATAGTTATAAGTGTCAGTAGAAGTAATTTGTTTTTGTAGTGGCTGCATAAAATTAAAAAATTTTGTTAGTCTAACGTCTACGAATAGCTATTGTATAACTTGGTCGTTGTGTTGCTTCTCGTTGACTCTTAACTAACCGAAAATCATTATCTATATATAGATGCTCTAAAAAAGAAGTAGCTAAGTAAACTTTTTTAAATTTCTTGACTGTGTTTCTGTCCATATCTTTTACTATAAGTTCTTGCTGTAAATCTATATTTGGTGCTACTTCCTTAAATTTAGATTTGACTGTTGTCGTAAACCACTCATCTGCATCATCAATTGTCAACGCGATTTCTCTATTTTTCAATGCTTGGAATATCCCAACATTTTTAATATCCCACTTCTCATCTATAACTGAATATTTTTGCAACAACATTAAGTCATAAGCTGGTAATTTTAATGCAATTTTTTGCCAAAAGCTAGATTGATGTCCTGGTGCATAACGGGCAATATTTGCATAGTAACCATCAGTATGAAAAATTTGGTAAGACTGCTCGTGTATCCTACCAGGTAAAATATCTTGAAAAGGTATAGTAGACCATATTGGTACCCATACTCCCGCCACGAGCGCTACTTGATCTGCAACCTTCCCAAAGGGATTACGTCGGCTCAACTCTGCAAAGTATGGTGCTAATTCATTTTTATAAAATTCTACTTTGGCTTTTAATGGCTCTAGATTGCGATCTTTAACAAGTTCTAAAATTTTATTTTTAATTTCTGGCGTAGTCCAATATGTTAATTCTTTCGTATTTGTGGCATCTAACATTATTGTTCATTCTGGGAAAAGTTCCAGATGTATGATTATATAAACTCACTTGATCCAAGAAAACAAGTGCGGGGACGCAAAAAATAACTTTCGTGTCCCCGCGTCTCTTTAATGAATGACTACCACCAAATTCGATTTCCATTTTCGTCAACTCGTGCTTCCCGAATCATGTCAGAAATCTCTTCAGCATCTTTAACGTGGTGGAGTGCTTTCTTTGTGCCATCAGGTTCATCTACAACAAAGTAAGTCGGGACTGTAATTTTGTCGCCTGTAATGTCTGGTACATCATCCACAGCTACCTGTTTAGCCTTTTCTTCTACAGATTGAGACTCATCAGTAATTCTATCTCCAGGATTTGCTGTTAAGTTTCTTTCATTGACATTAGGTTCTTCGCGTAAATGTGTATCTTCACTTACTGGTTGATTAATTTGATTTTCTTGAGTTTTATCAGTCATGGTCTTTCAGGTATTAAAAAATCTAACTTTGCTAATAACACTCTAAAAAATCAAAGATACAAAAAGTTCTTTCTCTGGAGAGACTTTCAGAAGAACACGTCTTAGGTTAGATATTTGCTCGGATAAATTTACTTCTTTAGTTGAAATGGCGTGTATTTTCCCCCCAATGCTTCTACAATGCTACGGGTATTCGCCTCCATCATTTTGATGTAAGAATCTCCATTACTTCCTTTTGCACCAATTGAATCAGAGTAAAGTTGGTTTGGTGCTAATTTCACTCCTGCTTCTTGAGCAACAGTTTTAATTAAAGCTGGGTTAATTGTAGTTTCAGAAAAAATTGCGGGAACGCCGATCTTTTTAATGGACTCAACTAATCTCTGGACTGTTTGAGCGCTTGGTTGTTCTTCGGTACTAATGCCAATTAAAGTACCTGCGATCGCAATCCCATAAGCGCGTCCATAATATTGGAACGCATCATGGGTTGTCACTAGTTTGCGCTTATCTGCGGGGATAGTTTGAATTTGTTGATTAATCCAGCTATGTAACTGTTTTAATTCATTCGTGAGTTGCGATGCCTTTTGAGTAAATTTGTCTTTATCTTCAGGTGATAACTCAATCAACGCATCTCGGATTGCATTCGTCATTGCGATCGCATTTTCCGCACTACCCCAAACGTGCGGATCTGGTACTATTTCGCCTTTGCCTTTATCAAGCTGCAAGGATTTCACAGCTTCCCCCACTGGTATCTTCCGCGCCTTACCACCAGAAGCATTCATTAATTTAATCAGTCCCGGTTCCAGGTTGTAGCCGTTATACAAAATCAAGTTAGCTTCTTCCAAAACCCTGCTGTCTGCTGGTACTGGTTCGTAAACATGGGGATCAGTACCCGGTTTAAGGATTCCACTTAGTTGAATTTCATCTCCTGCAACCTCTTGTGTCAAATCAGCAATGACAGTGCTAGTTGCAACAACTCGCGGCTTATCTCCGTTGGCAGTGTTGGGGTTAGAGTCTTTCTGTGTACAACTTAATAAAGCTAAAGGTACAAGCATCCCCAAACAAAGCCGGAAAATAATTTTTCCCTTCATCCTACTGATTATTCCCTCGCCGTAAGGATTACTGCCGTCTATCTCTAGTATTAGTTTCATTTATCTTGGATATTACATCTAATTATAGATTTTTTCATATTTCTCTCATTTTTATAGTAAGCTCAAGAAATAAATATTAAAACCTGATTATGAAAAATATCTCTTTCCCGGCAAAATTTCGTCTATCTCAGACAAAAACAGAGGAAGCACCTGCAAAAACTATCAAATTCGATATGAGTTCCACAGCAGCAATTAGTATTGCCCATTTAGGGGTATACTACCGCACACAAGAAGCCTTAAGAGACGTTAGCTGTATCATCAAACCAGGAAAACTGACGGGTATTTTTGGCCCTAACGGTGCTGGCAAAAGTACGCTGATGAAAGCAATGTTAGGCTTGGTTCCTGTCAGTAGTGGTACGGTACTATGCGAAGGCAAACCCTTGATGCAGCAATTAGAGAAAGTTGCCTATGTACCACAACGTAGCCAAATTGATTGGACTTATCCCGCCACAGTCTGGGATGTAGTCATGATGGGACGGGTAAAGAAAACAGGCTGGTTACGTAGCTTCTCAGCAGTTAGCCGTCAAGTAGCAAAAAACGCCATAGAAAGAGTGGGAATGAGCGAATATTGCGATCGCCCCATTGGACAATTATCAGGAGGACAACAACAACGGGTATTTTTAGCCCGTGCTTTAACACAGCAAGCAGAAATTTTCTGCTTTGATGAACCTCTAGTAGGCATCGATCAAAAAACTCAGTCAGTGATTTTTGAAGTCTTCCATGAACTCGCCGCCGAAAACAAAATCGTGCTAGTAGTCAACCACGACTTAGGGGAATCAATCACTCACTTTGATGACTTAATATTACTAAACCGTGAGGTAATCGCCACAGGTTCACGGCAACAAGTACTTACCGAAGAAAATCTGCATCGTGCTTATAGCGGTAAAGTAATGTACTTTTCAGACGCTGCATAAAATGTCATTGGGTATGAAGCATTAGTGAATGACAAATGACAAATACTTCTCTAACGAGAGGCTACGCCAACGGCTTCGCTCAGTACAAGTGATAAATGACAAAATATGTTACAAGCATTAATTGAGCCATTGCAATACGGCTTTATGCAGCGATCGCTCGTGATTGCCATTTTAGTTGGGATGTTGTGTGCAGTTGTAGGCAGCTACCTAATGGTACAGCGCCTAGCCTTGCTGGGTGATGCCATCAGTCACTCAGTTTTACCCGGACTAGCGATCGCTTTTATGGTGGGAGCAAATATATATGTTGGCGCATTTATTGCAGGTGTTCTGAGTACAATGGCGATCGCCTGGATTAGAGTGCGATCGCCAATCAAAGAAGATGCGGCAATGGGCATAGTTTTTTCAGCATTCTTTGCCCTTGGCATCACGCTAATTACTGTTATTCAAAAAGATAATAAAATCGACTTGAATCACTTCCTTTTTGGCAACATTCTTGGCGTTACCATTGATGAAGTGCGAGACACTGCTATCATTGCCACTATTGTTTTAATAGTTGTTGTTTTATTATATAAAGAGCTTTTATTTTACACATTTGATCCTTTAGGCGCTCAAGCTGCGGGTTTGCCAGTTAATCGGCTGAACTTTGGATTAATGGTACTAATAGCTTTGACAATTGTCGCCAGCATGAAAGCTGTCGGTGTGATTTTAGTATTATCGCTTTTAATTACACCAGGAGCTACCGCTTATTTATTAGTTAAGCGTCTCAACCAAGTCATGATTTTGGGTGCAGTAATTGGCGTAATTTCCAGTATTAGCGGGATGTACCTCAGTTACTTTTATAACTTGCCCTCTGGACCTGCGATCGTTTTAGTAGTATCAGGGTTATTTTTGCTGGCATTACTATTTAGTCCTAAATACGGTATTTTTATGAGTAAACAACTTAAAGCCAAAGAATAATTCTCTGCGATCGCACCGTAGTATATTAGTAGACAATGCCACCATACTTTTTGAGCAAGTTAGAAATTCTAAAAGACTAACAAAAATTACTGCATAATTTAAATTTGTCGGGTAAGCTGACAACAGCAGTTTTAATCCTCAAAACAATGACCGCAAGTAGTCCCACGATTTTAGCCCTGGACTTTGATGGAGTGATTTGCGACGGACTAATTGAATATTTTGAGGTAGCGTGGCGTACCTACTGTGAAATTTGGTCGCCAGCTAACGACACACCAGCAGATGATTTAGCTTTGAGATTCTATCGCCTGCGCCCCGTAATTGAGACGGGTTGGGAAATGCCCGTTTTAATCAAAGCCTTAGTAGATGGAATTCCTGATGAAAAAATTCTTCATGAATGGTTAAGCATCGCCCCACAACTTTTGTTAAATGACAAGCTACAAGCAAGAGAAATTGCTGCGAGACTAGATAACCAACGTGATGAATGGATTACCACGGATTTAGACGGTTGGCTAAGTCTGCATAGATTTTATCCGGGTGTAATAGAAAAAATAAAATTAACCCTTGACAGTGGAGTTAAGCTATACATTGTAACCACTAAAGAGGGACGTTTTGTACAGCAGTTGCTCCAACAAGAAGGAGTTAATTTACCAGCAGCAGCAATTTTTGGGAAAGAAGTCAAGCGCCCCAAATATGAAATTTTGCGAGAATTAAAGCAACAAGCAGAAAACAAGCCAGTTAGTCTCTGGTTTGTAGAAGATAGACTCAAGACGTTGCAGTTAGTCAAACAGCAAACAGACCTTGAAGACGTAAAACTGTTCCTTGCAGACTGGGGTTATAACACCCAAGTAGAAAGAGAAGCGGCTCAAAATGATCTGCAAATTCATTTGTTATCACTGTCTCAGTTTGCCAGAGATTTCCCTGCTTGGGTTTAACTAATTCGTAATGGGCTTTGCCTGCTACTTTAAAGTAATTCGTAATTTGTAAGTGGTCTAAATCTCCAACTTACTTTTATTACGAATTACATTAGCAATCATTAAAGTCTAATTATCAATTACGAATTATTTTAATTTTCTAGCAAAATGGCAACGAAGCGAGATATTTAAAAAATGTAGATAAATAATAATGAATTACTAAAACTCCTAATTTCTCACTCCTAATACCAATTCTGTATAAAGGTGCGCCAAACTATATGAGGAACGAACCGCAAAGGACGCAAAGAACACAAAGGAAGAAAGAAGAAGCTAAGGAAATTTGGCATAGCTTCACAAAGAAATGGTATAACTCCTAATTTATAATTTATTACTTACCTTTATGCTTGATTTAACAAAACTGGCGCGACAAATGCAGGGTTTAAGTCAGCATCTTACCTTAGAAGCTGCTGCCAGTCGTCAGCGTTTAGAATTGGCACAACAACATCTAAAAAATGCTTATGAGTCTCAACAAGATTTAATCGATCGCCAGGAAAAATGGCGCGATCGCATTCTCTTTGCTAATGCTACCCCAATTGAGCCGCTAGAAACCTGCATCGATATCTCAGTTCCCCCAAAAATTCATACTGTCATCGCTACCGATGGTTCCCAAATTGCCCCCAACCATCACGAAATTGCTTACTGTTATCTACTCAATATTGGCAGAGTCGTCTTACACTACGGACAAAACCGCCATCCGCTACTCGATAGTTTGCCAGAAGTATTTTACCGCCCAGAAGATTTATATATGTCTAGGCAGTGGGGAATTAGAACCGAGGAATGGATGAGTTTTCGCCGCACTGCATCAGAAACAACGGTTTTAGCGGAACTTGCATGTGCAGCTAAAGGGGAAGCACCAGCATTGGCGATGGTAGATGGTTCGTTAATTTACTGGTTTTTAGAACAGTTACCGATGGACGCACGCGATCGCATTTTACCCCCCATTCTGGAAGCTTGGCAACAGATGCGTGATGCTCAAATTCCCCTGATGGGTTATCTTAGCGCCTCTCGCAGCATCGAAACAATGAACTTTTTACGCTTATTGGCTTGTCCTCATCCAGTGCCAGACTGTAAAACTTATTGTCCAAATCAGCTAGAAAAAGTAGCTTGTAAAATTTTTGAACAGTTGCGAGACACTTCTGTTTGGGCAACCAGACTCAAACCAGGACAACGCAGTACCCTTTGGCGGAGTAATTCTCCGATTCTCGAACTCTACGGGGATCAAAGCATTTATTTTTGCTATGTCCACGTTGGCACAGAAATCGCCCGAATCGAAGTTCCGGCATGGGTAGCGGAGAATGCAACCATGTTAGATCAAGCACTTGGGCTGATGTTAGCACAAGTACAAAAAGGATATGGCTATCCAGTTGCGATCGCCGAAGCGCATAATCAAGCAGTGGTAAAAGGTGGCGATAGAGCGCGTTTCTTTGCCCTCCTAGAACAACAAATGATTAAAGCTGGTTTAAAAAATGTCGGAACTTCCTACAAAGAAGCCAGAAAGCGTGGGAGCATTGCTTAACCCTCTTTAATCACTCTCGCTAGATAAAAATCTAAAACCCTTATTTTTCAGGACTTTTATCAATTTAGGCGTAGGTTTGGTCAATGTATGTCCCACGTCTTAGGTCTATCTTTGTAGTATGTAAAGAAGCACTTCAACCTAAGACTATGCCTTCATCTAAAAAATCTATCACCTACCCATCCAGCCAGAAAAGCAACCAAGCCGATAACTACCACGGTACTTTAGTCGCAGATTCTTATCGTTGGTTAGAAGATCCTGACTCTGAAGAAACAAGAGCTTGGATTGAGGCACAAAATCAAATTACCTTTGGCTATTTGAGTGAAATTCCTGTTAGGGAAAAAATTAAACAGCGCCTCACCAAACTTTGGGATTATGAAAAATATGGTATCCCTTTTAAAGAAGGCGAATCTCTACAAGACGGTTCTACCGAACGCTACTTTTATTTTAAAAATGACGGACTGCAAAACCAAAGTGTCCTTTACAGTCTAAAAACCCTCGAAGATCAACCCAAAGTTTTACTCGATCCCAATCAACTCTCAGAAGATGGTACTGTTGCTCTTTCAGGATTGTCTATTAGCCAGGATGGGAAACTTTTAGCTTATGGTTTATCCACCTCTGGTTCTGATTGGCAAGAGTGGAAGGTACGCGATGTTGAAACTGGTGAAGACCTACAAGATCATCTGAAGTGGATTAAATTTTCTGGTGCATCGTGGACACACGATAATCAAGGTTTCTTCTACAGTCGCTACGATGAGCCGAATGAAAAAACTCAATTAGAAGATGTTAACTATTATCAAAAGCTCTACTATCATCAACTAGGCCAGCCTCAATCAGAAGATGTATTAATTTATCAACGTCCTGACCAAAAAGAATGGGGTTTTGGTGGTGGTGTTACTGAAGATGGACACTATCTAATAATTTCTATTTGGCTGGGTTCTGACTCCAAAAATTTAGTTTTCTTCAAAGATTTAACTAACCCTAATGCTGAAGTCGTAGAATTAATTAACCAATTTGAGGCAGATTACAGCTTTATCGACAATGATGATAGCGTCTTTTATTTCCGCACAGATTTAAATGCACCACGGGGAAGAGTTATTGCAATTGACACTAAAAACTCTGCGCCAGAAAACTGGCGAGAAATTATTCCTCAATCAGCAGAAACCTTAGAAAGTGTAGGCATACTCAATAATCAATTTGTTGCTGATTACCTCAAAGATGCTCATAGCCAAATTAAAATTTTTGACCTCAAAGGCGGGTTTATTCGTGAGATAGAATTACCTGGGCTTGGTTCAGCCGGAGGTTTTGGAGGAAAGCGTCATGATACCGAAACTTTTTATAGTTACACCAGCTTTACCACGCCAGGAACTATCTATCGCTACGATATGATAACTGGTAAAAGCACTGTTTTTCGCCAGCCAGAGGTAGATTTTAATCCTAACGATTATGAGACAAAACAGGTTTTTTATCAGAGCAAAGATGGTACTAGAGTACCCATGTTTATTACGCACAAAAAGGGCATTAAGTTAGATGGAAATAACCCCACTTATCTCTATGCTTATGGTGGTTTTAATGTTTCAATGACACCTGGCTTCTCTGTGAGTCTGTTGGTGTGGATGGAGATGGGGGGTGTCTATGCTATGCCCAATATCCGCGGCGGTGGAGAATACGGCGAAGAATGGCATCAAGCAGGAATGAAGGAGAAAAAGCAGAATGTCTTTGATGACTTTATTGGTGCAGCTGAGTGGTTGATTGCTAATAAATATACTAAGACACAGAAGCTAGCGATCGCAGGTGGTAGTAATGGTGGCTTATTGGTAGGTGCTTGCATGACACAGCGCCCCGATTTGTTTGGTGCAGCGTTACCAGCAGTCGGCGTGATAGATATGTTGCGGTTCCACAAATTTACCATTGGTTGGGCTTGGACTTCCGAATATGGTTCAGCAGATAATTCAGAAGAGTTTCCAGTGCTGTATGCTTATTCGCCACTCCACAACATCAAACCAGATACAGCTTACCCAGCAACCTTAATTACCACAGCCGATCATGACGATCGCGTTGTCCCTGCTCATAGTTTCAAATTTGCCGCTGCTTTGCAAGAAGCTCACGCAGGTGATGCACCAGTCTTAATTAGAATTGAGACTAAGGCAGGACATGGTGCAGGTAAACCCACTGCTAAAATTATCGAGGAAGCCGCAGATAAATGGGCTTTTTTGGTGCGGACTTTGAATGTTGAAGTTTAGGATAATCTAATACTTCTGTTGATAAGGGTGGAGAAAAACAGAAGCAATTAAACCTCATCTATGTTGAAACGTAGAGTTTTTTAAAAGATATATTTATGTAGGTTGGGTAGAGTGAAACTCAACCCAACATTACCACCAAATTTTATGTTGGGTTACGCTAAAGCTGCACCCAACCTACAAAACTACGGTTCTCAAGGTAGACGAGGTTTATTTACCTTAAAATTAGAAATTTTGCATTTGGCATTGCTTATGAAGTTACGTTCATATATGTTTATAGGTTTTTTTCTGAGTCTGCTCCTAACTTTTTTGCCTTTTTCGAGCAATTTCATAAATGCTGCAACACCGACAGCAGTCGCACCTGTATCTGCGGCCTCATTCACCCAAGGGGTAAAAAAAACGGTGTTGGACAACGGCTTAACAGTGCTAACCAAGGAAGTCCATACTGCTCCAGTGGTGAGTGTGCAAGTTTGGTATAAAGTTGGTTCCCGTAATGAGGTTAAGGGAGAAAATGGCATTTCTCACCAGCTAGAACATTTGATGTTCAAGGGTACAACTGCCCGGCCAGTGCAGTTTGGAAGATTGTTTAGTGCTTTGGGTAGCCAGTTCAATGCCTTTACTAGTTATGACGAAACAGCTTACTTTGGCACAGTGCAACGAGACAGACTCGAAGCATTGTTGACACTAGAAGCCGATCGCATGGAAAATTCCTTAGTTGGGCCTGAACAACTAAAGAGTGAAAAGCGGGTGGTAATCTCGGAGTTACAGGGGTACGAAAATTCACCAGGTTATCGTCTGAGCCGGGAAGTGATGCGAGATGCTTTCCCTAACAGAGCTTATGGCTTACCAGTGGGAGGCACAAAAGCTGATGTAGAGAAATTTACGGTAGAGCAGGTACGGAATTATTACCAAACCTACTACAGCCCAGAAAATGCCACGTTAGTAATTACGGGGGATTTTGCCACGGAACCTGTACTCAAAGTTGTTAAAGAAACTTATGGAAAGTTGGCAAAACGATCGCAACAGGGGACTGTAAAGAAAAATGTCGCTCCATCTTCTCCAGTTGCCGCTACTACTAAAAAAGCACCGATTGTTTTGAAGCAACCAGGAAGTGCGGCACTACTGGAAGCAGTGTATCCTTTACCAGATATCAAGCATCCTGATGTGCCGGCAATTGATGTGATGGATGCCATTCTCACAGGTGGACGTAGCTCTAGACTTTACCAGGCTTTGGTAGAATCTGGACTCGCTAGTTCAGTGAGTGGCGGTGCTGCCGAACTCATTGAACCAGGTTGGTATGAAATTAATGCTACGGCGGCCCCAGGTCAAGAGTTAAGTAAAATTGCCCAGGTGCTTCAGGAATCTTTAGGAAAGTTGCAACAGCAGCCTGTCACCACAGAAGAATTGAACCGGGCGAAAACGCAACTGCAAGCCTCGTATATCTTGGGTAATCAAGATATTACTAGCCAGGCTACCCAATTGGGATATAACCAAACGATCGCAGGCGATTATCGTTTTATAGAAAAGTATCTGGCTGCGATCGCTAAAGTCACCCCAGCCCAAGTACAAAAAGTAGCGAAAACCTACCTAAATCCGGCTAAACAAACCATCGGCTTCTTTGAGCCGACTCAACCAGATGGTAAACCAGGGACTTCTAGCGCTGGTTCTGGGCGCACAGTAGAAAATTTCAGCCCCGGTAAACCTGTAGATCCGGCAGAACTAGCTAAATATCTTCCACCCGCCACATCATCTACAGATTCGGCCAAACAATCGCTACCAGAAGAGTTTACTTTAAATAATGGTTTGCGGGTTTTGTTGTTACGCGATCGCAGTCTCCCCACTATTAACCTAAGTGGACAAATTGACGCTGGTACTGAATTTGACGGTAATCAAAAAGCTGGATTAGCGAATTTGACTGCGGCCAACTTAATGAATGGGACACAGACTAAAAATGCTCTTACCCTAGCAAAAACCTTAGAAGACCTGGGAGCCGATTTGAGCTTCAGTGCTAGCCGTGAGGGAGTGAACGTTAGCGGTGAAGGACTTTCAAATAACCTGCCGATATTGATTCAAACTCTGGCAGATGTGTTAGAAAACGCCACTTTCCCCACCGACCAGCTAGAATTGAGCCGTCAACGGGCGCTGACAAGTCTTAAAGTCCAGCTAGATGATCCTAGAGGACTAGGACGACAAGTATTCCAGCAGGCAATTTATCCTGAAAATCATCCATTTCATAGCTTTCCCACATTCGAGAGCTTAAAGAGCATTAGTCGTGATGATTTGCTTGGCTTCTATCAGACACACTACCGACCAGATAGCACAACGATCGCAATAGTTGGAGATTTTGATCCAGTTAAGGTAAAAACTTTGCTGAATCAGGCATTTGGCAAATGGCAAGTCACAGGTAAGCCACCTATGCTGAAAATATCATCCGTGCCATTACCGCAAACTTCGACACGTTTAAACAAAATAATTCCTGGTAAAGCTGAGGCTGTTACCTACATCGGCTACAACGGCATCTCTCGCAAAGACCCGCGTTATTATGCGGCACTGATACTGAATCAAATTTTGGGTGGTGATACATTGTCGAGCCGCTTGGGTACGGAAGTGCGCGATCGCCTCGGTCTAACCTACGGTATCTATAGTAATTTTGCCGCCGGCATCAATCCCGGCCCATTCTTGATTCAGATGCAGACTGCTCCAGGAGATACCCAAAACGCGATCGCCAGTACTCTCGCTTTACTTAAACAGTTGCGCGAACAAGGAGTAACTGAGGCTGAATTCAATACGGCAAAACGCTCACTTACTAATAGCTACCCCGTGGATTTAGCTAATCCCAGTAATGTATCAAGTATCATTTTGGATAATGCTGTCTTGGGACTTTCACGATCAGAAATCCGAGACTTTCCTCAACGGATTCAAGCAGTCACTATGGCTCAAATGCAACAGGCAATTGAGGATTTAATTAAGCCAGAAAATCTGGTAATTGTCACCGCCGGGCCTGGAGAGACTGTACTTAAAGGCGGTTAATTAACTCACTGAATTTTAAATTTTGGATAATGAAATTGAAAGATTCAAAATTCCAATTTAACCTGACAGTGCTAAGAGACACATACCTGAACATTTTGAGAGAGTATTTCTCTATCTAACGGAGGAATTGAGAAAGATAGTATCAGGACAAAATAAACAGATATTCCGATCACCTGACGAACTTTAACTTCTATTTCCCCATTTCTAGATAGAAATGGGGAATTTTTTTCAAAAGCTACCAACGTAGAATTCCAATGAAATATTTATCTATCTTTAGGAGGAATAAGATAAAGTCTAAAAATAATAAAAACTTAAGTAGCCCGATTACCCTACCGAACTTTGTTCTAGCTCTCCCCATGTTTTTATCTAACGGGGGAGAGTTTATTTAAAAAATCGATGGCTGCACCAAGGAGAATGAGAGTTCTTGCAAATCAATGAGCTTAGTTTAATCCTTGATTATCCCTAACCTTCGTGAAAATAATTTTTAATGACGCTTTCATATTGCTAATGCAATTCATAAAAAAGTATGTAATTAGAGCAATTTTAACTTATAACTATCGCAATAAGTATCTAGGCATAAATAAATTTAAAGTTTGTAGTAAGGACTTTAGTCCTGATAACCCTTGCTCTGAGCGATAAATCGCTCACTACAAACTAAGAGTTTATTTTATATTTACTTATGTCTACCTA
>NZ_JACKZS010000631.1 GCF_014222285.1 Nostoc sp. UCD121
AGGATTTTTTAAAAGTCATGATTGATGTATCAAATATTTTTACCCCACCCTAACCCTCCCCTTATAAAGGGCAGGGAACTAGATTATTTTCCGGTTTACCACCTTCCCGCGTCGGGAAGGTGGTTAGGTTTTTGGTGTACTTTTCCACATAAGTCAAAAGTCAGATGTTAGATAGGATTTTCAATAAAATAAAATAAAGCCTATTATTTAAAATTTATTTAAATAAGTAA
>NZ_JACKZS010000097.1 GCF_014222285.1 Nostoc sp. UCD121
ATTTGGATTTAAGATAAATCTAAAATATAACGTGATGAAATCTTTCTTGATAATGTACTTTATTGCTTCAATTATCAGTTATTTCACTAGTCCATACCAATTGTGTAGACAAAAATCAAATATTAATTAAGGATGAGACACATCTTTAAAAAAATATTACTTTGGGTAGTAGAGTTATTGCCTGAAAAAGCAAGATGGTTAGCGGTAGGAGGGTAAAATGCGCCAACTCATTATCCAAGTACCAAGGGGAAAGGGAAAAGCTGTTATCGATATTGCCAAATCTCATAACGGCGCAAATCTGGCTCGATTTGAAGGAAATGCAGAAGAATCGATTGATGTGGTGATTGTTCACGTTTCTAATCGAGAAGTGGGGAAAGTCCTAGAGGAATTGCAAGACTTGCCCAAAGTACAGATTACGCTCATACCAACTGGTGTGATGACTCTGCAACCCCCTGCGTCGGAAGCAGCGCAGCAAGTTATAGATGTGGAAGAACGCAGTCCGATTGAAATTTTTCTTTCTGGTTTGCAAAGTGTTGGCTCTTGGCGAGGTTTTCTTGGTTATGCAGCATTGGCAGGCTTCGTAGTCTGGATCGGCTTGTATACTAATACAACTTACTTGCTGGTGGCAGCGATGCTGATTGCACCGTTCGCAGGCCCGGCAATGAATACGGCCATTGCTACTGCATGGGGCGATCGCAAACTACTAGGGCGGAGTATTTTACGATATTTTGCCGCTTTAACAATCACAATTGTCACTACCTGGCTACTGAGCCTGATATTACGGCAAGAAATTCCCACCAGTTTAATGGTAGAAAGCAGCCAGGTTTCAGCAGTAGCAGTGATTTTGCCATTGGCAGCCGGAGCAGCAGGGGCGCTCAATTTGGTGCAGTCAGAACGGAGTAGTTTAGTATCTGGGGCAGCAACGGGAATGTTAGTTGCCGCTTCCTTAGCTCCACCTGCGGGAATTGTGGGTATGGCAAGTGCAGTTGGCAGATGGGATATGGCAATTTCGGGGCTGTTCTTATTATTTTTGCAACTATGCGGCATTAACTTTTCAGCAGCTTTGTTGTTCCGAGTGTTCGGGTTGTCTGCTCAAGAAACTCGCTATCAACGTGGTAAAAAACGGGTATTCTTTTCTGCCTTGGTGATAACTGTCATTGCATTGGCAGGTTTGCTAACTTGGCAGTTTTCTCATTCTCCCAATTTACAACGCTCTAGCCTTGCTCAACGTGCCAACGCCCAAGTTCAGAAAACTGTGGAACAAGTTGGTTTAGCAAAATTAGTCGAGTCGAATGTGCGCTTTACACGATCCAATATTCAAGGTCAGGATACCCTGCTATCTGTTGTTTATGTGCAGCGTCAACCGGGAGTTACAGCGTCTAGTGAAGAAATACGCGATCGCCTCACCCAATCAATTCAAACCCAATTATTGAAACAGGACTTAAATGTGACACCTTTAGTTGATGTCAACGTACTAGAAACCCCTGCTAATAAACAATAAGACCAATTCTCTAAAATTCGACATTAAATTACGAATTACGAATTAATACTATGAGTAGTCCAAAGCTTTCAGAAAAACAAGCCCTAGAAAGAGAACGTAGCGAAGTCTTGCAACAGCTAGAAGATTGGCTAGAGACTCCAATGCTAGTGCTGGGCTTTGTATGGCTAGCACTATTCATCATCGAGATCGTTTGGGGGCTAAATCCTTTACAGGAAGCCTTTAGCAACACCATTTGGATTATTTTTATATTAGATTTTTTACTTAAACTAGCGATCGCTCCTCATAAAATTTCCTATATCAAAAGCAGCTGGCTAACCGCTATTTCTTTATTTTTGCCAGCGCTGCGTACTTTTCGGATTGTACGAGTTATAAAAATACTCCGAACAGCACGGGCTGTGCGAGGGCTACAACTGTTGCGAGTCATGACTCGTGCTAACCGAGGAATGCGGGTTTTAGCAGCAAGTATTAGCCGTCGAGGATTTGGTTATGTTGTGGCGTTAACAATGATTGTGACTTTAATAGGAGCAGCAGGGATGTATGCATTTGAAAACGAAGTTCCTGTGGAATCAGGGCTGCACAACTACGGCACTGCTTTATGGTGGACAGCAATGCTTATAACGACAATGGGTTCTGAGTATTGGCCTAAAACGCCCGAAGGACGGGTGCTTTGTTTTTTCTTAGCGCTATATGCGTTTGCTGTATTTGGCTATGTCACCGCAACCCTGGCGACGTTTTTTATTGGTCGTGATGCCGATGATGATGAAGCAGAGTTAGCCGGAGCGAAATCGATTCAACTGCTTCAGAATGAAATCGCAGCATTGCGCGGGGAAATTCAAGAATTATTACATCAAAATTCTGAGCGTTGATGTTAGCAAGAATTACTTAGTGAGGAAACTTCATGAATGCAGAAATCTCCGCAGCTTGGGACAAGGTTCAAAGCATGGTTAACGGGTTCATAGCTTTGCTACCGAACATTTTACTAGGGTTAATTGTCTTTATAGTCTTTTTGTTTATTGGTAGCAGAATTAAGGCACTGGTCAAGCGCTTAACTCGCAATCGTCGATCCGCCCGTAATTTAGGGCTAGTACTGGGAAGGTTAGCGCAGGGCGTGACAATTTTGATTGGTTTGTTTATCGCCCTTTCTATTGTAATTCCCTCATTTAAAGCCGGTGATTTGATACAACTATTGGGAATTAGTGGTGTTGCAATTGGTTTTGCCTTTCGTGACATTCTGCAAAACTTCTTAGCCGGCATTTTAATTTTACTGACTGAACCGTTCCAAATCGACGATCAAATTGTGTTTAAAGGTTTTGAAGGGACTGTCGAAAATATTCAGACAAGGGCAACAACAATCAGAACCTATGACGGTCGACGAATTGTGATCCCTAACTCTGAGTTATTTACTAATTCGGTAACAGTTAACACTGCCTTTGATAACCGTCGATTAGAATACGATGTCGGCATTGGCTACGGCGACGACATTGATCTAGCCAAACAGTTCATGTTAGATGCACTGCATAGTATAGATGAAGTTTTAAAAGACCCGGCTCCTGATGTACTAGCAATGGAACTAGCCGCAAGCACTGTCAACATCCGGGTGCGCTGGTGGGTTCATCCACCACGACGGGCAGATAATCTTATTTCGCGGGATAAAGTGATTATTGCAATCAAGAAAAAGCTGGTTGCAAACGGCATTGATTTGCCCTTCCCAACTCAACAAATTCTGTTCCACAATCAGACAGAAGAGACAGATGGAAACCGCTCTCGTCAGCGTGAAGGTTGGCCCGCAGGTAAAGGTGAAGTACCGAAGCCTCGCCGCATCAGCGATTCGCTCAGGTTACTTGCTCAAGCACACTCCTCAGAAGATAACAACGGTAAAGTAGATTCTCAAACCAACGAACAATGAAAAATGTCAAGATAAGCAAACTGTGGGATCAGCTTCACTCAAGTTACTGGTTCATACCAGCAGTTATGGCAGTGGGAGCTACTGCTTTAGCTTTCACAATGCTGAATCTTGACCGTACAGGCAAGGTAAACATTGATTATTGGTGGGTTTACGGTGGTGGAGCAGATGGAGCGCGATCGCTGTTAGGATCGGTTGCAGGTTCGATGATTAGCGTTGCTGCTACAGCCTTTTCAATTACAATTGTGGCGCTTCAGTTGGCTGCTTCCAATTTCGGGCCGCGACTTCTGCGTAATTTTATGCAGGATACAGGTAATCAAGTTGTACTAGGCACATTTATTGGTACGTTCATCTACTGCTTGTTCGTACTGCGGACAATTCGTGGAGAAGGAGATGGATACGAACAGTATGTGCCACAACTCTCAGTTACAGTCGGCACTTTACTCGCAATTATTAGCATTGGTGTATTAATTTATTTTATCCATCATGCTTCAACAATAATTCAGGCATCTCACGTAATCGAAAATGTTAGTGAGGATTTACATTCAGCAATTAAGCGGCTATTTCCAGAAAGAATTGGGCATGGTGAACCAGAACATAGGCTTGGAATTGAAGAAATTCCCATGTCTTTTGAGAAAGAGGCTTTACCGATTCGAGCTAATGGCACTGGTTATTTACAAGCAATTGATAATGGGGAATTGATGAAAATTGCTTGTAAACATAATTTGCTAATACGCCTTAAAGTTAGACCGGGGAAATTTCTAATTCAAGGTAGCGATTTAGCCTTGGTTTTTCCTGGGAAAAAAGTAAATAAAAAACTTACTAAACAAATCAATGATGCTTTTATTTTAGGCAAAGAACGTACAGAACAACAGGATATAGAGTTTCCAATTGATCAATTAGTAGAAATTGCTCTGCGTGCAATTTCCCCTGGAATAAATGATCCATTTACTGCAATTCGCTGTATTGACCGAATTAGCGCCGGACTGTGCCACTTAGTTCAAAGAGATTTCCCTTCGCCCTATCGCTACGATAAAAATAAAAAATTGCGTTTCATTGCCGAAGGAGTAGATTTTCAAGGATTGGTTGATCGTGCTTTTAACCAAATTCGGCAGTATGGGAAGTCGGATGCAGGAGTAACTATTCGTTTGTTAGAAGCTATAGCTGTAATTGCTACTTACACTAATAATTCTAAATATCAAGTAAGCCTGCACCATCATGCTGACATGATTTTACAAGATAGCCGTGAAGGACTATCACAAGAACAAGACTACAAAGATGTAGAAGAGAGTTATTATCAAGTCATTAAAAATTTAAATAATAATGACAATAATAAAAATTGGAATTAATCAGAAAGATGGCGTTTTAAATTAATATTTTTGAGGTAATAATTATGAAAATTCTGAATTGGAAAGGTTATCGAATTATCGCATGGATAGGACAGGCTCTACTAACAATTTTTGTCATAGCCGCAGCAGTTCAAGGTAAATGGTCAAATGCCTTGGGGCTTGCATTATTTCTTGTTATATCCTTTGTGTTTGTCATTCGAGATGATAAATTACCCACCTTATTTGATTTTTTGTTTGTCTTGGCTGCATTGCTAAATGCTACTGGTTGGGTATGGAATTTATTTGGTATACCAGGCCCCTATGACGAGATTGTTCATGGTTATACGACTTTTGCAATTACCCTAGCACTTAGTTTTTTAGTCTATAGCTCAATGCTGAATATATTTCGGAATCATACACTTTTGTATATAGTGACAATTACCAGTTTTGGCATTGCTATTGGTGCTTTGTGGGAAGTCACAGAATGGTCTGCTGGTAAAATTCTCAGCACTCAAGTGATTGAAAGTTTAGATGATACCATTATTGATTTAGTTATGGACACTCTCGGCGCTGGATTAGCAGCTTTAATTAGCCTTTGGGCGTTGCGAAATTGGACAAATCGTAATGCAGAGGCAAATCATTCGCAAACTGAGACATACATTTAAATTACATAATATTTAATACTTGAAAGAACTATGAAGAGATCAAAAAAGTCTTTGTCGGCTCAGAAACTAAAAACTCATCTGTTGCTACCTTTGATCGTGATAACGCCAGGATTTTTGAGTAGCTGTTCAACAGATTTTTCTGGAAAAGTTCGTCCTTCAATTGTTCCTTCTCCTATAGTTAAGGAGACACAGAATCAAAGTTCGCGTCCTCTAACACCAACTGCTGAGGACAACAATTTTGTGGTTGAAGTTGTCGAAAAAGTAGAACCAGCTGTAGTTCAAATTAATACTTCCCGAACTATCAGAAGCGCAGTACCACAGTTACCTGATACATTAAATGACCCATTCTTTCGGCGCTTTTTTGGTGACACTGTACCAACACAGCCTCAAGAACGAGTAGTGCGCGGTTTAGGCTCTGGTTTTGTTATCGATCCTAATGGACGAATTCTCACCAATGCTCACGTTGTCAACGATGCGGATACAGTAACGGTGTCATTTTCTGACGGTCGTACTGTTGAAGGCAAAGTGCTGGGGAAAGACTCTGTGAGTGATGTCGCAGTTGTGCAAATTCCTGGTAATAACTTGCCAACAGTAGAAATCGCAAATTCCAATACTTTAAAACCAGGACAGTGGGCAGTTGCGATCGGTAATCCTTTAGGTTTACAACAAACGGTAACAGTAGGTGTTATAAGTGCAATTAACCGTTCCTTAAATCTTTCCACCAGACCTAGTAGTTATATTCAAACCGACGCAGCAATTAACCCCGGAAATTCAGGCGGGCCACTCTTAAATGCTCGCGGTCAAGTCATAGGCGTTAACACTGCAATTATCCAAGGTGCTGAAGGTATTGGCTTTGCTATTCCTATAGATACAGCTCAACGAATTGCCCAGCAATTAATTACTCAAGGCAAAGTTGAATATCCTTACTTAGGTCTTCAGATGCTGACACTAACGCCAGAAGTGAAGCAAAGAATCAATAATTATCCCAACAGTAACGTCCGCATTTTAGCAGACCAAGGAATTCTGATTGTTCGCGTTGTCCCTAATTCTCCTGCTGCCAGAATCGGACTGCGCCCAGGGGATGTTATTCAACAAATTAACAATCAACCCGTTACCACATCTGAAGAAGTTCAGCAGATTCTCGAAAAGAATGGCTTAAGTAACTTACAAATCCAAGTCCTACGCAATGCACAAAACTTACAATTCACAGTACAACCTGAACCACTGCCATCTCCAAATAATATCCAGCCTTAAGTTAGTCAGTTAGGTCATGCCTACCTGACTAATCAACTGTTTTCAACAGATGATTCAGACTTGCCATTTACCACAGCTAATACTTTCTGTTCTTGATTATCTTTTTTATTTTCTTGCCAGTTGTTGAGTATATCCTCGACTAAAACTTCTTTTATCCATGTTTGAAACACAATTACTAATGGAACAGCGAGAAATACACCCAAAAATCCGAAAAAGCTGCCAAAAAACACCACTGCTACCAAAGTAACTGCTGGCAGTAAAGATGCTTGGCTTTTCATCACTAAAGGTACTATAACTAGGCTTTCAACCTGCTGAATTCCAAAGTACAAAGCTATAACAGCGGCGATTTTCCAAGGTTCTTCATTTAATGCTAGCAGTGCAGGTGGAATCACACTCAAGGTTGGCCCAACATTTGGGATAAATTCTAATAATCCTGCCAAAATAGCATTAACTAATGGCAATGGTATTCCCAAAATCAACAGTCCAACATAGCTCAATATAGCAATGACAAGCATAGTAAAGAGCGTGCCTTTTATCCAGCCAGTCAACGAGACTGCACACTTATTTAGAATGTCATCAACTCGCCGACGATAAAAGGCAGGAAATAACATTATAAATCCCTGCTGATAGGGCGAGGGATTGGCTAATAACATGATGGTAAGAGCTACAAAAAGCAACAAACCTAAAACAATAGAAAGTGAGCTACTGACCAAGCTAAAAAAGTTGTTTATTAGCCGATTTAACCAATCTTGTAAACCTTGAGTCAGATACCTAAGCCCCCGAATATTTTCTAATAGTTGGTCAGGAATTACATTTTGTAACCAATTGTTCCACGATCGCAACCGTTCTAACCCCATAGGCATAATATTACCAAATTGTTGTAATTGGTCAATAAGACGCGGCACAATCAGTGCAAAAAAACCGACCAAAACGACCAATAAGAGAATAACTGATATGGCAACTGCAATTCCTCGCTTAATGCGAAATCTTTGGAAAAAGCTCACAAGTTGATTTAGGACTGTAGCTAAAACTACTGCTGAAAATACCACCAAAAGTATTTGCCGAATTTGCCACAAAATATAAAGAGATGTAACAAGAGCGAGAAACCCTATTAATTGTCCGAATCGCACAAGCAGCCCCCACTTTTTGTTATTTACAGCTATTTTGCTGAGTTTAATTACTTCAAAATAGCTGTATCACTATATTTAAAAAGCCACTAAAAGACTGATTTTCCAAGACCAACGATATATCCATCTTGCGACAGAATTTAGGTGTTGTTATTAACAGAGTAATCTAAAATAAGCAAACTTTGAAGGCTGGATTCAGAAATAAGCGATTACATTACTCTTTGATTACTCTAGCTGGATTGATTTTTATTCCCTTGTTAGGTTAGGTTACTGGAATTTACTAGGGTTTCAATACCACTAGTCCACTAATCAACTACATCAGGGGCATCAATTTCTAATTAGCTTGCAACTCCTCAATTTCTAACAAACTCACAATTACTCCAGCAATGGGTATAGAAAGAAATACTCCTAATAAACCAGCTATTTGTGTCCCAACTAAAAGAGCAAAAAATACCACTAGGGGATTTAAGCGAACTGTACTTTGCATTACACGAGGTGCAATAAAATTATCTTGAATTTGTTGCAAAGCTATGCAAGCAATTAATGCTTTTACGCTAACAATCCAACCACTTTGTACCAAAATAATTAGAGAAACCAAGCTAACTCCTAGTGTAGCTCCGATACCGGGAACCAGGTCAAAAACTCCCACAGTTATAGCTAGCAGAAACGGGAATGGGACATGAAAAACTGTAAAAACCAAAAAAGTGGCAATGCTAAGAATCAATGAGATTAATAATTGACCTTGTAAAAAACCAATCAAGTTTTTCTGGATAGCTGTTGCAAAGCGATCGCGTCTATTATGAGGGATCATCTTAAGAATCAATTGCCAGATTTTTTCTCCATCAGTCAGCATAAAAAAGGCAACTACAATAATAATGATAAATCCGACATAACTTTCTAACAAATTGGGCAAAAATCCTAAAATCATGTTCATGCCAGACACAACCCATCTACGAATTTGTGTTTCTATTGCCTCTAAATTTATTTCAATATTTCGAGCAACTAATGCGTTTTGTAATTGATTAATGGGGTTATTGGCAGAACTAATAATTTGTAATATCAAACCTGCTAATTGTTGTAATTGTGTAGCCAATATATTGCCTATAAATACAAATAAAATAATGATTATTAATAGACTGATCGCTATGACTGTACCCAAGGCAAAACCTCGCCTCAAAAAGCGTTCCAGATAGCGTAAAGGGTAGTTAAGAATTAGTGCTAAAATTGTCGCAAATGTAAATATAAAAACTACGTTTTGGAAATACCAAAAAACTTTTACTAATACCCAACCACAAGCAGCAAATAGTAAGAAGCGAACTAGTGTATTCGTACTAAGCTTACTCCAAAAAGTTTTTTTAGTTGGCTGTTGTGTAGGTTTATTCATATATTTGACTATTTTGATTTACTAAAGCTATATTTATAACTAGTTATGTTCGCTTTAGACGGTTCAATATCCGAGTGATTATTTGTGATTTTTTAGCAGTTTTGCTCACACAATCATCAGCGCCAATTGCAAATATTTGCTCAACAATATCTGCTTCTAAATTATCATTATCAACTAAAAACATTACTTGCAGGAATTTCCAGTACGGATCGTTACGTACTACCTGATAAAGTTCAATGCCATTGATATGAGGTATTTCCACATTTAAAATTAGCAAATCTGGAAAAAATTCTGTCAGAGTATCCCAGAAATATCGTGAGTCTTCAAGAGTTTTTACAGTAATTCCCAATGCTTCTAAGGATTGTTGTATAAGAGTTAACGTCTGTGGGTCATCGTCTACAACCATTACTCTCGCTTCGGTAATATGAGTTTGCTGTAAAACTTGGGCCACTGACTCCAAAATTTGGCTAGGAGGTATGGATTTTTGCAAAAAAGCACGTCCGCCAGCTCGTGCAACTTCTAGGCGCTCACTAAAATTGTTTCGCTCTGTAAAAACTAACACAGGTATTTGTGGTGTTCGCTGGGATAATTCTGTTATTACCTCCAAACTATCTTTCTCAAGATCAAGATCAAGTAGCACTACATCGGGATTTAAAGATGGGATTATACTTCTAGCTGTGGTGAAATTAGTCGCAATTTTAACTTGTATTTCTTGATTTTCAGATTCTTTTACCAATTCCTCAACTATTTGGCGATCGTTGCTAATTACTAATAGTAGATTTTGGGTTTGTTCAACTGGTTTTTTTTCTAGCTCTCGTTGCAACTCCATCAAAAGCTTATCTAAATAAAAACATTTAGCTTGGCTAAGATATTTTTGATTTTGAAATAAATCTTCTATCTCATTAGCTAACAACGAGCCTTTGGGAAAGCCAAAACTACCCAATGAACCAGCTAGCTTGTGAGCTTCTTGTTCTGCTTTTTGCCGGACTTGAGAATCAAGTGTACCTTTTCTTAAAGCATCAGCTGCTAGTTTCAATACTGCAATACGCGAACCAACCTTAGCTTTGAAATTTTCCCGCTCTTGAGCAATGGCTGTTAGTAGAATTTGCTGCTGCTTTAAATCTATTTCCGGCTCAGGTTTCGGGCAACTTTGCTCATGATCTAGAGCTTTTAAACGATAACCCATTCCATAGACAGTTTCTATAAAATCATAGTTAGCACCTGCTGCTTTTAGCTTTTGCCGTAAACTTTTGATATGAGATTTAATCGTATTTTCTTCAGGTGGATCTTTTTCAGCGCTCCAAAGTTGATCTACAATTGCACTCCGGCTAAAGATGCGCTGGTTGTTGCGTAAAAAAAGGTCTAAAAGGCTAAATTCTTTTGCTGTTAGATTTAGAGAACTTTCTGCATAAGTAACTTCACAATTACTAGGATCAAGACACAAGGCTCCCCATTCCAAAACTGGAGGTAAAGAAGTATTCCCCCGACGTAATAAAGCACGAATCCGAGCTGATAACTCTTGAAAATCAAATGGTTTGACTACATAATCATCTGCTCCGGCATCTAAACCGATAACTTTATCAGTTTTAGTCTCTTTTGCTGTTAAAAGAAGAATTAGCATTTGATAACCTGACTGCCGTAATTGCCGACAAAGACTTATGCCATCTAGCTTTGGTAGAACAATATCTAACAAAATTAGGTCGTAGTTACAGACATTAATCAATTCCCAACCGGCTTCACCATCAGCAGCAATATCAACCACATAATTTTGTTTGGTAAGATATCTTGCTACAGCTTGAGCAAGCAAATCATCGTCTTCAACCAACAGAATTCTCATGAAAATGTTTGCTTGTAGAAGCAACCCTGAGCGCTGTAATCAAATTTCTATAACTTAGGTTATGCCCTTTTTAGTCTTATATGGCATCTATCAAAGGCAAGGTTTAAGCAACAGATTCACCTCAAGAGTTAAATAAACCGAATTAATTACACAATGTAATTGCGATCGCTCGCAATGACTCTAAATATTTTTGTTCATCTAGTTACGAATATTTACGGTATGATTACGCCGGATGTCGTTTGACTACCAGCCGCACTAGTGATACACCGTCGATTTTGTTAAAGTGCGATCGCGTCTCAGTCAGCAATTCAAAAAAACATCTGTCGCAATCATTTTCCAAATGGGTATTACAGTCTTTATTTACAACCCATTGAAGTTGTAACCTACCCCGATCATCAGCCCTACATCCGTTTGATCTAAAAATGCCGCATTCACCCCTGCTGTTGCCGTTAAGTTAGTATTTAAAGGAACATCTACGCCACCAGATAAAAGCAAGCCAACGTCTGCATCATCACTAGTTTCAATCGCTACGCCAGCCCCAACGTATGGTGCTACAGCGAATGTGTCTTCAAAAGCATCTGCTGTCCGAAAGTTAAAGTCATAGGTGAGAGGAACCAGAACAACAGGGTCGTCCTCAATCGCCACAGATGGTCGTACAGATAAGGTACGCGTCAGCCCAACTTTGCTGATCACCATAAAGCTACCTTCACCTATAGCTGAATCACCACCTAAACCAATGTTGCCAGCAACTCCAATATAGCTGGAGCCACCACGGGTAGTTCGACCTGGATTAACATCCACTTGCGCCACCTCAGCAGAAGTTTCAGAAGCAGGTTGTGTTGGCTGGGGAACTAAATCGGCTGCTGTTGTTGAAATTTTATCGGTATTCGGTATTTGTGCTTGAGCAGATAATCCACTTGCAAGCATTGTGATTGTGGAGGAAATAAACAATGCAGAAAATCGCTGTAACCATGTACTATTCATTTTTCAATTTTCCAAATAATTTTGCATGAAGGAATCAGGCATTAGAAAGCAATCTAATATGCAACCAAATTGCTGTTACTTTCCTAACTGATTCAAGCTGATGTCAGCCAACTTCATTCACTGTATGGATAACACCATTTATCGCCTGAATTACACTTTTGAAGTTATCTAGGAAAAGTGGAAAACTTGTGGATATGAGCAATATTTGCAAAATTGCTCAGAGTTTACCAGACATTTTGCCCAGGCTGGCAACAACGGCAATTAACTCAGCTGCTCTAACTGGTTTCGCAACATGTAGCTGAAACCCTGCTGCTAATGCCTCTTTATAATCTTCTACCCTGGCATACCCCGTCAGTGCAACAGCAGGAATCCGTCCGCCTAATTCTGGTTCAAGCTCTCTAATTTTACGCATCAGCGCGTAGCCATCCTCGTCTGGCATCCCAATGTCGCTGATTAACACATCTGGATGTAATTCTTCTAGTCCCTCAAGTGCCTGCCTTGTGGAGCTAAAAGTACTAACTTTCGCTCCACACTCTTCGAGTACTGCGGTAATCCACTGCCGCACATCCGCCTCGTCATCTACAACCAGCACTCGCAAGTTGGTAAGAGAATTGGGGGATAAAGGAGCTGAGGGAGATGAGGGGGAAAGACTTTCTCCTCTGCTTTCTTCTAAAACGGGCAATTTGACTGTAAATGTCGCTCCTTGCCCTATTCCTTGGCTTTGGGCTTGGATTGTGCCACCATGCAGTTCTACGACATGAAGTGCGATCGCCAGCCCCAAACCTAGTCCTTTATTTGACCGAGTATGAGTACTATCTGCTTGGCAAAAGCGCTCAAATACGTGAGGTAGAAAGTCAGCACTGATACCCTGCCCTGTATCACTCACTTGAATTTGGGCATAGTTAGGGTTTGGGTATTGTGAAAACTCTTCCCCACTTCCCACTTTCTTTGACAATCGTACCTTAATTCGTCCGCCATTGGGTGTAAATTTGATCGCATTGGTGAGTAGATTTAACACAACTTGTTGCAAGCGATCTAAATCACCCGAAATTTTTTCTATTGAAGTATCAAGTATAGTTTCAATTTGAATATCCTTTGCATCTGCCAGTGATTGTACAACCTCGATCGCGGCTGTAATTACTTCTACTAAATCTACCAAATCAATGGAGAGTGAAAGTTCTCCTCTAACAATCCGCGAAATATCAAGTAAGTCTTCAATAAGTTGCATTTGCAAATTAGCATTGCGTTCAATTATCTCCAATGCAAGAGTTACTTTAGCTTCATCTAGCGCGCCCGTTTGCAACATCCCAGCCCAACCTATAATTGCAGTCATGGGGGTACGTAATTCATGGGAAACTATTGCTAAAAATTCGTCTTTGGAACGGTTTGCAGCTTCTGCGGCACTTTGCGCCGCTTCACTTACAGCGCGTGCGGCTTGTTCTCGCAGCAGCAATTGCTCTTTTTCTTCCTCAGCTTGTTTGCGCTCAGTAATATCTTGCATGATTTTAGAGAAGCCGCGCAGATTTCCATTTTCATCTCGTAAAGGTGTGATTACACAATGCGCCCAGAAAAATGTACCATCCTTACGGATATGCCAACGATTTTCTTTAGAAAAACCCTCAGTTACGGCTTTTGTTAATACTTGTTGTGGTTGTTCGCGCTCAATTGCTTCTGGTGAAAAAATTCGCTCAAAAGGTTGACCAATAATTTCTGCTTCTTGATAGCCTAAAATACGCTCGGCTCCAATGTTCCAACTGGTAAAGTTACCGTTTGGATCTAACATAAAAATTGCGTAATTAGTTACTCCTTCTATTAGCAATCGATAACGTTCTTCACTTTGGCGCAGAGTGTCTTGAATTTGACGTAAACACTCGTAATTATCCTGTGCGGCTCGCGCGTTTTTCTGAGCTTGCGATCGCGCCTCACGTAGTGCAGTGTTAAGTAAGCTAATCAACAATGCTACTAGCACAAACTGAAGCAGCCCCACCGCACCAAAACCACTAACAGCCAGAGAATAAAAAGGGGGCAACAGGAAGTAGGCGCAGACTATAGCAGACAAAAAAGTTGCCAACAATCCTGGGTTTAAGCCACCATACCAAGAGCTAACCATGACCGCAGCTAAAAACAGTGGGTAAATGGAATTCAGCCTGTGTAGCTGCCATAGAAGCAATGTCAGCAGTAAAGCTAGTAAAACCGTTAAGAATGCAATGCTGTAGCGTTGTAGTTGCGAGAATCGCTGTTCGCGGAGCGTTCCGTAGGGAAGGCGGGGCAAAGCCCATCGTGTCAATCTCCACATTTTATATTACTTTTGGTTATGCCATCTGTTTATTAAACTTCTACCCTAGTTTTCCACTTTCAAGTTTTATCATTAAAAACTAATCTTAAGAGGATGGTAGCTGTAAACAATATCCCTCATTACATTGGAAGAATTAAAGCACTAAACTAAGGAATAATAATTTAGAACAGGAAGATAATAACAATGATCTCTAAGCAAATCTTAGTTATTGATGATGAAGATGACATCCGTCAATTGATTCAGACTTGTCTAGAAATAATGGGGGGCTGGGAGGTGTTGACTGCTACTTCAGGTAATCAAGGATTAATCTTAGCTCAGTCATCTCAACCCGATGCTATCCTTTTGGACGTAATGATGCCTGATATGGATGGTTTGACAACTTTTCAAAAACTACAGGCTAATCAAACAACTAAACATATACCTGTAATTTTGCTTACAGCTAGAGGACGCACTAATAACGAACGACTATTCAGTAATCTAGGTGTCAAAGGCATAATTAGTAAACCATTTAATCCTCAGAAACTAGCTGTTCAAGTAGCAGCAGCCTTGAGCTAAAGTATATTACAAAATCTGGTGTTTCCAGTTTAACTATTCATAAATTAAGTAATACTATAGCAGTCCTAAATCATTTGGAAAAGTTAGATACCAGGGATAGGGTTAGTGTATTATCCCTAACTTATTACAGCTTTGCACAAGTTCGTAGCGAATGGACTTAAATAAACTTTGCGCTCCTCAGCGCCCCTCTGCGTTTAAACTTAAATCCGCAATTAGCCACGAATTTACGAAACTGTGTACTTAGGATAGATATGCTTGAAAAAAAGGTCTATCTATAGTTTTAGTAGTTTATTTCTTAAGTCGTACTTTTTCCAGAAAATACATATCCTCCACTAGTTTTCCACTTTTATTCTCTAATTTAAAACTAAATCAATATTAGTTATGAATTTCAGATTTTTCTAGAGAGAAACTTATATTTCAAAAAGCAAATATATTAATAAGTTTTATTATCTAGATAAAATCAAATTCCAATTTACTATATTTACTAAATTATCTAATTAGGGGGTATATATTATGATAAATAATTTAGAATCACTTTCACATCCACCAAGCAAACAAAAATTTGCTGCTACATTGCGTTTAGTAAGTCGAATTAGTTTTTGGGTACAGTTAGTACTTGGTGGGATTTCTGGCATTGCTGTATTGTTAGCGTACTTTAGCCGTAACATTACTACTCAGACAAGCAATGCAGGTATAGGGTTTGGGATATTTTTAGCTATTGTTGGTATTTTATTGCTGTGCTTTCGAGTCTATTGGGCTTTGCGTTATCGAAAAATGGCTAAACTTTTACAAACACCAAATTCTCAAAACCATCCCAAGAAGGAAGACGTAATTCAAAATCTACGAATTGGATTACTCGTGAGCTTGATAGGGTTATTAATAGCTTTTATCGCTTCGGAAGTGACGGTTTCAATCATTTTAGGTAAAGCTGTAGCACAACCTCAAGGTGTCGCAATTTATCAGCCAGAAAATGTAATTCGTTCGCTAGACATTTTTGTAATGTTAGCAAACGTCAACATGATTGGCGCTCACTTTTTTGGGGGAGTTACTTCTCTAGGTCTACTCTATTGGTTAGAAGAGTAATAGGCACAGTATTGATTTGATTTTGTCAGCTATTGCTATGGAAGTACTAATCTATATCGAAAGTAGTATTTGCCAAATGTATTAGAATTCTCCTCGACTTTTCCACCATTGAGATTTAACCTCAAAATACAGTCTGTTTTCATGTCTCCTCTTTTGGTTGAGCGGCTCAACTTTCTCTAAAGTACATAATCAAAAATTTGAATTATTGCAAAAAAAATAAAGTTTCTCTAAGTTAAGAGTATTTCTCATCTTTCACCAGATGTCACTATTGGGATTTTAAAACACCAAGCAAAGATAAAATTATCAGGAGGTATTTATGTACAAGTTCAATCATTCTTCTTTCAAAAAAGTTGGATCGGTAGGAACAATTTTTGGAACGTTGCTGATTGGTTTGTCTGCAATGAGTCAATCAGCAGTAGCACAGCCGCGAATTTCCCAAATTAATCCTTGCCCTAGTATTTTCTACGAAGAACCACACCGTAATCGAGTTATGGTTCCAGCAGGATGTCCACCGAATGCTGCAACTTTAAGATTTGAAAGACAACAGGGAACTACTGGTTCTCAGAGTATTATGGTTCCTGCCTATCCTATGAATGGAAGACGGACAAATGTTAATGTTATCCAACCACCTGCTCCAGAAAGTCGGCAAAGTGCGATGTCTAACGACAAGCCACTTCGTGTCTACGCAACTATTACACCAACAGCAGGTACAGTCGATGTGAAATTGAAAAATAACACTAACGCTGGTATCTCTTATCAAGCGATTGGTCAGACCCAACCTCGATATCTTGCAGGTGGACAAGAATTTGTCTTACGAAACTTACCAACACCTATCAGTATTACCTTGGTACGTCAAGATGGTGGACTGCTTAAAGTTATGCCCACGTCTACTTCTGAAGGGACACTCGCAGTCTCGTTAGATGAAACAACCAATTTCGATGACAATCAAGGCGTATTGAGAATTCAGAAAGATGGCCAAGTCTTTTTAAATTAATATAATTCACCGCAGAAATGTTGAACGCCTTAAAACGCTGATCGCAACAAGTCAAAACTTTTGCAGTCGTTCAATAATATCAGGTTCAGTTGAAAAAGCATCACTATAACTGATGTAAAAACGTAGAGAGTTGTAAGTAATAATTCATCGTCTGAACTTGATATTAGTCAACCCAAATGGAGATTTTGAAATGATCAACTTTATGCAAGCTAAATGGAGTTCTAAAGGAACTATTGCTCTAGCAATATCTGCAATGCTGCTTGGAAGTTGTACCAATAACTTAGATCAACAAGCCGGAGTACCAGAAAGCAATGTGACTACAGAAGAAGTCGCAGACAATACAAACGAATTAATTGGTAAAACTGTAACAATTAGAAGTACACCCGTCAGAAAATTGGGGCCGTCAACTTTCACAATTGCCGATAAGCAATTTTTTAGTGCTAAACCAATTTTAGTTGTAAATGCTTCGGGTAAAACTTTCACCCTGCCTACTGACCCAAATACACCAATTCAAGCGACAGGCCCAGTTCGTAACTTTGTGATTGCAGATATTAATCGAGATTACAACTTGGGCTTAGATCCAAACTTGTACAAAGAGTACGAAACCCAACCTGCAATTATCGCTCAATCAATTGCACTTGCTCCTAAACCAGGTGAACTTACCACAAACCCTCAACTATACTACGGTAAAAATTTGGCAGTGACAGGTGAAGTAGAAAACATCAGAAATGCCAATTCCTTTACCTTAGATGAAGACAAATTATTTGGTGGGCAAGACTTGTTAGTGATCCGTGCCGGTACTCCAAAAGGAGTTGTCAATGAAGGTGAGAAAGTTGCAGTCACGGGTGTGTTACGTCCGTTTGTTGTAGCTGAATTAGAACGGGATTACGACCTGAAATGGGATTTAACCTTACAAAAGCAGCTAGAAGCAGAATACAGGAATAAACCTGTGTTAGTTGCAACAGAGGTATATCCCTCAGCAATTCCGCAATAAGGGATTCTACAGGATCATCTATCAGGAAAACTTTTCATGAATAGCCTCAAGATAAATAAGAATAAAGGTAATGAGTGACAATTCTCAAAGGGGAAATTTCTTACAGGCGTTAGGTCAAGCAGGGGTATTAGTTTTCCTGGTAGCGATCGCTCTGATAGTGAGAAGTTGTAGCTTTTTTGACGCAAAACCAACTATCACTAATACATCGGAAATTGCTGAGAACACGGACGAATTTATCGGTAACTCTGTAACAATTAAAAGCAGAGTAATTCAGAAAATTGGTTCGAGTTCATTCACTGTTAGCGATGCACGGTTCTTTCGCGGTGAACCTCTTGTAGTTGTCAATGCTTCAGGTGTGCCTTTTAATCTACCATCTGACCAAAATATTACAGTGCAAGTTACTGGTCAGGTTCGTAATTTAGTAATTCCCAAAATTGAGCAAGAGTTTAATCTCAACATACAGGACGAATATTACAAAGATTACATCAATAAACCTGCGATTATTGCTCGATACATTGTACTAGCGCCTCAACCTGGCCAAATAACACAACGTCCCGAACAATATTATCGTCGTCAAGTTGCAGTTACGGGGGAAGTGGACAATATCCGCAGTCCGGTTTTACTAACGCTAGATGAAAACCAATTGTTTGGTGGGCAAGATTTGCTAGTTTTATTAAAAGCACCGCCCAAAGTAGCAATAAATCAAGGTCAGACAGTATCGATAACTGGTGAAGTTCGTCCTTTTGTTAGTGCTGAAATTGAGAAAGACTATAATTTCAACTGGGATTTAAATGTAAAAAGAGAGTTAGAGGCTGAGTACGGCAACAGACCTATTTTAGTTGCTGAAACTATATATCATCCTTCTTAAAAATCAGCGATCGCTACCGACATTTCTAAAAAAGTTTAATTTGTTTAATTTCGGAGAAACATAAGTTTATGAATACTCGATTTATGCGCTCAATAATTTTACCATTGGGCTTGACCTCTGCATTGTTTTTGGGAATGTTACCCTTTACACCTGCTAAGGCACAGACAAGTAATAATGCCCAAATTACAGGTAGGGTTTCAAAATACTCTCCCATGAAAGCTCCCTTTCTTAAGCCTGGATCTCGTGGACAGCCTGTCAGAGATGTGCAAGCTGTCCTGCGATCGCTAGGATTTTACAACGGAGCTATTGATGGTATCTATGGCCCTAGAACTGCTACAGCAGTAGCTACCTTTCAGCGATCGCAAAGAATAGTTGGTGATGGTAGGGTAGGAGCGCTGACGTGGCAAGCTTTACGCACACCTGTGCGTTCCGTGCGTCGTCGTTTCTAACAGATACACATAATTTTCTTAATTGCAGCATTCACCAAAAGAAAATCAAAAGGTTTTGATGATTACCAAGATGATGGTAAAACATTTGTGTACCGAGATTTACCACAAGGGAGTTTTTCAGATTAATAATATTTAGTGTTTTTTTCATCATTCTGTAGGTTTACCTAGCTTCAAAATCCTTATTTGAACGCTTCTTGTAGCTGTTCAGATGTCAAAGATTTTATTAAACTTAACGGTAGTGGTTGCTGACTAATTGTATTAACGTAATCTGGACTCAAGTAGGAAAGGTAACTTGACTGTTGGGCAACATACGTTTCAAAAAATGGAACACTCAAAGCTTTAACATAACGACGTGCCAAAGCTGGACTTGAACCGATTACTTGTGTAGGAATAGGTACGGTTGCATTTGGTGATTCTGCAATAGTAGAAAAGTGTGTGCCGCCATTGATGAGTGCTAAATATTTATTTTGAGTTGTTAGCCAAGTAAAAGGCTCAATTTGCTCTGTTAAAGCTGGAGCAACAGTATCAGAACTACCAGATACAATCATCACCGGAATTTTGATTTGGCTGAGGCTAGCTTGACCAAAAATACTGCTAACGACTGGGATCAATAGCAATTGCTGCTTTTATCCTGGGGTCAGATAAGTTGTATTGAGCGTTTGGTAAATTGACCGCCAAACATTGAAGTAGAAGCGAAACATTTAACGTATTTTCTAAAGCTGGACAGTCGGCTTTCAGTTGCTCAAAATTAATCTTTGCGCCTGCCAATGCTAATGCCGTATATCCACCAAATGATTGCCCAACTACACCAACTTGTTCTAAATTTAAGCGTCCCCTAAATATTGAATTAGACTTTGATAAACGAGTGAGTTCATCTAGTAAAAATTTAATATCTAAAGGTCTGTCAATTAGCTCTCTAGGATTGGTAACTCTATCTGCTATACCTGCTAATAATGCTTGTATTTGTTGTGAATTACTGCCAGGATGTTCTGGAACAGCAACCACAAAACCATAAGAAACCAGATGTTCAGCTAGATATGCAAAACTCGTTCTATCGGAACCAAGCCCGTGCGAAATGACAATTATTGGACGAGGAGTTTGAGCAATTGGAAGATAAATATCAGCAGGAAATATCCTCTTACGCGAGAGGTCATTAAGCGTGATAGTTTGCTTTAAAAAACGAAAACTTCCGTTTTTTCCTAAATCCATCAATGGAACAGTATTAAGTGTAGAAACTGTAATTACCTCTTGTTGGGATTGTTGGTTAATTAGTGCTACTGCATTTTGAGTTTGATTGACTAAATTCTGTAATGCCTCTGCAATTGCCAAACTCTGGTTCAAGTTAATTGAAATTGCACTTGCTGGAAACTTGCTTAATACATTTAAAAGCGTAAAATCTTTTTGATCTGCGGCTGACAAAATCAGTGCTGCGCGAATTGCATAAAACCCTGACAAGTTAGATTCTGTCTGAATAACTTTTCCTAACTTTTCTAATAACCGTTCGCCAATGGGTGTATAAAGAAACTGCGAAACTTCTACTTGATTTAGGGGAATGCGAGTTAGTAAAACTTTTCGCAGTTGAGCTAGTTGCTTTTTGTCTACATACTTTCTATATGCAGCTAAATTATCGTCCACTTTGCCTGTTCTAGCATAGGTTTCGAGTGAACTAATTGGGATAGACCTTTCCAAAAGACCATAATTAAATTTTAGGCGCTCTGCACCGAAAGCGGGATAAACAGTTAGTGTAGGTAGCAACCCTATACTAAAAATTCTCAAAGTCAATTTTAGCCAAACAGTTTGTTTGTTTATAGTTTTAGTCATTATATACCACTTGAAATACTATATTAGGCAACGATAAAATTAGCGGATAATAAAATTTTATAGAGATTAATATCTCTTTCAACTAAGCAGGCATGGCCGCTATGAGGTAAAGTTATTATCTGAGAATTAGGGAAAATATTACTTAAATATTGTGCCTCTGCTAATGAAGGCAAAAGTCGGTCATCTTTACTAGCAATTAGTAAGACAGGTTGAGTAATTTGAGATAATTTATTTTCATCAATATCAAATTCTCTCATCAGAGATAGTCGCTGATTAGCAGTTTCTTTTGGTGCAGAACTGGTAGATTTTGAAAGAGCAAGGCTTGCAGCAGGCGAAATTCGACTTAAATTAGCTAGAAAAGGCAAAGATAAAAACGAAGAAATTTTATAAAAGAATTGAGGTGTGTAAGGAAACAAAAGTGAACCTAAATTTAGCCAAGGGACTCGATGAAATGAAGAAGCGGAATTAATTAAAATAATCTTGGTAAATAGTTGAGGAAATTTTTCTAATATTTTGAGCGCCAAACAACCACCGAATGATTCTCCACAAAGATAAACAGGCGAACGCGGTACTTTTTCTAGTTCTATCTTGGTTAAAGATACTACTTCTTCTGTCATTTGATCCCAACTTGTTAGCTCATCAGGAGGAATTACAAAGCAACGTACATCAAAAGCAGCTTCTAAACCTGCTGTTTGAATATACATCAATTCCTTTCCAGTCTCATCCATTCCAGGTAGAAATACTAAAAGTGGATAATTAGGGTTAGAAAACTGGGTAGTTAAAAAATAAGGCTGACTACGAATTTTAGATGGCATGATTAAACTAATATTGATAATGGAAGCTATACCTGTGGAAAATCATCAACTAATATAAATATGACTAAACTAACTCGGAATCAATCCTACTTATTTTTCCAATTTCTTGCGTATTAATATCATTATTACATGCTTGCAAACACTCCTGTTCAGTTTGACTGGTTAAACGTAAATTGAGTAAACTAGCAACCCACCCAGCCGTCAATCCCTGGAGCAAAACTGTCATCATTATTGTTAAAAATACCAAGGCTTTAATTGAATCACCGCCATTAATACCCTGTTTTGTAAGTGAAACTGCAAATAATGAAGCTAAAGAAGCAGCTACAATTCCACGGGGAGCAACCCAAGATAAAAATAACTGCTGTTGCCAGTTTAAATCTTGATTCCAGGTAGATATTAAAATGTTAATAGGACGTATTATCAGCATCAGCACTAGAACTGCCAGAACACTACCCCAACCCAAAGCGAAAATACTTGCAATTGATAAGTCTGCTGCTAATAGGATGAACAAAATCGAATTTGCTAAAATGCTCAACTGTTCATTAAACCCACGCAGTAAAAGCTCCGAAGACAGGTTACTAGCTCTTAAAACTATCCCCATAACTACAGCAACCACTAGACCAGACTCACCACGTAGCGCCTGTGCCAAACTAAATAAACCCCAGACACTAGCTAAAACAACTAGATTTTTTAACTCTTGGGACAAGAATTGATCCTGTTTGAGAAGTTGGGATAGCAACCAGCCTCCGCCTACACCAAGAATTATGCCTAGACCCAAACGCAAAACTAGACCCTTAATTAAAATGAGAGGCTCCACATTTCCACTCAACACAAAATGAAGCACGATTACAGCCAAAATTGCACCAATTGGATCGATAAAAACCCCCTCTCCTTCTAAAAGTGTTGAGACTTGTTTTTCTACACTAATTTGTTTGAGGAGCGGATTAATCACTGTTGGGCCTGTCACAACTACTAAAGAGGCATAAAGAAAAGCAATTGACCAAGGAAATTCACTTAGCCAGTGTGCAGCTATTGCAGCACCCGTTAAGGTAATTAGTACTCCCAAAGTGACAAGATTGCGAAGGCTTGTAGAAACTTCTTTTAACTCTCCTAACTGTAGATTTAAACCGCCCTCGAATAAAATTACCGCTACTAACAGCGAAACCAGAACTTCTAAACCAACACCCAATAATGATGGATCTAAAAAATCAAAACCATCCCGCCCTAGAAGAATCCCGAACAGAAGTAGCAAGACGATACTAGGAATGTGAAAATAACCAGCTAAAACTTGAGCAGCAATACCAGCTACAACCGTTACACTGATCAAAATAGTAATAGGTAAGGATTCTTCCATAAAAAATTTAAGTCGTGCTGTACAACCTCCTATAATTAAAATCAAAAACCATCAGCAAGTTACCCTACTTACTGATGTAAAGAAAGTTTTTAGTTCACAATACAACCTTGGCAAAGACTCTAAACATTAGCTAAAGCTGCTCCAGGGACTAATTCTACCTTCACCCAGCCTGGTTGCCGTCGGTCAAATGCCTTATATGCATCAATAACTGACATTAGTGGTTCGACTTGTGTCAAGACTTTTGTGGGGTCTACTGTGCCATTACGAACCAAATCCACCAACGTAGGAATATATTTACGGTGGTTACAATTGCCCATGTTGATTGTGAGATTTTTGTTCATTGCTGTGCCGATGGGAAAGAAATTGTGGGTTGGTGGGTAAACTCCAATAATCGAGAGCGTACCAGCTTTGGCTAATGCTTGAACTGCCCACTCTAATACAAGAGACGGAGCATTACCTGGATGCCAATTTCCGTTTTGAGGATTAGTTTTAGGGGCAATTTGTTGTAACTGCTGTTGGAATTGTTGTGCTTCTTGTCGTGCTTTTTCGGCTGCTGGGCCACTGTCAGGAGCATTCGCATCTACGCCAACTGCATCGATCGCTCTATCTACACCAATTCCCCCAGTCAGTTCGCGGATTGCTTCAATTGGATCTTCGGTATTATAATCGATGACTTCTGCACCCAAATCACGAGCCATTTCTAAACGTGAGGGAATTGTATCCACTGCAATGATGCGTCCTGCACCGAACAATCTGGCGCTAACGATCGCAAACTGCCCAACGGGGCCACAACCAAATATAGCTACTGTATCTCCTGGTGTGATCTCTGCAATATCGGCTCCAAAGTATGCCGTAGGGAAGATGTCAGACAACAGAATTGCTTGGTCATCTGTAACCTCTTTTGGTAATTTTACTAACCCTGCATTGGCATAAGGAATTCGAGCATATTCTGCCTGCAATCCATCGAAGGGGCCTGCTGCTTCTGGGCCTCCGAAAAAAGCTGTCCCGGCGTTATGTCCGTGAGGATTGGCGTTATCGCATTGAGCATTATATCCAGTACGGCAGTAAGAGCAGTAGCCACAGGCAATTGTTGAGGGAACGACGACGCGATCGCCCACCTTAAGATTCCGCACATTAGAACCAATCTCTTCAACAATACCGACCCCTTCATGCCCCAGAATTGTACCGGGGTTCATCCCTGTAAATGTTCCCCGAATCATGTGTAAATCTGTGCCACAAATTGCACTAGAGGTCAGCCGAATAATGGCATCGGTTGGTTCTTTAATTTTTGGTTCTGGTACGTTATCTAATCGAATATCTCCAATTCCGTGAAAATCCACTGCTTTCATGGTAAATACTCCTAATTCATGAGGTTTATATTTCAGACAGAAATGAGTAGCTTGTGTTTTTAGCTACTACAAAACACTAGAAAATATTTATGCAATAGAGCAAGAAATCTTGTATCCAAATTATTTTTTTGATGGATGCTTCAGCAGATAATTGAGCTTATTTTGGGCTACATGACATACGCACTTAGAAATTATGGTATCGATATTGCTATAGTTTCTTATCGTCCTCTAGATGGAGATAAATTGTGGATAGCAATGCAATGTCAGGCAAAGAAACTGGAAGCAATAGCAAACGTTTTAACAGGATGATGATTATCGCTACTAATCCAAGTTGCTAGTTAGTTAAATCGACACGATTGCTCTATAGTAGGAATCTCTTCGAGTTGTACCATTATCAGAACAGCTGGCGCATCACCTACTGTTCCAGATAAGTGACCTTTATGACCTTGCGCGTCTGCTTTTGTACCCTGGTCTTCTCCAAATGAAATTTCGCCAGGGCCCATCTCGACTCGCTGGCCATCCATAGTCTCTACAAACCAGCGTCCCGACAGAGGGATGACCCATTGGGGTTTCGGGTTCTCATGCCAGTTGCCAACCCATCCCACGGGTAGCACAGTAAAGGTGATTGTGGCACCGGACTGCTTTAACTTAGAAAGCCATTGAGGTGAGGTATCCGGCGCTATGCCTTTCTCGATGAAGTCCTCAATTTGACAACGAGACTGGTGACTTATACCGTTGTGGTCAGTCCAGACGTGCCAATAGTCAATTGTTGGCTTATGTGATGAGTTATTCTGCATAAAAATGGCTCTCTTAGATTGTGCGGTTATGTTACGGCATTGCTAATTGATGTATTTTCGAGCAGGAATTCTTTACAACGAATTATGAAACTGCAACCGTGTAATTGTGTTGTTCCCATTTACTACTTTCAATCCAGAAAAAGGTAAAATTAATTGGCTGTTGCTGATTATCAGAAACAGATATATCTACAAAATTCACTCCTAACTTAGTGGAAGTAGAAGGCGTATCTTTAACGGTTTGCCAATTATCATCTGACCAGTGCAACTGAAAAGATGCTAAAGCTTGAATTCGCAATGTATGACTTTTTTTAAATTTGCTTACTTGACGATTAAACTTCCAAATTTCTAATGATTTACATTGCTTTCTTTCGCCTAAATATCGATTCGCTATCTCTGGAATAAAATCAAACACCTGACCATCATGAGTTGACCGCAGCAGTTTGATATACTCGGCGTGCGCCCACATTAAAGGCATTGCTGAACCTGTTGGTTTTCCTAAGTACAGATGGACATCAGGTTTATCTGCTTCATCCCAAACTTGTTCTGGTAGCAAACAAGTGTCTGAAGCAAATCCTTCCATCACCTTGATATATGTTTTGACATCGCCGCCAACAGCTAATTCATAATGTCCCCGTTCTCCTGCCAAAAGAGGCCAAGCACGTCCCTTACCCCAGCCGACATAAGCACTACCGTCTTCTTGCTGTCCGTAGCCGTCATGATTGTAACGATGCCAACAAGGGCCAACGGGTGTATTTACTTTTAAGATTGCATCAATTACTTTGACAGAATCAACGATAATCGGATCGTCTGGTTTACGAATTCCATAGCGCACCAATTGCAGAAATCCGCCATCAACAATTTCCTTCGCTGGAAATTCTCCTACTTCACCAGGTGGCTGACTGCTGATGAAAAGAGTTCCTTGGTTGGGATTTTCGTGAGGTTGAGGATTATTGATATCTGTAGGAGTAATGCGGATATAGTGCCGTTTGATACCAGGAACTAGAGTGCCTTCGGTAGTTACTGTCCAGTCTTCAATGTGACATTCTAAAAAATCAGCGTACTCTTCAATGAATTGTGCTGTTGCTTCATCGCCATGTTCACGAACAAATTGAGCAGCACAGATTAAGGCAGCAATATTAGAAGCCAGTGTAGAAGGTGAATAACCGCTATTTTCTTCCCAGCGTTCTTGTTGAGTAGCCGGGCCATGACGAATTAAATAACCCGCCGCCCGCAAAATCATCGGATAAATATCAAAGTTTAGTGGTACATTTTCCTGGCGTAATAACCGTGCTAGAAGAATGGGAAATGCTACTTCATCTAGTTGAATACCTTTCCAATAGGGTTCACCATCAACCCAGAAATTTTGAGCAAAACCGCCGTCTTCCTGCTGGCTGGTGGCAAGATAAATTAGCGATCGCACTGCTGTATCTGTTTCCCCAGCAGCCACCAAACCTGTTACACTACTGACCATATCCCGCGTCCAGACAAGGTGATATCCTCCTTGGTCTTGGTCGTCTTTGGCTTCACCCCAAGGGATAGCCAGAGATGCGATTAATGCACCTGGATAAGTCTTGTCTTCATGTGCCAACAACAGACTAATGCTGTTGTGATACAACTTCCCATCATCATAAGAACTATTTTCTAATGCTTTGATACTGTCGCGCGATCGCTTCCACTGTTCGTTATATTGCTGTTTCTGCTTTTCAAAAGGAATATTGAGCGACTGAAACAGTGTAGAAATGGCATTGTGCAGATTTGTCCCAAAGGCTAGTCCTAAAGTAAACTCTTTAGTGCTATCTAAATTTAGTTCTCCAGTCAGAGCAAGGTTGCCATCTACAGCACTATCAAACTCCCAATCCATCTGAAAATTATCAGCTAAATCTGTCCAACCATCACTTTCACCAACGTAGCCACAAGAAAGACGAGTAAAGGGAATTGTTGCACCCAGCGCTAACCATGTTCCTTCTTTCTCGGCTGTGAGAATCCGATGTCCAGCAACTTGTACAGCGTAACCATTATTACCTCTACCTCCAGGGCGAACGCATCTTATTTACTAATAAAAACTAAGAAAGATTTCAAAATGACATAAATAATTGTAGAAATTGAGTGAATGATAAACAAAACAAATCAAATATTTTTCCAAGCCTTGAATTAGCTTATCTTCAGATGAACGGCTATTCATTAATACTAAAAATATTCAATTATGGGGTAAATAAAAGCATATTTATCGAGAGAATAAACCTTTCATATAAAACATTCAATTCAAGTTTTGATATACTGTTTTAAGCTAACGCTAAAACACTTAATAAATAGTTGTTATCCATCGCGGCGAGAAACTGTTTATTTTTGATTCCTCGTTTGACTCGCTTCTCTTTACCTAAAAGATTGACTGCAATTTGCCGTAATACTGCAAAATTCTGTGGAGCATTGTCTTTCCTAATCCGGCAGTCATCTTCTTTTAAAGCAACATCCAACACCCAATGTAATGAGTTTTCTATACCCCAATGGCTACGAACAGCATTAGAAAATTCTTCAGCATTCTTGATAAGGCTACTAATGAAATAACGAGTTTCGACTGTTGTTTTACCATCCGATAAGCGGATGGACTCTACCATCCCAACACTGCTAAAC
>NZ_JACKZS010000098.1 GCF_014222285.1 Nostoc sp. UCD121
ATGGGGAATGGGGAATGGGGAATGAAAAATGGACAAGAATTTTACTAATACTCAATTCCCAATGCCCAATTTCCAATGCCCCCTGCCCAAATTATCTTACATTCCCATAATTTCATATCCTGCATCTACATATAGAACTTGCCCGGTAATACCACTGGACAAATCACTACATAAGAAAGCGGCAGTATTACCCACTTCTAGCTGAGTGACAGTACGGCGCAGGGGAGCTACTTCTTCGACATGATGGATCATATCCAAAATTCCACCCACTGCTGAAGATGCCAAGGTGCGGATGGGGCCTGCGGAGATGGCATTGACGCGGATATTTTGCGGCCCTAGTTCAGCAGCTAGGTAACGCACGCTCATTTCTAACCCTGCTTTAGCAACTCCCATAACGTTGTAGTTAGGAATTGCTCTGACACCGCCTAAATATGTCAGCGTGACGATACTACCTCCCTCTGTCATCAAGGGTTTCGCTGCACCACTTAACTGCACCAGCGAGTAGGTACTGATTTCTAAGGCAGTGTTGAAGCCAGAACGAGAGGTTTGGCTAAAATCTCCACTTAAATCGTCTTTACTAGCAAAGGCCAGACAATGGATAAGAATGTCTAGCTTGCCCCATTGCTCACGAATTGTCTCAAAGGTAGATTGAATCTGTTCCTCATCTTGGACATTACAAGGAAGAAATAAGCTTGGGTTTAGGGGTTCTACCAACTCCGCAACTTTTTTCTCCATTTTGCCGCGTTCATCCGGCAGGTAGGTAATACCCAGGTTTGCTCCGGCTTTATGCAGCTGTTGGGCGATGCCCCAGGCGATCGAGCGGTTATTGGCAATACCTGTAACAAGAGCATTTTTTCCAGTCAGATTCAGCATAGAAATTGTTAATGCGATCGATCATTAGGAGCATACTAGAATCTGAGGCACGTTTTGTCTTTGTTTTATACAGGATTTGCAAAAATGAATATTGAGAAGGGTGTTTGCTGTGACAAAAATCTTGATTTTTCCTAAAGATTTTCTCAAGATATCTTTATTTGTTCTTTAAAAAACCCTTTTTAATACAGTTATTGGAGCTACTTATCAACAATTAGTAGCTGAAAGGATCAACAATTATGTATCATTATAAACAAACAGTTATGAAGCGATTAGTTTGAGTATAGGAAAGTACAGAAAGGTTGACGGTGCTTTATTCATTTTTCGGGTGTATTCTTAGGTAATCAGTTTTTGTTTTTCCGGCATTGGGTAGGGGAAGGGAGATGATCGTGACACAAGATAAAGCCCTAGCAAATGTATTTCGTCAGATGGCGACCGGGGCGTTTCCGCCAGTTGTGGAAACGTTTGAACGCAATAAAACGATCTTTTTTCCTGGCGATCCTGCCGAACGAGTTTATTTTCTTTTGAAAGGTGCTGTTAAACTTTCTAGGGTGTACGAGGCAGGAGAGGAAATAACAGTAGCATTGCTTCGGGAAAATAGTGTTTTTGGTGTTTTGTCATTGCTGACAGGAAATAAGTCGGATAGGTTTTACCATGCGGTTGCATTTACCCCTGTGGAATTACTGTCAGCCCCAATTGAACAAGTAGAGCAAGCACTCAAGGAAAATCCAGAATTATCAATGTTAATGCTGCGGGGTCTCTCTTCGCGCATTTTACAAACAGAGATGATGATTGAAACTCTCGCTCACCGAGATATGGGTTCTAGGTTGGTGAGTTTTTTGTTAATTCTTTGTCGGGATTTTGGCGTTCCTTGTGCTGATGGGATCACTATTGATCTGAAGTTATCTCATCAGGCGATCGCAGAAGCAATTGGTTCAACTCGTGTTACCGTTACTAGACTACTAGGGGATTTGCGTGAGAAAAAGATGATTTCTATCCACAAAAAGAAGATTACTGTGCATAAACCTGTTACCTTAAGTAGGCAATTCACATAAAATCAATCGGAGAAAGGGGAATCGGCGCGTGTTCTATTTTGAAAGATGACACTAATAGCTAGAGGTAAATCTAAAATTGAATAATTTCAGCTATTGCCAACTTCCACTTCTCCGCAGACGATGCTTAAAAGTAGTAGGCTGTATCTGGAAGGATTTCGGTAGCTAAAGATGACCACCGGATACATCCTCATCGCAGCAATTTTAATTCTGGGAGGCGTAATTGCAACCGTGGGCGATCGCATCGGCACACGAGTTGGCAAAGCCCGCCTCTCACTTTTTAAGCTTCGTCCGAAAAATACTGCTGTAGTGGTAACTATTTTTACGGGCGGTTTGATTTCAGCATCAACATTAGGAATTTTATTCGCTGCCGATGAAGGCTTGCGAAAGGGAGTCTTTGAATTAGAAGATATTCAAACAGACCTTAGACAGAAGCGGGAACAGCTAAAAACCGCAGAAACTCAGAAAAGTCAGGTAGAAAGTGAGCTAAATCAAGCAAGAATTGCCCAAGCAAAAGCACAACAAGATTTACAGGCAATTAATCAGTCTTTACAGGCAGCAAATGCCAAACAACTCCAAACACAAGCTCAGTTGAATCGCACCATTAGTCAACAAGCTCAAACTCAAACTCAACTCCAACGCACTCAAGGTCAGCTAGGACAAGTTGTAACTCAGTACCAAAAAGCCATAGCTGAGTTGCAAAGCGTTTCTAATCAGAGGAAAGAGCTACAAGCGGCAGTTGAACTACTGAAAACAGAACGACAACGACTATACGCTGAAGCGAAAAAAGCCATCGACGAAGCCAAAACAGCTATTGAAAAACGCGATCGCGAACTCGCTAACCGTCAAGAAGCCATAGAACAACGCGATCGCAAAATTGCTCAACTGGATCAACTGATTCAAAAGCGTAACGTAGAAGTTGCAGCACGAGAGGAAGTGATTGCCAAGCGGGAATCGCTTCTCAAAGAATTGGAAGCACAACAGCAGCAACTAGAACTGGAAGTTGCAAGGCTGGAAAAATTTTATCAGTCTTACCGCGACTTGCGTTTAGGTAAGCTCGCCTTAATTCGCGGTCAACTTCTTTCTGCTGCTGTAGTTCGGATTACCCAACCGGCTGCGGCTCGTCAGGCAGTGGTACAACTTTTACAAGAAGCCAATCGCAACGCCAACCTCCAATTAAGTGAGCCTGGGGCAAATCCTGCCAATGTAGAGCTACTGCGGGTGACTCAGGATAGGGTTGACCAATTGAGCAAGCAGATTAGCGATGGCCAAGAATATGTGGTGCGAATTTTCTCGGCTGGTAATTACGTCAGGGGAGAAAAGCAGATAGAGTTTTTTGCTGATACAGCGCGAAATCAATTGGTTTTTTCGGGAGGCGCAGTGCTAGCAACAACTAGTGCCGATTCCAAAACAATGACATCCTATCAGTTACAGCAAAGGCTGGAAATACTAATTTCTGCTTCCCAATTTCGGGCTCGTAATGCCGGAATTGTTGAGGATGTGCAGGTAGAGGGGACTTTCTTGCGCTTTGTCGCCCAATTAAGACAGTATAATCAACCTTTGGAGATCAAAGCGATCGCAGCAGAGGACACTTATACAGCCGGGCCATTGAGAGTAAAATTAGTGGCAATAGTCAACGGAAAAATTATTTTTAGTACTTAAAACATTATTTGCACACTGTTATTAGTAAGATTTAAACATATTCAATAGCAGTCAAAATAGTTGCTGTGATTGCATTTATTGATTTATAATTCTTAATTTTTATTTTTAATTTCTTATGACTTTACGCGAATTTTCGCCAACGCAACCAGTCATATTGGGGTTTGACCCAGGTCGAGATAAGTGTGGTTTAGCGGTGATGGGACTGGATAGACAATTGTATTATCATCAGGTTGTGCTAGCAAAAGAGGCGATCGCTACCATTGAAACACTGCGTCAAAAGTTTCCCATTTCCTTGATGGTGATGGGCGACCAAACTACAGCCAAGCAGTGGAGACAGAAATTATATCAGGAATTGACAGAACCTCTGAGTATTATTTTAGTGGATGAGCGCTATACAACCTTAGAAGCACGCGATCGCTATTGGCAAATGTTCCCACCCAAAGGGCTAAAAAAGCTATTGCCACAAGGTCTGCGACAGCCTCCAAGACCGATAGATGACATTGTTGCCATTCTCTTAATCGAAAGATACTTAAACCGCCTTACAGAATCAACACTCAGCAGTCAAGAGTGAGGAATGACATCGTTACCCCCTAACTCCTGTAGAGACGCGATTAATCGCGTCTCTCCTAACTCCTAACTTTAAAGTTCTGCCCGAATAGTAAAAGCATAATCTCCTCCAGGCTCTAGCTGATAATCTTGTTGCTCCAAAAATCGACCAAGGGGTTCTTTGATTAAAGCGCGGCCTTGGGAAGGCTTGACGGCAAGTTCTCCCCGGCGAAAATGCCACTGGAAATGCCACTCAAACTCACCTGCACTCACTTCACCCTCAAGGAAGCCGTGTTGCCAAGATTGGCGGGTGATTCTGACATGGGCAATAGTTTCTGGCAGTCGTCTTTTAGCACTCACAATGCTTTATGTCAAGTGTAGAATAACAGCCGCTCATATTAGACTGGCTTCTTATTTTATGTACCAAACATAGTCTAAATAGACAAACTGACAAAGTGAGTATTTTTAGTTGAGTCAGAATGGTACTAATGGAGAATGCTAGATATAAAATTTCAGTTGAAAGTGACTCAAACTTCCTTAATCTAAGGGTTTCGTGTCTATATAGCAAATCCTAAATCATTTTTGATAGACAATATGCCCAGCTTTCTAGATAAGTCAGCGATCTATGACTTCAGTCTATGGGCACAGTGGTAAGTAGTGGGGATAGTTTTTGTTAAAGTTTTAGAAATGAGAGTATCCTAGAAACTGCATATCTAACGCTTCTTTCATCAGTGTATTGTGGATTGATTGGGATTTCTTTGAAAGATTTCAGCACAATTACAGCCCGATAAAGCTTAGAGTATTTATATTGCTTTTCTTGGATGTCAAAACACAGAATATTTTCTAGTGGATGTTCAATAACTTGATTGCCACGAAGACTTTTACGTTCGATAAAGACCTTATCGATGCTTTTATAGAAAGTGCAGGTAGTTACAGGTGATGTTGCAAAAAAAGCAGCGAGCGCCATGATAATTAATATAGATAAACTTAAGAAGAATAGATAATTTCTCTGATTCTGCTGTACTAATAGAGAAGTTTGGTTAGAGTTGAGAAAATCGTTTGTTTTCAGGATAAATTCTTGATTTTGTTCATAACTAAGATGAGATAAAAGAGGAAAATCTTTAAATGGAGTCACAATTATAACCTGATAGCTTTTCGACCCTTTGCTGCCAGTCTTTGTGAGAATGTATGCTTCACTGGGATCAAACATTCTGAGTTTCTCCATCCTTCCCAGCAAATTAAACTGTCTCAATTCACAATTAATTTTGCTTGGCGAGAGGCGATCGCAATTGAGACTCATTGAAGCAGACTCAAAAAATAAGCAGTAAATCAAAAAGCTTAAGCAGGCAGTAAAAATGCACCACCCAATGAACCAATATCTGAGTGGTTGATGCTTTAGCTGCAATCTAGTACGGGTTTCCTCGACAATTTTCATCGGTGCTTGGTATAGAATACTTAACCCTTGAGTAGAGTATTCCCTTGGTAGCCCATTCACTTATCAGCAAATCTAAGTACTAGGGAGGATTTATGATAAATCGCTCAAAAAGCTTTGGCTAGCTGGGATAATTGGGTCAGAAAGCTATAGCTAGAAGCATGGAAACCAAACAGCTAGGAAAAACTGGTGTATTTGTGAGTGCGATCGGTTTGGGCGGTATGCCCATGTCAATCTCTAATCGCCCTCCCGAATCGCAATCAATCGAAGTTATTCATCGGGCTTTGGATTTGGGTATTACATTTATTGACACTGCCGATTCTTATTGTAAAGATGAGTCAGAAAAACACCACAACGAGCGACTAATTCACAAGGCGCTTACTAGTTATAAAGGCGATGTTAGCCAAGTAATTGTGGCAACTAAAGGCGGTTTGATGCGTCCCGATGGAAACTGGACAAGCAACGGCAACCCAGAACATTTGCGCGAAACAATTCGAGTCAGTTTTGAGGCGTTAGGTGGTGCTAAACCCATCGATGTTTGGCAATACCATTCTCCCGATAGTAAGTACACCATTGAAGAATCCCTTGCGCCAGTGAAAGAAGCAGTGGAGGCAGGTTTGATTAGGTTTGTGGGAGTTTCTAACTTTTCTGTTGAACAAATTAAGCGGGCGCGAGACGTAGTAGATATTGTCTCGGTGCAGAATCAATACAGCCCTTGGCAACGACAGCCAGAAAAGGACGGTGTGTTGAAGTATTGCGAACAACAAGAATTGACATTTTTGCCTTGGAGCCCCTTTGGTGGTATGCGTCGTCATCAGGATTTACAAGATATTCATGCGATCGCTAAGTTAGCGAAAGAAAAAGGCGTGTCAGTATATAGTATCGTTCTAGCGTGGTTACGCTCCAAATCGCCCGCTATTTTGCCAATTCCTGGTGCTAGCAGGGTTTCTAGCATTGAAGACTCAGCACAAGCTATCAATGTGAAACTATCTGAAGAAGAAGTACAAAAAATTGATCGCGCAACTTAATCATTTCACTAGCTAACTTAAGTAAGTGAGTGTAAATAATTGTCGTTGGAATAAGGCAATAGACAACAGGCAATAGGCAAGAGGTATAAGGATTTTAGCCTAGTTTATTTCTCTTTACATAGTTTGGTTTTATTGTGCCAACTTACTTAGATTTAGTAAAAGTTGTCAAAGATTTACGCTCACTTTTAGTTAGGTTAAGACAGCGTAATAACTTACTATTCGGGTATTTGATCAAATAAGGGATATGTAAAGAAACAGTCTTTCCAAAAACAGGCGATCGCTTAAGCAACCCAGAAACGCATCATCCGAAGCGTCCCGCTTGATGGGAGAATAAAAACGAGAAATGATGCAAGCCTGGTGTTGTCCCCAGCCCAAAGGAACTCGTATAAATGTGGAAAAGAATTGTATTAATTTTGTTATTGGTGTTGAGTTTCAGCCTGAGTAATTCTGATATAGCAGCTGCGGCTGGACTCAAAAGCTTTGTAGACACTAGTGATGGCTATCAGTTTTTATATCCTAACGGGTGGCTACAAGTTAAAGTTGCCAACGGGCCAGATGTGGTTTTCCACGATTTGATTGAGGTGTCTGAAAACGTTTCTGTTGTGATTAGCCCAGTTCCAGAAGGCAAGACTTTATCAGAATTGGGAACCCCAACAGAAGTAGGATATAAGTTGGGAAAAGCTGCTCTTGCGCCTCCTGACTCTGGTCGCTCGGCTGAATTAGTCAATGCCGCAGAGCGAGAAGTAGATGGTAAAACCTACTACCTTTTAGAGTATGAGGTTAAACTTCCCAATAAACAGCAACGGCATAACATCGCCAGCGTCGCTGTTAGCCGTGGCAAACTTTTTACCCTCAACGCCTCAATTCCTGAAAAACGCTGGCAGAGAGTTAAAGGAATGATTGATGAGGTTGTAAATTCTTTTTCTGTCTATTAATTGGGAAATAGGGAATAGGGAATGGGAAATGGGGAATGGGGAATAGAGAAGAAATTTAATCACCAATGCCCCATGCCCCATTCTTAATTAACAAGCTTTTATAAATCTCATGAAAATTCCACCCTTTGTACTTGCCTCAGCTTCCCCGGCTCGTCGCCGCTTGCTGCAAACTGTTGGTATTGAACCGATAGTTCGAGCCAGTGACTTTGACGAGTCGCAAATCCAATTAAGTGAACCAGCAGAATTGGTCAAAACTCTTGCCCAATATAAGGCGGAAACTGTAGCCCCGCAGTTTGAATCAGCTTTGATTATAGGTTGTGATTCAGTTTTGTCCATGAATGGTGAAATTTACGGCAAACCAGCAGACACTTCTGAAGCGATCGCTCGTTGGCAGATAATGCAAGGTAACTTTGGCGACTTGTATACAGGTTACGCCTTAATTGACCTTGAGCAAAACCGTACTATAGTCAAGTCTCAAGTTACAAGAGTTTATTTTGCTCAAATGAGCGATCGCGCAATTCTTGCTTATGTTGCCACAGGTGAACCCCTAAAGTGTGCTGGAGCCTTTGCCATTGAAGGTTTTGGTAGTTTCTTTGTTGAAAAAATTGAAGGCTGTCACAGCAATGTAATAGGACTCAGTTTACCTCTGCTCCGGCAGATATTAGCGGAACTGGGATATGATGTCACTGATTTCTGGCAATAGTGATTGCGCCGATTGTTAATTTTCAATGGTCAGTTGTTTGGCTACTTTCCAACACCTCTAACAAACTTTTCAACATTAAATAAGCAGAAGTCCCTCCTGGATCTTGATGTCCAATACTTCTTTCCCCCAGATAGCTAGCCCGTCCCTTTTTGGCCTGCATCTGTATAGTTTCTTGTAACCCCTTTTGGGCTGTTGCTACAGCCTGTTGCATGGCTTCTAGCGTTCCCTTACTTTCTCCTACAGCTTGCCCAAAAGCGACTACAGCCGGAGATAGCACATCTACCATTGTTTTGTCTCCTAGTTGCGCTTTGCCACGTTGCAGCACGCCGTCTAAGCCTGCCTGTAATAGCCCTAACACATCTTGTTCTGTTAATTCTTGCTTATCTACTACTGCTGTACTAGCTCGTAAAAACCAGGTTCCATAAAGAGGGCCACTAGCACCGCCAATGGAAGAAATCAAGGTCATACTCACAGATTTGAGAATGTTGCTGATGTCTTTGTCTGTAAGAGTTGGTAACTGAATACTTACCTTTTTGAAGCCGCGATCCATATTTATACCGTGGTCAGCATCTCCAATCGCAGCATCTAATTCTGTCAAATATGCTTTATTCTGCTCTATCTCGGTTGCATAAGCCTGCAACCATTGTAATATCTGCGACTGACTCAACATAATTAGTCCCACCACCAACTTGGTGTTTTTACTGGTGCATCCCATAGGCGGATCATCTCGTCATCTAATTTCAGCAGGGTAATTGAGCAACCTTGCATTTCTAGAGATGTGATGTAAGGGCCGATTAAGTTTCGCACAATTTGCAATCCTTGCTGTTCGCAAATTTGAGCGAGTTTGCGGTAAACAATATATAGTTCGGAAACCGGAGTTCCACCCATACTATTGACGAAAGCTAATAAGCGATCGCCTTTGGCAAATGGGAGATTTGTTAGTTCTACATCTAGCCATTCTCCTTTGTCTTCATCCCACTCGCGCAGTGTGCGGCTGTATGGTGCATCCTCAAGGAGCGATCGCGTTAGAACTTCGGTAATCTCATCTGCTGCTTTGATGGCTGTACGTTCTATTCCTGGCTCACCGTGAATACCGATACCTAATTCGATTTCGCGATCGCTCAATTCAAATGTCGGCGTTCCATTGGCGGGGACTGTACAAGATGTTAGAGCAATTCCCATACTCCGCCCATTCAAATTTACTCGGCGGCATAAATTTGCAATTTGTGGCAAATCATACCCAGCCTCAGCCGCCGCACCACAAATTTTTTCCGCTAGTATTGTTGTTCCCACACCGCGCCGTCCTTGGGTATAGAGGCTATCTTTCACTGCTACATCATCATCAATCAAAATATTTAGCGATCGAATGCCTTCACTATGGGCTAACTCCGTTGCCATTTCAAAGTTCATCACATCGCCACTGTAATTTTTGACGATGTAAAGGATACCAGAGCCTCCATCTACAAGCTTTGCTGCTTCTAGCATTTGGTCAGGAGTCGGTGAAGTGAAAACTTCACCAGGACAAGCTGCATCAAGCATTCCTTTGCCCACAAAGCCAGCGTGCATTGGTTCATGTCCACTACCACCACCCGAAATAATTGCTACTTTACCCGGAATAGGTGCATCGGCTCGATAAACAAAAGTGGGATCATAGTTTACTTTAATTAAATCGGAATGAGCCGCCGCCATACCTTCTAGACTTTCTCGCACAAAGTCTTCCGGCTTGTTGATCAGCTTTTTCATAATCCGTGTTTGGTTAAAAGGTTGCTAAAACCCAGGTTATAGCGCTTCTCGTTTCTATGCAATAGAGTCTGACCTCTATCTAAATCTCTCTTTTACAAAGCTTTGGTGTTGCATTAGCATTGCAAGTCGATGCATTAGCATTGCACGTTGATGCATTAGCATTGCAGGTCGATGTATTGACATTGCACGTTGATGCATTAGCATTGCAGGTCGATGTATTGACATTGCACGTTGATGCATTAGCATTGCAGGTTGATGCATTGGCATTGCAGGTTGATGCATTAGCATTCACCCATTATTTCAGTTAATCCAAAGATTCCATTAACTCAATACACTTGTGCATCTGCTGGCGCATGGTTTCCTTATCAGCATGAAATCTTCGCCCATGACCTGGTAGCACCCACTCAAAAGAATAATTAGCCAAGTTACGCATTGATTTAATCTGTTCTGACCAAGAATACCAGCAGACACCGTGGAATGCAGCCAATTGATGCAGGCTTTCTGACCAGGCGAGATGGTCGCCAGTGAAGAGAAACTTATTTTTGTAGAGTAGGACTGTTTGTCCTTTGGTGTGACCGGGAACTGGGATAATTAATAAATCCGGAGCCAAGGTAAATGCTTCAGAACCAGTTAGCTGTATTTCTACATTGCGAGTATCCGCAGTAATATCATCAGTATGGAGGATGCGATCGCACTGAAAATGCTCGGCAAACTTTTGATGGTCTGCCACATCATCCTTATGAGTTAGGTACATATAACGAATTGACCCCAGTTCTTCTAAACGCTTGATTAAAGGCGGCGTAAACCGGGGAGAATCCACCAAAATATTACCTTCTGGAAGTTGAATTAAATAGCTAGCAGCACCATAAGATTTTTCAGAATGATAGCCGCAGTGGTAAACATTTTCTGCTACTAATATTGGAAACTGTTGTTGAGCAACTTTGATATCTTTTGGCTTTTCAACTGTGCCAATAGAACTAGTAGGACAAGCTAAAAGTGCTTGCAGTGCTGCTAATCTTTGCGCTTCATTCGTTGGTTGATGATAAACAGCCGATTGATCATCGACATCATAAAATACTTCAGGAGCCATCCAGCGACAGGTATCACAATCAATACAGGTAGTATCTACATAAAAATCGCCGTTGACATTTTGGGGACGACGCTGATTTAAATGAGCCATATTAATCCTTTTGCTTCCAACTGCTTACAGGGGAGCGATAAATCCTATATCACTACGCTAGCAAAAGTGATTTTAGATTGTAGACATCATTATGAGTCTCCTGTCTTCCTTAACGAACTTTGGGGGTTTAAGTCCTAGCCTTTGAAGGGCAGCGCGTTTTGATGCCTAAGCTAAATCCCCGACACAAAACGTAATTGCGAATTGCAAATTGGTTTAACTATTGCCTGATTTTAGAGAATTGGTATAACTTGCCTGTTACTAATGGGAACAATCAAGAATAAATCCCTTTGCCAATACATCAATGTTTAACCGTCTCACCTCATCAGAACTGAAATCTGCGATCGTCTGTCATCCTCTGGTAGTTAAACCAGATACGACGGTAATGGAAGCGATCGCACAAATGAGTGGCGTGCGGATTCTTTGTGAGACAGCTAAAACTGGGGATGGACAACTGGATGAACTTTATCTAGAGGCACGATCGAGTTGTGTATTAGTAGTAGAAAAAGATAAGTTGCTAGGTATCTTCACGGAACGGGATGTGGTGCGTTTGTCTGCCCAGCAATGTGCTTTCGAAAATTTGGCAATTCGGGAGGTGATGATCCATCCAGTCGTCACCCAGCACGAGTCTGATTTTACCGATTTATTTTTTGCTGTTAATTTGCTGCAACAGTATCGCATTCGCCACTTACCGATCCTGGACGATCGGCAGCGAGTAGTAGGACTGGTAACTAATGAAAGTCTGCGGCAGTCTTCTCGCCCTGTGGATTTGTTACGGTTGCGACTGGTTTGTGAAGTGATGACGAGTGAGGTAATTTGTGCTGCGCTAGATAGTTCGATGCTGGCGATCGCTCAACTGATGGCAAAACACCGTGTTAGTTCGATCATGATTGTACAACCAGGTGGTAGCGAAACTGAACCTCTGCAAATCCCTGTGGGAATTATCACCGAGCGCGATATTGTGCAATTTCAGGCATTGAGCTTGAACTTAAAAACTTGTCTAGCAGAGGCGGTAATGAGTACACCGATTTTTGCCGTTAAACCTGAAGATTCGCTGTGGATGGTGCAGCAAATTATGGAACAACGGTTAATCCGCAGATTGGCGGTGACGGGGAAACAGGGTGAACTATTGGGAATTGTCACTCAGACTAATTTGCTACAAGCACTCAACCCCTTGGAGCTATACAAGTTAGCGGAGGTGTTGGAAAAAAAGTCAGTGCGGTTAGAAGCAGAGAAAATCGAACTCCTTGAAACCCGCACCAATGAACTAGAACAACAAATTGAAGCCCGAATGATGCTCCTAAGAGCAAAAGCCGAACGGGAGAGATTGGTGCTAGCGATCGCCTTACAAATCCGCTCATCCCTAAGTCTACAAACAATTTTGGATACCACCGTCGCAGAGGTGCGGCAATTGTTGGGCTGCGATCGTGTCAATATTTGGCAGTTTGAAGCGGATTGGCAAACTATCGCCGTTGCCGAGTCCACTGATTCTTCACTCTCACTGATAGGTGAGCGCGTTAGTGATAACTGTTTAAAACAAGACTACACTGAAATTTACCGCCAGGGGCGGATTCGCATCGTTTCGGATATCTATAAGTCCAAAATCTCAGACTGTCACCGAGATATGCTGATTCACCTCCAGACACGAGCCAAAATTTTAGTGCCGCTCTTCTGTGGTGATCAACTATGGGGTTTGCTGAATGTCACTGAAAGTCAGCACCCCCGCGATTGGGAGCCGGAAGAAGTTGAATTGCTGCAAGCCTTATCAGTGCAATTGGCAGTTGCCCTTCAGCAAGCCACCACCCACCAAAAATTGCAGGAGCAACTGCACGAGCGCCAACGCATCGAATTGATTTTACAAAAACTGGTGACTGGAACTGCCGCAGTTACTGGAGAAGACTTTTTTCCAGCCTTAGTCCACCACATAGCCGAAGCATTGAATGTCCGCTATGCTTTTGTCAGCCAACTGGTAGGCGACAAACTTCATACCCTGGGGTTTTGGGCAAATGGAGCATTGCAGCCATCAATTTCCTACGATCTGGCTCACACTCCCTGCGAATATACCCTGGTAGATGGGGAATTTTACTGCCAAAGCCAAGTTCAAGAACTCTTTCCTGATAATTTAAGCTTGCTGGCAATGCAGGCAGATAGCTATCTGGGTATAGCCTTAAAAGACAATCTTGGTAATGCGATTGGCAACCTTTGTATTCTAGATATGCAGCCTTTTGGAGAAGCTCAACGTACCGAAGCGATCGCCATCCTCCAGGTATTTGCAGCCAGGGCAGCCGCGGAATTGCAGCGCCAAGCAGCAAACAATGCACTACATCGCTTGAACCAAGACTTGGAAAAGAGGGTAGAACAGCGAACTCAAGAACTACAGGCGAGAGAGGCACAACTGCGGGATCTCTTTAACAACGCCACAGATTTGATTCAAATTATTGCTATTGATGGTCGAATTATATTTGTCAACAGGGCATGGAAAGAAACCCTGGGATACAATGATACCGACCTAGAGCAGTTATCCATTTTCCAGGTTATCCATCCTGATGAAATTGTGCATTGCCAGATAGCGATGCAAAACCTCTTTGCTGGTTCTCTCTTAGGCATGGAAACCAGATTTTTAACCAAAGATGGCAAAGAAATTATCGTCGAGGGCAATATCAATTGTCAGTTGAAAGATGGTATCCCGATCGCCATCCGGGGAATCTTTCGGGACATTACCCAGCGCAAACAATCCGAAAATGCCCTGCACGAATCACAACAATTTCTTCAAACTGTACTCGATACCTTTCCCCTATTTGTGTTTTGGAAGAATCGAGAATCGGTCTATTTAGGCTGCAATCAAAACTTTGCCAACGCCGGCAGACTAGCTTCGTCTGCTGAAATTATCGGTAAGACAGACCATGACTTACCTTGGAAAGCCAGCAAAGCGGATCTCTACGAAGCCGACGATCGCCAAGTCATGGATTCTGGCACAAGCAAACTCGGTATTGTCGAAACTCAACATCTGGGCAATGGTGAGATGACTTGGTTAGAAACAAACAAGCTACCCTTACGTAACCTTAAAGGCGAAGTAATTGGTATTTTGGGGACTTATCAAGATATTAGCGATCGCAAACGAGCAGAACTCGCACTGCAAAGTAGTGAAATCCGCTTCCGTCAGATGTTTGATTCCAGTGTGGTTGGCATGCTCTTTGCCGATTTTCAGGGGAAAATTCTCGATGCTAATGATCGCTTTTTACAGATGGTGGGCTACACCAGGGATGACCTAGATGCCGAGAGAATTGATTGGCTGGGAATGACCGCACCCGAACATATCCACGCTGATATTATAGCGATGGAGCATCTGATGCAACATGGTGCGATTAATCCTTGGGAAAAGGAATACTACCGCAAAGATGGTAGCAAGATTCCTGTTTTGATTGGAGCAGCAATTCTTCCAGGCTCAGACAATCAAACTATTTGTATAGTGGTGGATATTAGCGAACAGCAAGCTGCACTTCGTGAACGCAAACAAGCCGAGGAAACCATTCGCCAACAAGTTGAACGAGAACAACTGCTGCGAGAAATTACCCAGCGAATTCGTCAATCCCTAGACCTCCAGACCATTTTTGACACCGCTTGCCAAGAAATCCGCCAAGTAATTCAGGCTGATCGGGTAGGTATTTTCAAGTTCTATCCTGAATCAAACTTTAATGACGGCGAATTTGTGGCTGAATCGGTTGTAAAAGGTTTTCCTTCAGTAGTGGCAATTCGGCTACATGACCACTGCTTTGGGGAAAATTATTCATCTTTCTATGCTTTGGGCAGATTTCATGTCGTCAATGATATTTATAACGGTGGGATGAGTCCCTGCCACATCGAGATCCTAGCTCAGTTTCAGGTGCGAGCCACTCTGGTAGTGCCGTTACTTTGTGGTGAGAAATTGTGGGGTTTATTGTGCATCCATCAATGTGCAACAACTCGCCAGTGGCAACAGTTTGAGATTGACTTTACCCAACAGTTGTCTAACCAGTTGGCGATCGCCATTCAACAAGCAAATCTCTACGAGCAAATCCAGTCTGAACTATTGGTGCGGCAGAAAACCGAAGCGAGCATTGCCCTGCAACTGCGGCGACAGCAAACTTTAGGGACAATTATCCAAAAAATTCGAGAGTCGTTAGATATTAACGAGATCCTGGTAACGGTGACTCAGCAGGTTAAAGAGATACTGCACTGCGATCGCGTCATCGTCTTCCGGCTTTTTGCTGACGGTAGAAGTCAAATTGTTGAAGAAGCCGTATCTAGTGAGTTCCCCGCCCTCAAAGATCGGCACTGGGACAACGAAATGTGGTCTCAAGAAATCCTCGATTGCTACTGGCAGGGTAAGCCCCGCATCGTTCCTGATGTGATGAATGATATCTGGGCAAAGTGCCTGGTGGAATTCTCTCACGAAGGTCAAATCCAGTCCAAAATTGTCGCACCGATCTTACAAGACGTGCGAGGCAGCGAAAATCATCGCTGGGTTGCCCCCTGCGTAACTAACAAGCTCTGGGGGGTTTTGGTTGTCCATGCTTGTCAAGAAAAACGAGTCTGGAAAGACTCTGAAGCACAACTTTTGCAACAAATTGCCAACCAGTTGGCGATCGCTATTCAGCAAGCGAGTCTGTTTGAGCAATTACAACAAGAACTCGCCGAACGACAACAGGCAGAAGCAAAGCTCACTGACAGCAATCAACAACTGGCAATTTCTAACCAAGAACTCGCTCGTGCCACTCGCCTCAAAGATGAATTCCTGGCCAACATGAGCCACGAACTCCGCACCCCCCTTAACGCTATCTTAGGCATGACCGAAGGGCTACAAGAGGAAATCTTTGGTGTTGTCAACGAGAAACAACGCAAAGCTTTGCGAACCATTGAGCGCAGCGGCTCTCATTTGCTGGAGTTGATCACCGACATCCTTGATGTGGCAAAAATTGAAGCTGGACAAATGGAACTCGACTATGCCTCAATCTCAGTGGATCGTCTGTGCCAATCCAGCTTGGTGTTTATCAAACAGCAGGCATTGCAAAAACGGATTCAGCTTGAAATCAAACTTCAGACAAATCTATCTGAACTGCTCGTGGATGAACGTCGCATTCGTCAAGTCTTAATTAACCTGCTCAACAATGCAGTCAAATTCACTCCAGAGAGGGGGCACATTACCTTAGAAGTTACCCAACTTTTCTCAAACATCTCAACTACCAATTTAACAGAGCAACATTTCTTGCACTTTGCTGTCACCGATACAGGCATTGGTATCTCGCCAGAGAATATCAAAAAACTATTTCAGCCCTTCGTGCAAATCGATAGCGCCTTAAATCGTCAATATGCAGGTACAGGCTTGGGACTGGCATTAGTGAAGCGAATTGTCGAACTTCACGGCGGTAGGGTGGGGCTAACCAGTGAACTAGGTGTGGGCAGTTGCTTCACCATCGATCTCCCTTATACTCCCAGTTTTGGCTTTTCACCAGAAATTATCGCAGACGATGAACCAGGCGTTACTTCAGAACGAGACTCTCCCAGTACCGAGGAAGCAGCAAGCCTTACCCCTCTAATCTTACTAGCAGAAGATAACGAGGCCAATATCAGTACAGTTTCTAGCTACCTCCAAGCCAAGGGCTATCGCATTGTATTGGCACAGAATGGTCAAGAAGCCATCAATGTCGCTAAAATTCACAACCCTGATTTAATTTTGATGGATATTCAAATGCCGGGAATGGACGGTTTAGAGGCGATGAGACAGATTCGTCTAGATTCTAACTTGGTTGATATTCCGATTGTGGCGCTCACAGCGTTGGTGATGACGGGCGATCGCGATCGCTGTTTCAAAGCAGGAGCTAACGACTACCTGAGTAAACCCATAAAGCTTAAACAACTGGCCACCACCATTCAACAGCTTTTGAATACAACTAAGGATCACGAATGAATCAGCCCTCTATTTTAGTCGTTGACGATCAACCCGATAACTTTGATGTCATTGAAACACTTTTAAGTGAGCAAAATTATCTGCTGCACTATGCTGCCAGTGGCGAAGAGGCGATCGCATCTCTCAACCTATTTAAGCCAGATGTAATTTTGTTAGATGTAATGATGCCGGGAACCGATGGCATAGAAGTGTGTCAGCAAATCAAAGCCATACCAAAATGGCAGCCTGTTCCGATCATCATGGTAACGGCTCTCACCGCTAAAGAAGACCTCGCTCGCTGCCTAAAATCAGGTGCCGAGGATTTCATTAGTAAACCCGTCAATGCTATTGAACTGCGGGCACGCATTCATTCAATGCTGAGGGTTAAGCAACAGCACGACAAAATCCAAAAGTTTTCAGATATCCAAGCAAATAGTATTACAGTCTTGGAAAGCACACTTAATGAACTGCGCCGCAATTTGGCTTCTGCTTTACCCCATGAACTCAATACACCATTAAATGGCATTGTCGGAATTATCAGCCTACTCATGGAAGATATTGACGGCATGGATATTGCCGAAATCCTTGAACTTTTAGACTTGGCAGATCAATCAGCCCGTAGACTAGAAAAATTAACCAAACAATTATTGATCTATTTAGAACTAGAGCTATCAACACACCAGCAGCAAATCGAACCTCAGTCCACTTATTTTTCAATGGCAGCGATCGCAGCAGCTTTGGAATTTCACGCTCAAGATGTTAATCGTAGCAACGATCTAATATTTGCAATTGAAGAAGCTAAGGTTTCAATATCAAATCGATATTTAGCGATTATCCTCGATGAATTAGTTGATAATGCACTCAAATTCTCCCAAACTGGGACAGCAATCAAAGTCAGTAGTCAGGTGGTGGCAGGAATGCTCAATGTCTATGTTCATGATTTGGGACGGGGCATGACAGCAGAACAGATATCTAAAATTGGTGCTTTCATGCAGTTTGAACGCAAATCCTATGAACAGCAGGGTATAGGTATGGGCTTAAAGCTTGTCAAAAAAATCGCCGAACTTTGTGGCGGGCAGTTCTCAATTTCAAGTATTTATCAACAGGAAACAACGGTACATATTACCTTACCCGTTGTCAATTTTACATAAATAACGCGATGTCCGACTTAATATTTTGACCAATTATTCCTTGATGGTACAAGCCTCTAAATTCATTTATGGATAGATAAATTTTAAACTTTGCTTGGTTCAAGTCCAAGGATAAATCCTGGGGCATTAATTGCGAATTGCGAATTGTGCTGACCTCCCTTCTAAAAGGCTACAGTGTACACACAAGTTCTTCTCACCTCCTCTAACTTCCCCTTAGTAAGGCTACGGTGTACACACAAGTTAATATCACTCACTACGCTAGCAAAAGTAACTTGAGACTGGAGCCGCCACTAGAAGTAAATCTGCTCAAAAATATAAAGCCTCGTGAAACCCAGTAAGCATAAATTGGGAAAACTCAATATAGATAATATCTGTTGATATATTTTCAAATATGCTTTACTGTTCTAATTCCAGTTGTTCAAATCCCTTTAACCCTGATGACAATAAGTTTTGCATTAAGTGTGGACAAACACTCACACCATTATTCAGAAACCGTTTTCGGGTAATACGACTTTTGGGTGAGGGTGGATTTAGCAGAACTTATGAAGCCACGGATAATGATTTGCCACCCGAATCGAATATAGAATTAAAACTTTTACCTTTTTCAATAGTTGGTACTTGGTCTGGCAAATCCAGAAGTCGAAACCATATATTTGTTACTCTCTGTATTGCTAAACAGGATGGGAACTCATTTGATGGAAATTTAAATGTTAGAGATGTAGGTTTAGGCTGGACTTATCGCATTAAAATCAAGGGAAAAATTAATCCTAAAACCAGTGAGGTCATTATTCAAGAAGATGACGTTTACTCAGAGCATTGGTGGTGGAAATGGGAAAAGGAGTAAGTGAAGCAAAAATTTCTGCCGATGGTAACGGAATTTTTGGCAAACGCAAGACTTCAGCACAGTCAGATGATTTTTTTCTTTTACGAATAGATCACGAACAGATGTTAATTAGTTTGCTAAAAACAGGTAAGTGGAAAGATGCTGATCGAGTAACTGGCACACTGATGTTGAAAATATCTTGTCAAGAACAAGATGGCTGGCTTAACTCAGAGAGTATCAAAAGATTCCCCTGCCAAGATATTAGTAAGATTAATTAACTTTGGCTAAAGTATAGCAACGGGCGTTTTGGCTTTAGTATCCAAAGCCAAATTTGGTCAAAATTAGACCGGGATTGGATTAAAGTAGGCGAACGCTTAGGTTGGCGTGTCAATAATCGCTGGAAAGAATATTCTGAACTTACTTTTAGTATTCATGCACCAGAAGGATCATTTCCTACTTTTTGGGGTGGAGAGGGAAGAAAGTTGATATTTGGTTATTCGGGCGCTTGGGAGGATTTTTTCTCCCTTGTTAGGGCTTGTAAATTGTAAAATTTAGTGGTTAAGGAAAGATTCGCTATGACTGAAATTCTATTTCTCGTTGGAGATGATCCAGATAGTCGTTATACGAGCATATAATTTATAACGCCTCCCATTCATCTCTGCTTATATTAGCTTGAGGTAATATTCTATTTAATAAGCTTGGGCTAATGTCTCCCTGATGCGGATTGGGAATTGTCAGCTTTAATTCAACTTTCACCATGTATTGATGCTTACCACCTGGGTAAGGGCCATCAAAACCTGCATTTTTCAGATAACGAATCAGATCCCGCCGATTAATCGATCCAAAGGGTGGCATTAGGCAACCTCTTTGGTGAAATTCAGGTCAACACCATCAAGTATCGGTAGAGTATGACCTAAACGCAATCCTAAAATAATCCATCCTTCAAGAGCATCTTGCAAATCTTCCCGGCAAGCTTCTAGTGTTGCAGCGTTTGCCCAAACTCCTTGACATTCTGGAATTTCGCTATAAAAAGTTCCATCCTCAAGCAACTCGTAGGTTGCTTTGTGCAATGCTGTACGAATGTAATTTGTCAACATTTAGATTTTTTACAACTTCATTTAGCTTTTTGATCAATTTGCCTATGACTGAAATTTTACTTTTAATCGCAAATCTGCAAAACTCTAATTATTATGTATAATTTTTAATTTCTGAAAATGCGATCGCGCCACTTTACCAAACGCGATCGCTAAATTTTCCATCTCCTATCCAATAAAATGCAGATGATTACTCACCGCACTAATTAAATTATGGGTAATGGGAAGACTATCAACTACCATCCCCAGACACAACAGCATCATGTAGGAGATGGAAAAGAGAAACAACTCTTTAGCTACAGCGCGATCCTCTGGGTTGTGCAACAAACGCCAAGATTTGTGGATAAATAATCCTCCCAGACTGACAGCGATCGCAGCATAAAGAATTCCACTTGCGCCCAAAGGATAAAACAACAACACGGTTGCAAATACTGTCACCAGCGTGTAGTACCAAATCTGCTTTACAGTTGCCGTAGCACCTTCAATCACAGGTAACATTGGTATCCCAACTTTTGCGTAGTCATCTTTAATCATTAGAGCTAGCGCCCAGAAATGGGGTGGTGTCCACAAGAAGACGATGGCAAAAATCAGCCATGCTGACCAGCTTAATGTCCCCGTGACAGCAGCCCAACCCACTAAAGCCGGAATTGCCCCAGCCGCACCACCAACAACGATATTCTGAGGAGTGTGGCGTTTCAGCCAGTGGGTATAGACCAAAATGTAAAAGACAATGCCAGAGAAAGCTAGCAGCGCGGCTAACAAATTAGCAAATACTGCTAAGAGCGTAAAAGAAAGCGTCGCCAGTGTGATCGCAAAAATTAGAGCATCGCGTGGCTGCACCTTACCGGAAGGCATCGGACGATGGCGCGTCCGCTCCATGTCATAATCAATATCGCGATCGTAGATACAGTTAATCGTCTGGGCGCTTGCAGCAGCCAAAGTGCCACCAGTGAGAGTTACTAGCAACAGCAATGGGTCTACTTCTCCCTTAGCAGCAATCCACATACTCCCAGCCGTGGTAATCAAAAGCAACGGAATAATCCGAGGCTTCGTTAGCTGGTAATAACTTTGAACTACCTGGAAAAATGTTTCGTGGTGGCGAGAGACATTAGTCTCAATCATTTTGGCTCTGGTTCCTTATTTTTCAACAACTTATATGCAGCCCCCGCTCAAGCTGGCTCTTTCAGGCAAATAAAAACACAGATTTTCTGTCCCTGGGTGGGTCGCAATACTCGCCGTTGCGTCCTTCGTCGTTGAGTGGGGAGTGGGGAGCAGGGGAGATTAGGGAGAAGAACCAATGCCCAATGCCCCATTCCCAATTCCCTATTCAACACTCAGGACACGTGAATCAGCACTAACTGAGTCACGCTGTGCGAGAACTGTGAAAGCCACCAAAGTACCTAGCAAAGCTGCTCCTATAATTTGGTGGGAGACGGTGAGAGGCTCGACTTGGAGATGTAATTTGAAAGTGGCGAATCCCAACAAAATTTGTAAGGTCAACAAACCACCAGCTATATTTGCCAGTCGCCGCAAGGCTGGATGTAGTGCTGGTGTACGCCAACAGATAAATACCATTGCCAAGGTTGTCACTGTTGGCGGCACCAAACCAGCAATATGGCTGTACATTACAGTACAAAGTTGAGAACCTCCGAAGCATTGGTGTAGCGCCCAGCGAGAACCTACCAAAGCACCTAGCAGACTTTGCAGGTAAACCAGAATAGCGGCAGTTAAACCTACCCAAGGCAACTTACCAACGGTTCCAGTCCCCTGATAAGGGGTGAGTGCCGTGCCGATAATCAGGAGGGTGCAAAAAAATAACAGCGCCGTTCCTAAATGAGCAGTAACAATATCAAACCGCAACAGTTCGGTAACGGTGAGTCCTCCCAAGATGCCTTGGAAGACGATTAAAAATAGGGCGAATGTAGATGCCCAAGGCAGCCATCTAGGTAAGAAACGACGATGCCACCAGGACAAACCAAAAAGTGCGATCGCGCTTACACCAATTAAAGCTGCATCCAATCTGTGAAACCACTCCAAAAACACTTGGAGATTCATTTGCTTGGCTGGTACCAGTTCGCCATAGCATAAGGGCCAGTCTGGGCAAGCAAGTCCAGCATTCATAACACGGGTGGCGCTGCCTATTGCCATCAAAATTAAGGTGGCTATGCATATTTTCCACACCAAGCGACGAATCATTTCCTTGGGTTTTTGCTGCTCAACTGCCGCTTCATTTTGTTGTAGGACAAATTCGCTCATGAATGATACCTTCTGCCCATTCTTGGTGGCTCTCTTAAAATTTTCAATTTTCTTTTAGCGTCCTATCTTCACCCTAGCGTATAGGCTAAGGGTTTATAGATTAGCACTCACTTATACTTTGAATCACTCCAGAAAGGTTTTGCCTGAAGCTTTAGGTATTTTTCAAGATGTGAAAAATTGATTAATCACAATTAATTTAAACATTCTAAATTTTTCCTTAAGTTTTTCTACTGATTTTCGGAGAAGGCACAAGGAAATAATTATGAATCAAAACTTTCATTTTGGGTATAAAACCCAGTCGTTAAATCCCATACTTTTAAATACATCTGGGTTACTCCTACCCTCTGCCCCCTGCCTCCTGATAGTCACCTTGTACCCAAAATTAGTAAAATAGTTAAAAAAATTAATAAAAATTTCAGACCTTTGTACTCCATGCCTTCCAGCCTAGACTACCTTAGTAAGTGAGCAGGTTTAAGATAACGTAGTAAATTCAATTAAGTAAGCCGTGAAGATTCCAAGTTCAATCTGGACATTACTCATTGGCATCGTGCTAACGCTAGTCAGCTTTTGGTACGGTCAAAATCACGGGCTGTTGCCAGCAGCAGCCACGGATGAAGCCGAATTAGTTGATGGTCTGTTCAACGCGATGATGATCATTTCTACAGGTATATTCCTGCTCGTAGAAGGTATTTTGATTTACTCTGCATTTAAATACCGTCGGCGTGCAGGTGACAATGAAGACGGCCCACCCGTTGAGGGCAATGTACCTCTAGAAATTCTCTGGACGGCGATCCCCGCAATTATCGTTATCGGTATTTCTGTTTATAGCTTTGATGTCTACAACGAAATCGGTGGCTTTGATCCCCATGCTATCCATCAAGCGCCGATGATGAATCAGGAGTCAATGGCAATGCCTGGAAGTGCGATGGCGGCAACTTTAAGTGATACTCCTCCTAGCACCGAACCCAACCTCAATCAAGAAAAATCTGATGAGGCAATGCAAGACCCAGCTACGGCAGAAGTTCGTAATGCTGACCAAATTCCCCAACTGCGGAATGCTCCCGGTGTGGGTATTGTTGCTCCGACAATTGGGGGAACTCCTGATAAAGCAGGTAAACCAGCAGGATTACAGGTCAACGTCACAGGTCTACAATATGCTTGGCTTTTCACCTATCCTGAAACTGGTATAACTACAGGTGAAATGCACGTACCCATCGGGCGAGAAGTGGAAATCAATATGACAGCCAACGATGTCATCCATGCCTTTTGGGTTCCAGAGTTCCGCCTGAAACAAGATGCGATCCCCGGTAGGCAAAGCGAGATTCGCTTCACCCCCAAAAAAGCAGGAGATTATGTCCTAATCTGTGCTGAACTTTGTGGCCCCTACCACGGTGCAATGAGAGCAACAGTAGTTGTTGAGCCAGAAGAAGCCTTTGACAAATGGATGCAAGAACAGCTAGTTGCCAGCAAAGAAACACTAAATCAAGCCGTTGCTGTTAACCCTGCCGATTTATCCCCAAATGAATTTCTCGCTCCTTACACCAAGGATATGGGAATTAAGCCAGAAATCCTCCATCAAGTTCACCATTAGTCAATATGTTATTTAGTCAAAATCCAGTGACTAATGACCAATGACTAATGACTAATGACTAATGACTATGACCCAAGCTCAGTTGCAAGAAACTGCCAATATCCCCGCCCTTAGTGAGGAACCGGGGAACAGAAAATGGCAAGACTTCTTTGGCTTTCAAACCGACCATAAGGTGATTGGGATTCAATACCTAGTCACTTCGTTTATTTTCTACTGCATTGGCGGCGTAATGGCTGACTTGGTTCGCACAGAACTGCGAACTCCAGAGGTAGATTTTGTTACCCCCGAAGTCTACAACAGCCTGTTTACACTGCACGCCACGATCATGATTTTTTTGTGGATCGTGCCAACCGGGGCAGGGTTTGCTAACTATCTAATTCCCCTGATGATTGGGGCAAAAGATATGGCATTTCCTCGGCTGAATGCTGTTGCCTTTTGGATGATCCCCCCTGCGGGTATACTGCTAATCGCCAGTTTAGCGGTAGGCGATGCACCGGATGCAGGTTGGACTTCCTACCCTCCCCTGAGTTTGGTAACAGGGCAAGTGGGGCAAGGCATTTGGATTATGAGTGTCTTGCTGTTGGGTACATCATCTATTTTGGGGGCGATAAATTTCCTGGTGACATTGCTGAAGATGCGTATTCCTGGCATGGGCGTTCATCAAATGCCCTTGTTCTGCTGGGCAATGTTCGCTACTTCGGCACTAGTTTTGCTATCAACCCCAGTCCTCGCAGCTGGTCTGATTCTGCTTTCCTTTGACTTAATTGCCGGGACAACATTTTTTAACCCAACTGGCGGTGGCGACCCAGTAGTATACCAGCACATGTTCTGGTTTTACTCCCACCCTGCGGTTTACATCATGATTTTGCCCTTCTTTGGCGCAATTTCAGAAATTATCCCCGTGCATTCCCGCAAGCCGATTTTTGGCTATAAAGCGATCGCTTATTCATCTCTAGCAATCAGCTTTTTGGGGCTAATCGTCTGGGCCCACCACATGTTTACCAGTGGCATCCCCGGCTGGTTGCGGATGTTCTTTATGATCACTACCATGATCATCGCTGTACCCACAGGGATTAAAATATTTAGCTGGTTAGCAACCATGTGGGGTGGAAAAATCCAGCTTAACAGTGCGATGTTGTTCGCCATCGGCTTTGTTGGCACCTTTGTAATCGGCGGTATCAGTGGTGTGATGTTGGCAGCAGTGCCCTTTGACATTCACGTTCACGACACCTATTTTGTGGTAGCCCACTTGCACTATGTGCTATTTGGTGGTAGCGTTCTAGGGATTTTTGCCGCCATCTACCACTGGTTCCCAAAAATGACGGGACGGATGATCAACGAATTTTGGGGTAAGGTTCACTTTGCCTTGACTATTGTCGGTCTAAACATGACCTTCTTACCCATGCACAAACTGGGTTTAATGGGCATGAATCGCCGTATCGCCCAATACGATCCCAAATTCACCACATTGAACGAAATTTGTACGTATGGTTCTTACATACTGGCAATTTCAACATTCCCCTTCATCATTAATGCCGTTTGGAGTTGGTTATACGGCGAGAAAGCTGGTAATAATCCCTGGAGAGCATTGACCTTAGAGTGGATGACGACATCACCACCTGCGATCGAGAATTTTGATCAAACTCCAGTACTGGCTACCGGCCCCTATGATTACGGCTTGGAAAAGGCTAATGAAGGTGTACCCTTATCCGATCCCAATCCAATCTTGTCTGGCGGCCCAAACTCAGTATTAAGAGCAGAACCCGATCCAGCCGTTGCTGCCAATCCCGAAGATCGGAAATAAACTGCGACTGGGAATTGGGGACTAGGAATTTATTCTCCTCTACTCCCCATTCCCCATTCCCCACTCCCCACTCCCCACTTATAAAAATTCATGCAAAGTCAAACTATTGACCCAGCTAAAACCGAACTAAATCATCATCACGCGGCGGAAGCCTCCGTCGGTCATCATGAAGAACATCCAGACCATCGTCTGTTTGGGCTAATTGTCTTCCTGATTGCTGAAGGGATGATTTTCATGGGACTATTCGGAGCCTACTTAGCTTTCCGTGCTACCTTACCTGTGTGGCCGCCAGCAGGTACTCCAGAATTAGAACTATTGTTACCTGGAGTCAACACCATCAATCTAATTTCTAGTAGTTTTGTCATGCACAATGCTGACACTGCTATCAAAAAGAACGATGCGCGGGGTGCGCGAATCTGGTTAGCAATTACCGCTGTAATGGGTGCTATTTTCTTAGTGGGTCAAGTATTTGAATATACCCATTTAGAATTTGGTTTAACTACCAATTTATTTGCTAGTTCATTTTACGTTTTGACTGGTTTCCACGGATTGCACGTTACCATTGGTGTTTTGGCTATTGTTGCCGTGTTGTGGCGATCGCGCGTTCCGGGTCACTATAGTAACGAAAAGCACTTTGGTATTGAAGCAGCCGAAATCTACTGGCACTTCGTTGATGTGATTTGGATTATTTTGTTCGGATTACTCTATCTCCTGTGAGTATTAATTATTTAGTTGTTTACTCCACGCGAACAACTTAATAGGCCCCCTATTGGGGGCTTTTTTAATTAATAGTTTTATTTTCTACTTAGTAATGTTTATAGAAAATATACTAAAACAAGCTTAAACTACTCCCACTATTACTCTTTTAAATGCAACTGAGTTATTGCAAGTAATATACATAACTCACATTTGATTTTTGAAGAGAACTTCGTACAACTCAAAAAGCCTTCTTTCCTATTGCCTACCCATGCAAGTAAGTAGGACTACGCCACGCTGCGCGAACAAAAATCATAGAGGATTACTATAGACGCAAGTAAAAGGTGGGAAAAGTCGGAAAAGTCGGATGTTTTTTGGAACCTATTGAATAACCAGCTAATATACTGTAATTTGATATGCAAAGGATAAACTGAACCAATAAATAAAGTTTGCAAATTTACATAAACCTCGTCTACATTGAGAACCGTAGTTTTGTAGGTTGGGTGCAGCGATAGCGTAACCCAACATAAAATTTGGTGGTAATGTTGGGTTGCGTTTCACTCCACCCAACCTACATAAATATAT
>NZ_JACKZS010000547.1 GCF_014222285.1 Nostoc sp. UCD121
TTATTGACCAACAAACATTGCAGAACTCCACCAATGCCTCCATAGCCGATAATTTGCAGGACATCCCCGGAGTAGAGATAACAGACAACTCCTTGGCAGGCCGTAAACAAATCCGCATTCGTGGCTGGATTTGCCCCTATATTTCCAGACATCTGTTATCACTTAACCCATTACAAGCCCGCTGCCGCAGATATTCCCGTGGCGAGCGATAACCCAGCGCACTATGCGGATGCCATTCGTTATAATGCTCGAACGCCTCTGCAAGGTTCTTTGCTGCCGTTAACCCGTCTGGTTTGGGCATGATACTGATGTAGTCACGCTTTATCGTTTTCACGAAGCTCTCTGCTATTC
>NZ_JACKZS010000548.1 GCF_014222285.1 Nostoc sp. UCD121
AGTTCATCCACAGGATTTTCTGTGGTTTCCATCTGAATATAGGTTGAGTCCGTAGCTACATCTTCAAACAGCAGTTGTGGATTTTCATCGAAAGAGCCAAACAAATCATCTGCTTGTGCTTGGGCTGAATCTAAAGTTCCTGTAAGAGATAGTTCATCCACAGTATTCTCTGTGGTTTCCATCTGAATATAGGTTGAGTCCGTAGCTACATCTTCAAATAGCAGTTGCGGATTTTCATCGAAAGAGCCGAATAAATCATCTGGCTGTCCTTGGACTGAATCTAAAGTTCCTGTAAGAGATAGTTCATCCACAGTATTCTCTGTGGTTTCCATCTGAATATAGGTTGAGTCC
>NZ_JACKZS010000099.1 GCF_014222285.1 Nostoc sp. UCD121
ATTTTATTCGCGTCAATCATCCGCGAACACTATTTTCTTTGTTTTACCCTCTATTTCTCCTTAACCGAGCAGTATTGAGACGATAGTTTAAGTCCATCAAGTTCAGCAGGTAAATCAATCGGTTTGTCACCGAAATAATAGAAGTGCCGTGACATCAAAACACTCACACCCTCTAAATCTGCTTCTTGATCACTCTTCTTATGAACACTTGGTCGTAATACTGATTGTTCTCCTTGACTGTAATCGTAGATGCAATCGCCAACACGATACTCGAATATTTTGCTGTCCCACTTTGGAATTTTATGAGGACTATAAACTGGGCAAAACTCGTCGTATTCTTGGAATGTCATCTTGTCCGTTACCTTCATCGCATATACAACGCAGTCGCCGATATCTCTATTTCCAATTGGTGACTGTGTAGAACCAAATCCTAAAACCCAATCTCCAATACTTGCTACTCGTCGGATACGCCCCTTGCAAATTGCAAGAGTGCAAAGTTCCCAGAATGGGTTAGGAGCAGCACCGCTATCACAAGTTAGGCAGTAGGAGAAGAGTCTTATGAGTACAAACTTACTAAAGGATCTAACTACTACACTATGGCGTATACTACGGTTAAATAGGCTTGTTTATGTATTTTTCGTTACTTATGGTTCACAAATAATAAAAAGTGAAGAATCCAAATTTGAATCCTTCACTCTTCATAACTTATTCGATATTTCTACGATTCTCTTCCCGATGCCCAGGTATCACGCCATTTAACAGTACCTTCTTTGGCAATCACCCAGCGACGATTGACCAAATTTTCCCGCAGAGGCGATCGCCCTTCCCGCCACATGGCATATTTATAAGCAATCAGCTTACCAGCACTTTCATCAAAGGGAATCTCAGCAGACCAGGTATTTGAGTTGATGTACTCCAAAGGATATGCTTTGCTGATATCCCAGTTACCCAACTCTGGGCAATCTCCTGTCACCACAATGATTTCACCGGGTTGGGTATCCACACCATTGAGTTGGACGCGCACAATTGTTTGTGCTTTTATCCGTTCCCCAACGTGGCTGAAAACAAGCACTCCCCGTTCTTCTAGTACTAGGTCATAAATCTTACCGTCTTTGACTTCATACTTATTGCGAGTCACTACGCAAGTATGTTCTCCATCGGGCAATTCTGTTTCTACTTCAGGGAGAGTAACTTCTCCTCCCCGGTTTAAAGCTACGAAACACAGAGAGTCACGATAGCGGCGGACATAACAGTAAACATCTGGGGTCAAGTATTTCTGCCAATGGCTACCCATTGATATAGCAGGATTTAGCCGTCGTAAACCAGACAGCAATCTAATGCAACGATAAACCTCACTATCGGTATCCCAATTTTCCATCATCGGGCGGTTGTATGGGTCATTACCGCCATCAGTATCGTCATGTAAATACTGTTCTGTGCCGTAATATATACAGGGAATACCACGAGATGTCATAATTAGGGCGATCGCAACCTTCAACATCGCTGGATCGGGATTCAGCGATTGGAAGCGGCACATATCATGGTTATCGATGAAGGTAACTAACTCTGTTGCCCCGTTATAGCGATAATCCTGGTCAAAAATGTATTGAATTGTCTCGAATCCCATTTCTGAACCTTGCCCTAGTGCGGCTCGAATTGCCACACATAGCCCAAAGTCTAGAAGTGTCATGCCTGAGTGGTTAACAAATTCCACCGAGCGATCGTCAGTAGGATTACTGTAAATCCATTCACCAAAAATGAATACATCTGGTTTGTGATTGGTCATATCACCAGTGAATTCTTGCCAAAACCAAATCGGCATGTGCTTGACAGTATCAACCCGCAGTGCATCCACACCCCGGTCTAGCCATTGTTTAATTGCTGACTTAATATACTGTCGATATTCTGTATTGTTTTCATTAAAGGTTGCTAGACCAGATAGTTCACAATTCTGTACTTGCCAATCATCTTCCCAGTTTTGCACTTCACCATAGTGGTGATACCAATGATTGACATCATCATTGAAGTCAGCAATTTTAACGCCATCATCATACAATTCACCTTTGCTACCACTGGTGTCAGGGCTGCTGTGGTTGCAGACAATATCCAGCACCAGCTTCATATTCCGTTTGTGCAGTTCTGTAATTAACCGATCAAAGGTCGTATTTTTTTCTTCTTGGGTAGCATTTAAAGAAGGGTTTTCTCCATCAGCAATGTAGCGAGGATTAATCCGCTTAAAGTCTTTTGTCCAATAGCCATGCATCGCCGCATTGCTAATAAATAACTCTTCTACTTGCTCGAATAGTGGAGTTAGCCAAAGGGCGGTAACTCCCATATTTTTGAGATAATCTAATTTATCGATGACACCTTGCAAGTCACCACCCCAGTACTTACCCCATTCTTGTCTATTGGGATCGTAGAGTTCTGAATTTTCACCTTCGCTGTTATCTGGATCGCCATCATAAAAACGATCTACCACCAGAAAGTAAATAGTTTCCTGACGAAATTCAATATCTCTGGTGTAAAGAAACTCTAGGTCAATCTCAGTTTCTGATGGTGGCGTTTCTATAATAGCGTCTACTTTTTCTTGTGCAGAATCAACTTTGTATTGATCTGGAGAAAACTGAGATGGAGGGGTTCTTACCATAAAAAACTCAAAATCTTATGTAATTTACATTTGTAGAACTAACAGTACAAACGCTTTGGCTATTGTGTGCCGCTACAGACATCGGTATTGTGACATCCTGCCCACGGTATAGGTATCTATCGCTAGCTAGTTTATAATTCTATCGATAGATATAATTCATCTGCTAGAGGTTAAAAATCAAGGAATATAGCATTTATTAACGATAATTGCTTAATAACAAAAATTTACAATATTTAATTAAGTTGACCTGTGGTAAAAATTGAGCCTAACTCGTGTTTAAGTGTATATTCGACAACAGATTTTAGAACATCTCAACTTCTTGGAGATTAGCTGTCAACAAGATTTGGTGACACCTGAGCAATACTGAGTAAACCACCTATTAGGCAACTTTTTCTCTAGAAGATTCGCTCCATTGGTAAACTGACCATTGTCACTTTCAATCAGTTTTTACTGTTAAGGAATTAATTTAGGTAGCAATTATGACCAAGTATGACAAGGTTTTTAACTCACCAAAGACATCAGAGGAATCACTAAGTCCAGAGGAAGCGGTAGCAGCGATCGCAACTGTCACTGCGATCGCTGATTCCATGATTGAAGATGTAGATGCAGAAAGTTTAGCGGGTATCCTGTGGGAATTTGAGGTTTTCGAGGAATACTCAGAAGATGAAATCGCCGAAATAGTTGATAGACTCCTAGCCATTGCAGAAGAGGAGGGAATTGGGCCCCTGTTTAATGCCGCCAAAGTGTCTCTCTCAGAAGAATTAGTGCTGGATGGTTTTGCAGCTGGGGTAATAGTGCTTTTAGACGATGAACTTGCGATCGCCAAACCAAAACAAGCCTACCTCAAAAAGCTACAAGCAGCCTTAGACCTAGAAGATGAAGAAGCAGAGGAAATTATTAAGGAGGTAATTGCAGCCTTTAAAGAAGCAGAAGAGGAGGAATATGCAGATGACGACGATGATGAGACAGTAGTCATAGAAGATTTTAGCGAACAGACATATCAATCCCCTTTAGGTAATTTTACCGTGCCAATTCCGGTTGATCCCCAGCAGGGCGGTAGAATTCAAAGCCAGGAAGGAGTAGTTGGGTTTTCTGATGACATCGGTACTTTGTTGAGAATCGATTATTATCCTTTCCCTCTAGAACAGTTAGAGGAACTGGAGTCTGTTGGACAAGAAGAATATTTACAAACAATTTTAGTAGATAAGTATGTGCCCCAAGCGATTTTTGCCAATGTCCCAGATGCTTCGGTAGAGTACACCGAATATCTGGAAAATACTTTGCGAGGCGCTTACTATGTATTAATTGATATGCCTAAGGGTTCGACAATTTCTAAGCAAGAAAATAATGGAACTGCGATCAGATTAGATGCGTACCGGGGTTTGCTCACCTTTATCAGTGGTGAATTTTTGTATATAGTTAGTAGTCAGCACAGCTTTCTTGACGGCGAGACTCCCGATTCTCTTGAAGAAGAAGCTGAAGATATCAAGGAGAGTATTTTAGAGTTTGTTGAGACTATAGAGTTTAACTAGTGCAACATTTGATTGGCGTTGCTGAATTCAGGTATGAAAATGATTTTGCGTGATTTCAAAACCCTTGTAAAGAAGTTGCAATACAACGTCTTTATACCAAAATTCATATATTTAATCAGCAACACCGATTCATTCATCGCCAATTAAATTTGGCAATACCCTGCATTGGTAATGCGTCGGCTTACATTTAGATATCTGGTAAAAAAGAATGTAGAGAAGTATTGCCACTGCTACCTCTCTACATGGGTTCTGAATAACGCATATTTAATTTCACCGAAGAGGCAAAGAGGATGGGAGCAGGGGGCGGGGAGAAAGCCCTTCTCCTTTGCATGGAGCGGAGCAAAACATGGGTACGTTCGCGCCGCCTCTCGTAGAGAAGAGAAGCCCGGTTGTTCCAGGACGCTTGAACTGGGGCAAAGTACAAGCTCCGTCTCAGTCTTTCCCCCTGTCCCATACTCCCCTGCCTCTTTTGACCAGATGTCTTTCGCCCTCGCTTTACTTAATCTGATGTACATTTGGAAAGGGCGATGTCTGAGACAAGCCTGGAGAAGATAGGAAGTCTCCGGCTCCGCGCTGGGTGTCTACGCTTATAATTTTTCATGACAATAACCCTGCTAAACAATCGCTATCAAGTTATCCAGGTAATCGGTGCTGGGGGTTTTGGCGAAACCTTTCTGGCAGAAGATGTTCACATGCCTTCTCGCCGTCGTTGTGTGATTAAGCAACTCAAACCGATAACTAATAATGATCCGCAAAATTACCAACTGATCCAACAACGGTTTGAACGGGAAGCCGCAACCTTAGAATATTTGGGTGAAAGTAGTAACCAAATTCCTAAACTCTACGCCTACTTTTCTGAGAACGGTCAATTTTACCTTGTCCAAGAATGGATTCACGGCCAAACTCTGACGCAAATTGTCGAAGCCAAAGGATTTGAGAGTGAAGCTGCTGTTCGGCAAATTCTCTTGAGTCTGCTTTGGGTGTTAAATTATGTCCACAGTAAAGGCATTATTCACCGGGATATTAAACCTGAGAACATTATTCTCCGTTCTGTTGATAACAAGCCAGTTTTGATTGATTTTGGTGCAGTCAAAGAAACAATCCGTTCTGTGGTCAACTCTTCAGGATACCCCACGCGATCGCTCGTTATTGGTACGCCTGGATATATGCCTAGCGAACAAGCCGTTGGCCGCCCAGTTTACAGCACTGATATCTACAGCTTAGGTTTAACGGCGATTTATCTGCTGACTGGCAAACACCCGCAAGAATTGCTAACCGATCTTAAAACTGGGGAAATACTTTGGCAGCAACACGCCCCTAACGTCTCTTCTCAATTGGCGGCGGTACTCAATCAGGCAATTAAGCCTCATGCTGGCGATCGCTACAGCACTGCTAGTAAAATGTTACATGCTTTGCAGTCTGCTAGTAATATCCCTCCTGAGTTAGCTGCAAATACTCCTACAGTTAATTTTTATCCCTCTGCAACATCGACTCGACAAACCCAGCCATTATATTCCCCACAAAAACCAACCGTGATTCCAGGGACTTCCACTCCTGGAAACTGGCAAAAACCTGCTGTAATTATTGGGAGTTTGTTGGTAGGTGGCTTGATTGGTGCAATAGTAATTCCTAACATCATTCGTCAGCAACAACCAGAAACAACCATTGTCACAAGTAGCACCCCATCGCTAGAATCATTGCCTACTCCCGCATCTACCGAATCGCCCCTTTCTTCCCAAACTTCTCCAGCCCCAGTTGTACCGGCCTCACAACCACGAAAGCGAGTAATTCCCGATTCTTTACCAACCGTTAATCCCCCAGTTGTATCCATACCACAGCCAGAAAAAGAGCCTGTAATTTCAGATACCCCAGCGCCAGAAGTGCCTTCTACACCACAGCCAGAACCAGAGAATATTGCAGTTCCCACACCAGAAGCACCTTCAGCACCACAAAAAAACGAACGCCCGCCTACTAAAGTAGCTGTAACTACCAGCAGTCAAAGCGTTCCCGCATTTCCTACAGGTACATCCAGAAGTACCGTAGAAGCTACCCTCGGCAAACCAAATCAAGATTTGAGAGGCGCATGGGGAAAGACGCGTGCTGTTGTTTACAAACTAGTACCAAACAAAATTGATCTTGGCTACTTATTTGATCGTAATTCTAAAGTGCTACGTCAAACAGAGGTATCTTTTGCCCAATCAGTAGACCCGCAGGTGATGCAAACTACCTTAAATGGATTGTTAGATGGGCAAGCCACTGAAGAAATTAAGCAGGGACTTAAACAGGTACAACAGGGTCAGTCTGATAATTTCCGTTTCCAGAATGGCTCAGTCAAGGGTCAGATTATCCGCCAAGAATGTAATTTTATTTACATTAGTATTTGGGATGAAAATTTACATGATTTTGTGAGTCCATCAACAGCTAAAAGATGTTAACTTTCTAGAAAACGTTGTTCTCAAAAATTAAATTTTTGTATCTTAGAAGACAGATTTAGGATTCAATATAGTATTTGAAAAACTGTCTTTACTGGACTAAAATCTACATAATTTCGGTCTTTGCAAACACAAAAACCCAGTTTTTAGAATTAGTGTATTTGTCTTCTAGGTTTTGCAACTAAACCCATAAAAATCTGTTTTCCCAATCCCCAATCCCCAATCCCCATTTCCCATTTTCAAACTGAGTTTCAAATTCTTAATCTTCATAAAGTAATAAAAACCATTATTAAGTTTTTAATAATACTTGTCTCAGCTTCTACATTCATGTCGTAAATTGCGATCGAAATTGTGTAATCTAAAGACAGCTAATAGCTCATTATTCAATCGAGGTCTGATGACTCCTACAATCATGCGTCAGCTTTGGTCAGTGGTTGAAACCGCGCAAGCCAAGCTCCTTTTACAACTGGATGATGCTAGCTTGGTGCAGTGGTTAGTGAAACAAACCGAAACACAAGTTTTGTTAGATCCTAACGAAACTGATTATCTCTGCCACTACATTCAATCTCGGCTAGCTCTAATACGTGATATTGCCCATGAACGCCAGTGTTCATGATAGCAAAATCACGATGAATTGATTGATAGTGAAGTGTTATTACTATTGACTATTCGCTTTTTGGGGAAAATAACCCTCCACTAAGCAGTCAGAGCCGACTACACGCCAACGAACACGTTCTAGAGACAATGCCTCAGTCATGGTAGTAAAACCTAAATCGCCCACTGGTGTGGGAGCAATGCTACCACCAATGATTTTTGGGGCAATAAATGCCAAAACTTTTTGCACTGCTCCTTGAGCGATCGCACTAGCAGCTAAAGTACCGCCACATTCCCACAAGACGCTACAAAAACCCCGTTCATATAAGTACGCCATTGCATTATCTGGTGTAAGTGATGTTAATTCCACGATTTCCACCCCCTGTTTGAGCAACAGTTCTTGGAAATCGGGGTTAGCACCCTTTTGAGTCAACACCAAAGTTGGAGCATCCGCAGTTTGCCACAGGTGGGCACTTTCCGGTAAGTTGAGATGACGACTCATCACCACCCGCAGAGGATTATGTGCCTCAGCATGATGGCTAGTTAAATAAGGATTATCCTGTCGAACTGTATTACCGCCGACAATTATGGCATCGCAAGCCGCCCGCAGTTGATGTACTTCATTGCGGGCTTCTTGGCTTGTTACCCAGGCACTATGACCAGAGGTAGTGGCAATTTTGCCGTCTAAAGTCATGGCATATTTTAAAATTCCTAAAGGTCGTTTGTAGAGAATGCGATGTACAAAAGCCTCATTTAGCTGACGACAAGCTGATTCTTCTACTCCCACCAACACTTCGATCCCCGCCGCACGTAAACGGGCAATACCACCTCCAGCTACCAGTGGATTGGGATCAACCATACCCACTACCACTTTTGCCACTCCAGCTTGGATTAATCCTTCCGAACAAGGGGGAGTCCGTCCGTAGTGATTGCAAGGTTCAAGTGACACATAGATTGTTGCACCACGAGCGCGATCACCTGCTGCTTGCAAAGCAAACACTTCTGCATGAGGCTCACCTGCACGAGGATGAAACCCTTCGCCAACAATCTCGCCATCCTTGACAATCACCGCTCCCACCAAAGGATTTGGGGAAGTCCGTCCTAAAGCGCGGCGAGCAAGTTCCAAACACCGCAGCATCATACGAGAGTCAAAATCAGTTCCGATCTTTTCTTTGATAACTGCTGACTCCACTAGATGTATATTTTCCTGAGTGTAATTTGGTAAGGATGTATCTGCTTGAGCGACCACTGGGGAATTATCCATAATTTTAGGCGGCAACACTGTAAATATTCTGCACGCGATCGCGCAGCCTTTACACAGGAGAATCGCGCTTTGCTGCTGATAATTAATTAAACAGAGTCAAATTCAGGCGCTGTTATTAGCTGTCTTAAATTGCATCAATCTGTAATATTCATATTACAATTTTTATTACAGCCTTTTTCATCTATCTGAACCACAACCTGGTGTTGGGTAGCACAGCTAGCTGTACTACCCAACCATTTAAAGCGTTGCTACAAGTTCGTTTAAGCGATCGCTTGTATTGCGAAAGATGGGACAACTATCTTTTTGGTAGCAACTTGTGCTTCAGTAAGTGAGATTCTACTTTACGAAGATTTTTTATCTGCATCTACTAGTATATACTGAAACTATAATTAATAACAATAAGTACTATTTTATACATTTATTTTATTAAGTAATAAGAGGAAACCGTAATGGCTTTAGACCCTATTAAGTTTTTTAATGCCTGTAATCCCAGTAAGACTCTAAAAATTGAGAATAAAGAAGACCAACAGTACTATATTGACTTCTCGCCAGTGCGTGGAGGCAATGTAATTCAACGTTTACGACGCACGATCGCTAATCAACCAGATGAGTCAACCTGCCAATTATTCACTGGACATATTGGCTGTGGTAAATCTACAGAACTATTTCGACTCAAAGATGAATTAGAAAAGCAAGGCTTTCATGTAGTCTACTTTGAGTCCAGTGCAGATTTAGATATGGCAGATGTGGATGTCAGCGATATTTTATTAGCAATAACTCGTCAAGTTAGCGCCAGTTTAGAAAAGGTTAAAATCAAACTCAGACCAAGCTATTTTATCGATTTATTTAATGAAATTGCGGATTTTTTACAAACGCCAGTAGTTCCAGAATTTGAATTTTCATTACCTTTGGGAATTGGTAAAGTCACTGCCAAGACTAAAGATAGTCCCAGACTCCGCAGCCAGTTGCGACAATACCTAGAACCTCGGACTAGCGGCATATTAGAAGCTATTAATCAACAGGTATTAGAGCGTGCCAAAGAGCAGCTAAAGCTACAAGGTTATCAGGGATTGGTGGTAATTATCGACAATCTAGATCGCGTCGATATCTCTCCCAAAGCCTCTGGTCGTTCTCAGCCAGAATATCTATTTATTGACCGGGGTGAGCAGTTAAAGAAACTCAATTGCCATTTGGTTTATACTATTCCCCTAGTATTAATTTTCTCCAATGAATTAAGCACTCTGACAAATCGTTTCGGGGTGAAGCCTGTACTCTTACCAATGGTGACAGTTAAGAACCGTGAAAAAACCTATAACTTAGAAGGGATGAAGCTCCTGCGACAAATGGTTTTAGCACGGGCGTTTCCTTGGCTAGGTGAAATAGAACGGTTGAGTCGTATTAATGAAGTTTTTGATTCAGATGAAACCTTAGACCGTCTTTGTCGGGTTAGTGGTGGACATGTGCGAAATCTGTTAGTTTTGCTTTACAGTTGTTTGCAAGAAGATGACCCCCCTATTGGGCGCGACTGTTTGGAAATGGTTATTCGTGAGTATCGGGATGACTTAGTTTCAGCAATTAGTGATAGTGAATGGACGCTGCTGCTGCAAGTTCTGAAACAGCAAGACAATGTTAAAGGAGAGGACGAATACCAAACTCTTTTGCGAAGTATGTTTTTATTTGAATACCGAGATATTGATGGACGCTGGTTTGATATTAACCCTGCGATCGCAGAATCGAAGAAATTTAAGCTATGAGTGACTCTTATCAACCTGAAGATGTAGTTGTCTACAATCAACGCTCCCTGAAAAAACTAATCCGCTCAATTACGAATTCTCAGGGACACTTTGCGTTAATTTTGGCACGTTGTAACTATTGCAGTTTGCGAGACCAAATGGTGCAGCAGATCAAGGAAGAATGTCAAGTTGAGATTCGAGAGCTACATCTGTCAAAATCTATCAAAACACTTTACACGACAATTGAAGCTAACCTGGGAAATCAACTACCTCAAGCTTTGATGATATTTGATTTGGAATTAGTAGATGCAATTGACCAACTTTTAATTTCTACAAATCAGGTAAGAGAGGAATTTCGTAAGAATTTTCAGTTTCCGATAGTTATTTGGGTAAATGATCCAACCTTCCAAAAATTGATTCAATTAATGCCTGATTTTAAGAGTTGGACAGGTAACTCAATTAAGTTTAAATTTGCTACGAATCAGTTAATCAACAATCTACACCAAATTGTTAATTCCCTATTTGCAGCAATTCTTAACGTCGGTGCTGGAAAGTTTCTCGATAATGCTTACCTCAATCTTGACCTTGGTATTCTCCATTTAGGGGAAATTGAATCTGCTGTTAGGGATTTACAAATATCTATAGAAAAACTAGAGCCTGAACTAGAGGCAAGTTTACAATTTTTGCTAGGTCGGGAAGTAGATGCTAATGGACATAAATCTGAAGCGAAAAATTATTATGAGCAAAGTATAACTGTTTGGGAAAAGAAAGTTAAAAATAAACAAAATGTGTCATCTGATGATTTGAAACGTTACGGATGTTTACTTTGGCATCTTGGTTTTTGGTGGGAACAGTATGCAATTTTGCATCGTTCTGAATATTACGAAGCTTGCCTAAAAGCTAAAGATTACTTTCAAAAATGTGTTGAGGGTTTTAGGCAGCACAAATACCCAGATTTAGCAGCAAAATTTATTAACGCTTGGGGTGAAGTTTTAACCAGATTAGAAGCGTGGGATGAGTTAGAAAAAGTTGCGTTAGTAGCTATTGAGCTACACCAAACCTACCCTGATCCAATCAGACTTGGCTACAGTTATGGATTAATGGCTGAGGTAGTGCTGAAAAAATCTCAATGGGTAGAGGCTAAAGAATATGCAGAACTAGCATTAGAAACGAATGCCAAGATTTCCTCTGAAGAAATAATTAATTGGGAGTGGGAACGCAAATTTTATAAAAATTTATACTTACTGTTATTGGCAGAAGCTCAACAAAATCTCAATTACGTTACAAAGGCGATCGCTAATTTAGAAACCGCTCGTTCTGAAAGTAATCCTCAACACGATCCACTGCTATATATTCGCATTTTGGCGAAACTGCGATCGCTCTACTTTGACCAAGGGAACTATTTAAAAGCATTCCAAGTTAAACTAGAGCAACGTTCAATTGAGCAACAGTATGGACTACGAGCTTTTGTAGGCGCAGGACGCTTACAATCTAAACTCCAAGTTATTAATCCTGGACTTGCAGTGGCCGATCCAAAAGCAGCAGTAACCCAAGAGATTGCTGCTTCTGGAAGAATGCAAGATGTGAATCGATTGATTGAAAGAATTAGTCGTGATGACCACAAATTGACGGTCATTTATGGTCAATCAGGAGTAGGTAAAAGTTCCCTGGTTCAGGCAGGGTTATTACCAGCTTTAAAGCAAAGAGCCATAGATGCTCGTGATGTTGTGCCTGTTCTGTTGCAAGTTTATACAGATTGGACAAAAGTTTTAGGAACTTGCTTCGTAGAATCATTAGAAGAAGTTAGAGGCTTAAGCTTTCCTCTATTCTTAGACTCGATGGCAGGTTTTGTAGAAGAGTTGAACAAAAATATAGATAAAGGTTTATTAACTGTTCTGATTTTTGACCAGTTTGAAGAGTTCTTCTTTGCCTATAAAGACCAAGATAAAAGAAGACCTTTTTTTGAATTTATTCGAGATTGTCTGAATATTCCTTATGTAAAAGTTATCTTGTCCTTACGAGAAGACTATCTGCATTACTTACTTGAGTGCAATCGTCTAACACATTTGGAAGCAATTGATAACAATATTTTAGATAAAAAGATTCTTTATTATTTAGGGAATTTTTCGCCAGAAGATGCTCGTTCTGTAATTCAAAGTTTAACAGAAAGTTCTCAATTTTACCTAGAACCACCGCTAATTGATGAGCTAGTACGAGATTTAGCTAGAGATTTAAACGAAATTCGCCCCATTGAATTACAAGTTGTCGGAGCGCAACTGCAAACTGATAAAATTACAACACTAGCTCAGTATCAAGAACAAGGGCCTAAAGAAAAATTGGTAGGACGATTTTTAGAAGAGGTAGTTAAAGACTGTGGTAACAATAACGAACAGTTTGCCAAGCTAGTTTTGTATTTGTTAACTGATGAAAATAATACTCGCCCTTTAAAAACTCGTGCTGAATTAGAGGCAGATTTGGCATTAGAGCCTACAAGATTAGATTTAATTTTAAAAATTTTGGTGAAATCAGGCTTAGTATTTCAGGTGCCAGGATTTCCAGCTGATCGTTATCAATTAGTTCATGACTATCTAGTACCATTTGTGCGCGAACAACAATCAGCCCGATTAATCGCTGAATTGGAGAAAGAAAAAGAACAACGAAAACTCACTGAAGCTAGACTCAATCAAGTCTTAACACAACAGCTAAAAACATCGCGTAGAGCAACTGCTACATTAAGCGGACTTATACTTGTAATAAGTGGAATCACAATTGCAGCAATAGTATTTGGTATCAATACTTATATAATATCTCTAAGCAATTATTCAGAAGAAGACACAGGGCTTGAACCGCTAATTTCATCTCTAAAAGCAGGCAAAAAACTTAAACAGTTATCAATGGGAGTAATACCTGAAAATCAGTTAAGAGTTATTTCTGATCTGAGCAAAGCAATTCAAAATATCACAGAAATCAACCGTATAGAAGAAGGACATGAGAAGAGCATTACAGCCCTGAGTTTTAGTAGCGACAATAAGATGTTAGCTACAGCAAGTGAAGACAATACGGCAAAAATATGGAGTATCCCTGATGGTAAATTACTTACAACATTGCAAGGTCATATAGGCAGTGTAACATCTGTCAATTTTAGTCCTAATGGAAAAATGTTAGCTACAGCAAGTGAAGACAACACTGCCAAAATATGGAGTATCCCTGACGGTAAATTGCTTACAACTTTGAAAGGTCACAAAAAGGGTGTAACTTTCGTTAAATTTAGCCCTAAAGGTGAACTACTAGCTACCACCAGTAAGGATAAAACAGTCAAAATCTGGAATCAGTATGGTACATATATTACGACTTTACCAGTATTGAGCGATCAAGACGTAATTGTAAGCTTCAGCCCTGATAACCAGACAATTGCTACAGGAGGAAACTACGACACTGTTAAACTTTGGAATCTTAAAGGAAAACAGCTTGCTAGTATCGATGAATACGGTACTTTTAATATAAATTTTACCAATAATGGTCAAGCTATTAACCTATTTAATAAAGATGGTACATTGAGTCTTTGGTCTACTCAAGATACTCAAATTCCCATCATTAGTAAAGAAAATTGTGGTACCCAAGGAGAACTTTTAAGTGTTAGTCCTGATCAAAAATCATGGCTAATCAAAGATCCTTCTCAAGACAAATATTTCACTCAATACATAGTAGATGACAGAGTAGATGAAAAGTATTGTTACCCTATAAAAAGATTTAAACATAATGACAGTATTACCTATGTAACCTTCAGCCCTGACAGCAAGTTACTAGCATCAGTCAGTAAGGATAGAGTTGTAAAAATTCAGTATATTAATGATAAAGCTCCCAGTTTTACTACAAAAAATGGTGATAATCCTAGCACAGTTAAGTTTAGTTTTAATGGACAAATCGTTGCTTTAGGTAGCGAGGATAACGAAATTAAACTTCAAAATCGTGATGGAACTCTCATCAAAATTATTAAAGGAAATAGTTCAATTCTCAGTTTTAGCCCAGATAATCAAATGTTTGCAACTCGAAGCCCTGAAAATGTGTTAAAGCTCAGTAAACTTAATAGAAATCAGGAAATAACTCTCAAAGGTAATAACAATAGTATTACAAGCATTAAATCCAGTCCTGATAGTCAGCTAATTGCTGCTGTCAGTGCAGATAATTCAATTAGTCTGTGGCACAGTAACGGAGCTTTTATAAAAACCTTGCCAAGAAATGCTAAGGAAGTTACCAATATTAGCTTCAGCCCTGATAGCCAGATATTTGCCACCATCAGCAGGGACAATTCGGTAAGACTCTATAAACGTGATGCTACTCTAATCAATACCTTACCAGGACACACGGTGAAAGTTACAAGTATTAGTTTCAGCCTGAATAGCCAGAGGTTTGCCACTATCGGCGATGACAATTTAGTAAAACTCTATAAACGTGATGGTACTCTAATCCAAATCTTGACAGGGCATAGTACCAAGGTAACAAATATCGAGTTTAGTCCAGATAGCAGTAAGCTCATCTCTGTAAGCTCTGAAAGTGGAGAAATCAAACTTTGGAGTAGTAACGATGGAAAACTACTGAAATCTATTGATAGCTATGACATAGAGAGCGCCACGTTTAGTCCTAATGGCAATATTATTACTTCAATTAACGTACGCAATACCGTGAAACTGTGGAGTCTTGAGGGAAATTTACTCACAACCCTCAAAGGGCATAGTGCTGAAATTACAAAGGTAAGTTTTAGTCCTGATGGCACAAAAATTGCTACTAGCAGTGCTGACAGTACTGTACGGCTTTGGGATTTAAAAGGTAACAAGCTGAAAATCTGGCGAGAACATACTAAAGGAGTTAACGATGTTAGTTTTAGCCCTAACAATAAATTTATTGCTTCTGCAAGCACTGACAACACCGTGAAAGTCTGGCGTAGTAGCGATGATAAATCTATCAAGACCCTTCAAGGATTTAGTGATGGAGTCAATGATGATATTCACATTACTGAAGTCAGCTTTAGTTCTGATAGCAAAATCATCAGTGCTGTTAGCACAATTTCTGATCGGAGCTATATTAGTATGTGGCTTTGGAACAGTGACAGCAAACCAATAAAAAGTTTTAGAAATGACCTTAACATTTTAGATCGCACCACGTTTAATCCTAATAATCAGACGGTTGCATTCGTGAGTAAAGATGAGAGTTTAAAATTATGGAGTATTAAAGGCAAACTACTGGCAACTATGCCTGGTCATACTGACTTGATAAACAGCATTACATTCAGCCCAAATAGTAAAATTATTGCCTCTGGTAGTGACGATAAAACTGTAAGACTTTGGAATAAAAATGGTATTTTTCTCAAAACAATTCCAGCACATGAAGATAAAGTCAATAGCGTTACATTCAGCCCAGATGGCAAAATTATTGCCTCTGCTAGTAAAGACAAAACTGTAAAACTCTGGAATCTTGATGGTACGCTCCAAAAAACTATCAATGATAGTGATGAGGTTACAAATGTACGCTTTAGCCCTGATGGGAAAGTTCTTGCTTATATGAGTAGTAAAGATATTAAGTTTTGGAGTTTTGATGGTAAAAAGATTGAATCCTTAAAAGATGATTACAGCAATACTGGCAGCTTGAGTTTCAGCAAGGACAGTAAAAAACTTGCTTTTGGCGATCAAGATAATGCAAATCTGTATCTTCTTGATAGTATTTGGCAGAAAAAATCTTTTCTCTATTCCATTAGTTCTTTCTCTGGTGAACGATTTAGCCCTAGTGGGAAGACAATTGCTGTTGATAGCAATGAAGGAAAAATCTATCTAAATTTAGACTTAGATGATTTACTCAAACGCGCTTGTAGCTGGGCATCTGATTATCTAAAAAATAATCCTAATATGAAAAACGATCGCCACCTCTGCGATGATATCAACCCTCAAAAATAGTTACTGTGAATCAACGGATAAATTTAGTAGGGCGAGGCTGTTACCGTAGGCATCGCCCCAACCCATTTACAACGTCGCTACAAGTTCCTGTAAGCGATCGCGTCCATCGCGGAAGACGGGCCAACCATCCCCCACCAGCACTGCTTCAACTCGACTCAGTTGAGCCAACCTGCGAACCGAAGCAATAGCTTCCTCTCGATTCAGTAGCTTGTCATCTGGCAATATAGTTAAGCTACCTGCTTTACGTGCCCTGACTAAATCCCCTGTAATCAAAGTTGTCTCCTCCAGTAACAGAGCCAATTCACCGGGAGTTTTCGAGCCGTGGAGTTCAATTACTTTTAACCCAGGTACAAATTCTTCACCATCAGATAACCAGCGATCGCAAGGTATGGGAAAAGTGTCTTTTTCTGCCACTGGGCCAGCTATCTTAGCATAAGTTTGATCGGCAATATCTTTACTTGCCCTGACATGCTCGGAATTCGTCAGCACAATCCAAACTACACCACCGAGAGATTTCAAATGATTCCAATCATGGTTTGATAGGGCTACTGGGTCAATCAAGATGTTTCCATCTGGGCGAATCCAGGCAATCCCATTGAAATCAATATTTCTTGCCGGATTGAAATTAGACCAGCTATAGAGATCGGGACGGTGCAAAGATTTCATGATGATTCTGGATCAGTACTTCAGTAATTGACTATTAATATCAATAATTAAGTATATAGATTATAAGGTTGCATTCCCTCTGAATCTCGAATTTGAGTATACTACGATAAAACCATCGGTATTATGGATTTTATGGGATTTAGAAAAATTCCTACATAACCGCAATCGAGATCAACGGAGGTAGGGGAGTGAGTGAGATTGGGCGTAAAAAAATATCAGCGAAGGCAGACCAGTTTAGAGAGTCGGTAATTCGGGAAATGACACGGGTGGCACTGCAATATAGTGCAGTGAATCTGGCTCAGGGGTTCCCTGATTTTCCATGTCCGTTGGAGTTGAAACAGGCAGCTTATAAAGCCATAGAGGCAGATGTCAACCAGTATGCCATTACTTGGGGCGATCGCGCATTTCGTCATGCGATCGCTAACAAAGTTCGTTGGTATCTTGGCTTAGATATTGACCCTGAAACCCAAATCACCGTCACCTGTGGTTCCACAGAAGCAATGGCAGCTGTAATGTTGGCGACAGTTGATCCCGGTGACGAAGTAATTGTATTTGAGCCTTATTACGAAAACTACGGCCCCGATGCCATTTTAGCTGGTGCTACACCCCGATACGTAACACTGTATCCTCCCCATTGGACGTTTGATGAATCACAGTTGCGTCAAGCTTTCAATGCCAATACCAAAGCTATTATTATCAACACACCCCATAACCCCACCGGCAAAGTCTTCACCCGTGAAGAACTCACCCTAATTGCTGAACTTTGTCAAAAATGGGATGTGTTAGCCTTCACAGATGAAATCTACGAACATATTCTCTATGATGGCACTCAACATATTGCCCTAGCGACCCTTCCCGGTATGGAAGAACGCACCATAACCATTAACGGTCTATCCAAAACTTATAGTGTCACCGGATGGCGAGTTGGTTACATTTTGGCAAACCCTGCATTAACGGGAGCCATTCGCAAAGTCCATGATTTTCTTACCGTTGGCGCTCCCGCACCATTGCAACGAGCCGGAGTTGCCGCTATGCAACTACCACCATCCTATTATGAAGAACTAGGCAAACTTTATCACCAGAAGCGAGACTTGATCTTACAGATACTCGATGGAGTTGGCATTCCTTACTTCCTTCCCCAAGGAGCCTATTATGTTCTTGCAGATATTTCTAAATTTGGCTACAAAACAGATATTGAATTCACTTACCATCTAATTAAAAATATTGGTGTCGCCGTAGTTCCTGGTTCCAGCTTTTTCAGCCAACCAGAAAAAGGCCATTCATTGATCAGATTCTGCTTTAGCAAAACACCTGAGACATTACAAGCAGCGAGCGATCGCTTACTCAAGCTACAGCAAACTCTGCAATCGACAACCTAATGCAAATTACAGCTATTTTCAGGTAAATAAACCATGTAGGTAGGGGCAATTCATGAATTGCCCCTACGACAGATGTAGTTAAAATACATAATAAACTGCTGTAACATGAGTTCGAGAAACCTCTACTTGCCTTTATCTTTCGTTCAAGCCTGTCCTTCTCCGACTAACCACACAAGCAGATGAAAAGACCTGGATTTATTGAGCGTCATCACTTGTGGACAGAAATCCAAAAAGAAGCATCTGAAAAAATCAAGGCTATTGTTAAAGAACAGGATTTATTGTTGATTCGTACCGCTTGGTCAGACCAGCATGGCATTGTTCGCAGTAAGTCGCTCTTACCCCAAGCTTTTTTCAGCGCCCTGGAAAACGGTATGCAAATCAGCACAGGGACATTCCTGTTTGATACTGGTGGTGCAATAGTATTTAACCCATTTGTCCCTGGCGGTAGTTTAGATATGCCTTTGATGACAGGTGCGCCAAATCTTGTGGCTGTTCCTGACCCTGATACCTTCAAAATTGTGCCTTGGGCAAAACGTACTGGCTTTATTCTCTGTGACGAATACTTTCAAAATGGTCAGCCAATGCCCTTTTCAAGTCGCGGTATTTTGCGCCAATCATTGGTAGAGTTACATCAAAGAGGGTTGGAGTATATTGTCGGCTTAGAAGTTGAGTGGTATCTGGCAAAGTTAGAAGATCCGATGTTAGCGATCGCAAATGTTGGTACTTCTGGAAAACCCGGTGAACCTGCTAAAGTTAGCGCCGTAGACCATAGCTTCCAATACCTTTTAGAATCACACAATCCAGAGATTCAAGATTTGCTGTTCCTTCTGGCAGAAAACTTAGTTGAAATGAAACTGCCTTTAAGGAGTGTAGAAAACGAAGGGGGTGTTGGTCAATTTGAATTTACTTTTGACCCGATTTCTGCATTGCAAGCTGCCGATACAATGATGATATTCCGAATGGCAACCAAGCAAATCTGCCGTCAACAAGGTTACATCGCATCATTTATGTGTCGTCCAGGATTGCAAGGTTCTTCTTCTAATGGCTGGCATTTGCACCAATCCCTTGTAGACCGAACCACAGGCGAGAACGCTTTCATGTCTGCAAACTCCCAAACCCTCACATCAGATTTAGCTAAACACTTCGTTGGTGGTCTTCTCAAACACGCCAATGCTGCTTCTGTGTTCACAACCCCAACAATTAACGGCTACAAAAGATTTAGACCTTATTCCCTAGCCCCTGATCGTGCAGGGTGGGGATTGGAAAACCGAGGAGCAATGATTAGATTACAAGGCGGTTTTGATGACCCCAGTACCCACATTGAAAACCGAGTTGGAGAACCAGCAGCCAATCCCTATCTCTACATGGCATCACAATTGATTTCTGGTTTAGATGGTGTAGATCATAAACTTGATCCTGGCTCTCCAACAGAGGAACCTTACACTACAGAAAATCCAATCTTACCCAAAAGTTTACCAGAGGCGATTTCATATTTGAGCCAAAGCGAACTTTTTGCCCAAAAAATGGGGCAGCAGTTCATAAACTTCATCATTAAGATGAAAGAAAGTGAAATTAATCGCTTTTTGCAGTCCGTCGCCGATCAGCCACCAGAAGAGTATTTAAAGCAGGTAACTAACTGGGAGCAAAGAGAATATTTTGAATTATTTTGAGTTGAATTAGGTTTATACCTCTTTTAATAAATCAGAATATTCGCTCCCACATCAGAGTGAGTTTTTTAAGCTAGAAGCTGTTTTTTCTGGGTTTCCTGAAAATGGAAAAACTAAGATGCTTTTAATTTTTGGATTATCAACTAATTCTTTTAAGCGACCCAGTTGCCGATCTGTAATTGCAACTCCAGCATATTTTTGAGCATAAATTAACTCTTCAGAAAAATTACTATCATTATAAGCTTGAATAAATATACGATCCGCACCCCATTTTTCCCAGTCAGCTGCAAAATATTTTTTAGCCCAATAGGGGTTATGATGGCAAATATCAAAACTCACTGATGGATTAGCTTTTTTCATAGAAGTTACCATTTGTTGCACAAATTTAGTTAAATTTGCAGTGCGGTCAACTTTTCCAGATAATTCAGCATAATAGCCCAGATAATCATCCCACTGAACTGCATCAATATCAGGATATTTTTTGACAAACTCTACTAAGATATTTTGAAAAAGATTAGCAACTTCAGGAATTTGTACATCAAGGACATAATGATCAATTCCAGAGTACGTTTTATCCACTCCTGGAACAATCCATTTCCGGGCAATTGCTAAATCAAAAATTGGGCTATTCTTATCTATCTTAATTCCCTTCTCGAAGTAAGCATGAACTTGCATTCCTTGCTTATGTGCTTCATCAATAAACCAATTTAACCATTGTTCCTGAAACTGATTTGGACAACTTTTATACCCGAAAGTTTGCTGCATAACTTCACTATTGTACATAGTACAGCCATTACCCCAAACACCATGAATAATTGTATTAATTCCTTGAGAGCGGTAGTAACGAACTCTTTCACGAATCGTTTGTTCGTCGGCATTATTGGTAATTTGGTAGCGAGTTAAATAAATCCCTCTAATTACCTTTTTCTCCCAAGCCGTTGGGAGCAATATTATTTTTTTGTCTGGGATTATTTTCGGATTATCAGTAAAGGTTGGAGTGCTTACTAAAGAGGGTATTGGGGTTATAGAAGGAGTTATATTAATAGTTGAAGAACTAGTTTTAGTAGGCTTAGGAATATGTATGTCTATCTTTTTGCTATTATCTAAAAACTTACTAATTTCTGGATATCCTTTCTGGCTAAACCACCAATAACCACCTCCTAAGATAATTAGGATTATAGAAATCGGAATATTTGAGCATCCACATCCAATTGGTTCTTTCTTTTTACTCGACATATAGAGACCATTTAAAAACTGGTAATCGCGGTCATCATCTTTTAAAGCTTCTGTTGCGCGAGGTTTACCATCACGGGATAAATTATCCGAGCGTCTTAAAATCGCTCGTGTCGCTTCCCTTCCAGTCCTGTTCGCGCAGTGCTGGCGGGGGAACAAGCACCCCATCAGCATATTTCCCTCATGATTTTTGAGAACGGCTAGTCATGTTGATGCGATCGCTCAGTTGGCGGAGAGTTTGTGCTAAAGTGCGATCGCTCTGGTGGAGTTGGGTAATTTTATCGCAACTATAGATTACCGTTGTATGGTCTTTACCACCAAACTCCTCGCCAATTCTTGGCAAACTCAGAGATGTGTGTTGGCGCATGAGATACATTCCTATTTGACGCGCCCAGCTAATCTCTCTTCGTCGTGAGTTACCTTTGAGATCGTCTATTGAAACATCAAAATTATCCGCTACAACCTTTAAAATTGCTTCTGGGGTAGCTGCCATTTTTTCGTTAGGCGGTTCTAAAACAGGTGTGATATTTTCCACCGTCATCGGTAAACCCCAAATAGAAATGTAAGCCACGGCCCGGATTAAAGCTCCTTCTAATTCTCGAATATTAGAAGTATAGTTAGAAGCAATATACTCAATCACATCGCGGGGAAGACAAATATTTTCATCCTCGGCTTTTTTTTGCAAAATTGCCATCCTAGTTTCTAAATCCGGCTTTTGGATATCTGCAATTAACCCCATAGAAAACCGAGAACAAAGACGTTCTTGTAAGCTAGGAATCTGGTTCGGAGGACGATCGGAAGCAATCACAACTTGTTTACCAGCTTCATGTAAAGTATTAAAAGTATAAAAAAATTCTTCTTGAGTATATTCCTTACCTTCAAGAAACTGAATATCATCAACTAATAAAACATCAGCCGCTCGATAATGTTCTCGAAAACTTTGCATACTATCTTTACGAATCGCTGTAATTAAATCATTAGTAAACTGTTCAGTAGAAACATAAAATATTTTACAATCAGGACAAATTTTCCAGCGATAATGACCAATAGCTTGCATCAGATGAGTTTTACCTAAACCTACCCCACCGCATAAAAATAAAGGATTAAACTCTTTACCGGGAGATTCTGCAACTGCCAAAGAAGCAGCGTGAGCCATCCGATTGTTGGCTCCAACTACAAATCGTGAAAACACATATTTAGAATTTAATTCAGTAGTTTTATGATTGTGATGAGAAACAGCTTCAGGAATACTGCTAGGATTTGTTGATTCCCAAGAAACCTCCCGTTCACTAAAATGAGAAACTTCATCACCTTGAGCAACAGTAATGTAAATTCCTACGGGATGACCGAGAATATCTTGTACTGCATGAGCAATGGTATTGATGTAATACTTTTGTAACCAATTACGAGCAAATGGGTTAGGAGTGCGGATTACTAAGCAATTATTTTCTAATCGCTCCGCACTAGCAGTTTTTATCCAAGTTTCAAAGGTCGGTCGGGATAGTTCAACCTGTAGGCGCTCTAGTACCTGACTCCACAGACTTTCTATGGGAATTTCCATTATCCACCACCTTTGCTGCTAATCGTCACAATAGAAGATAAAGCATCAATTTAGCATCCAGACACGCTAGACCTAGAATAAGCTTTTAAGTTGTAATCATTTTGGGACATACCCAGTAGGCAAGATCCTAACACCCACTGACTGACACGGAGAAGCAACGATACATGAAGACAACAAACCATGACTTAGCACCCAAAAAAACTGATACCAGGGGTTTGCTCCAGAGGTGGCGGATGCTCTTATATGGGGTAGCAATGGTGTTCTTGGGAAGCTGCTCTCTTGTACCAGCTAAGACCTTAGAGACTCGGCAAAGTGACACTCAACCCCAAGAAACAATAGAACCCAATCAGGGAATTGTCCCCCCGCCGATTTTCTCGTCGTCTGGAGATCCTAATTTTGTGGTAAAAGTAGTACAAAATGTGGGGCCTGCGGTAGTTCGCATTGATTCTTCCCGAACAATCACTTCTCGCGTACCAGACGAATTTAACGATCCATTTTTCCGACGGTTTTTTGGAGACGCAGCGCCACAGCCTAGACAACGGGTAGAGCGCGGTAGTGGCTCTGGATTTATTATTAATTCTTCAGGTCAAATTTTGACCAATTCCCATGTGGTAGATGGTGCTGATAGAGTGACTGTCATACTCAAAGATGGCCGCACATTTGACGGTAAAGTACTGGGTGAAGATCCAGTAACGGATGTTGCTGTGATCAAAATTGATGCTAATAATCTGCCAACCTTATCTGTAGGTAACTCTGATGCTTTACAACCAGGAGAGGCAGTAATAGCTATTGGCAACCCTTTAGGCTTGAATAATACCGTCACTTCTGGGATTATTAGTGCTACAGGTCGTTCTGGTAGAGATATCGGTGCTAGTGACAAGCGGGTTGATTACATCCAAACGGATGCTGCGATTAACCCTGGTAATTCTGGTGGGCCATTGCTTAATGCTCGTGGACAGGTAATAGCGATGAACACAGCTATTATTCGAGGCGCTCAAGGCTTGGGATTTGCTATCCCCATTAACACTGCACAAAAAATTGCCCAGGAATTAATTGCTACAGGCAAAGTCGATCATCCTTATTTGGGTGTTCAGATGGTGACACTGACACCAGAAATTAAAGAAAAAATCAGAGATAAAGCTGGCGATCGCTTAAAGCTTACAGCAGATGAGGGCGTTTTGCTGGTTGAGATTGTGCCGCGATCGCCAGCAGCTGCGGCTGGACTACGAGTCGGTGATGTGATTAAAAGCATTAACAGCCAGCCTGTTACTAAAATTGAAGAAGTACAAAAGCTAGTAGAAAATAGCAAAATCGGTACTAAGTTACCAATACAGGTGGAACGCAATGGGCAAATTGTCCAAATAGCAGTCCAACCTGCTGCTTTACCCGCAAGACGTGAAGGATAAAGTTTGTCATTGGTCATTTGTCATTGGTCATTAGTGAATACCCAATGCTCCATTCCCCATTACCTAAAGGAGTTTTATCATGACTGAATTAGCACCAATCATTCAATTAGGCAATCCAACATTGCGCCAAAAAGCTGTTTGGGTTGGGAATATTCAAGATCAGCATATCCAGAAATTAATTGAAGACTTAATTGCCACTGTTGCCAAGGCTAACGGTGTGGGAATTGCTGCGCCTCAAGTAGCACAATCTTATCGTTTATTCATTGTGGCTTCCCGTCCTAATGCCAGGTATCCCAACGCGCCGGAAATGGAACCTACTGCTATGATTAATCCCAAAATCATTGCTCATTCAACTGAAGTTGTCAAAGATTGGGAAGGTTGTTTAAGTGTTCCCGGAATTAGAGGGTTAGTTCCTCGCTATAAATCTATTGAAGTGGAATACACTGACTCTCAAGGCAATTTACAAAAGCAAGAATTAACCGATTTTATTGCTCGGATTTTTCAACATGAGTACGATCACCTCGACGGTATCGTATTTGTTGATCGCCTAGAAAGCACTCTTGATATGATTACTGAGCAAGAATATCAAGAACGAGTAGTTAACAAATAAATGGAAGTGGGAAGTAGGAAAAATACGGTTTGGTTAAGGTTTTTTGATGAAAATTTTAGATCACAAAGACGCGATAAATCGCCGTCTCTTGCCTTAACCGAACAGTATTGGAGTGGGAAGTAGTATATTAATTACGAATTACGAATTATTTAAGCGTGTGTTTCGCAAACTTGCTCGTCTCGCCACAATTGATATAGCCGTGTTGCTGGCATAGTCATATATAAAACATCGCCAGCGCTGAGATTTGTCTCTAATAAATCCCAACCGTGAAGGGTTTGGTGATTCGTCTCTACGTACAAAGGTACACAGTCAGCAGACATGGCTACATCTTTCACCCATTGACCACAAAAGGCGTGTAAAGGTGTAATTACAGTTGCAAAAGCTACCCAAAGACTATCGGCTGTGATGCCATTGCCAAGAATACGTCCTCCTAGTGCAGCAGCAGCAAAAGCTGGGGCTGCTAGTTCAGCCGGACTAAGTACGGCCTCAAAGCCAAATAGCTGTTGTGCTATACCAGCAAAATCAGGATCGGCATAATGAACAATCACCGGAATGCTGGGTGTTAAACCTTTGGCTTTGAGGGCAATTTCCAGATTGGTGGCATCATTGCTAGTAACAGCAAGTACGGCGGCAGCAGAGTCTATATTGCTGGCTTTGAGTATTGTGCGGAAGCTGGCATCACCCTGAATTACGGGGATACCTAGTTCTCGGGCAGTGTTGATATATTTGTTATTGGAGTCGGGTTCAACTACTACAACTTCATGTCCACTGGCGTGGAGTTGCTGGACAATTCTCACCCCAATACCACTCAAGCCACAGACAATATAGTGATATCGCTGGGGTATTCTGGCTGCATCCCAAAATTGCTTAAAGCGGCTTCCTAAGACAAAATCGGTGAGCATTGCATACCAAATACCAATCACCACTGCTCCAACCAGCATCATCACGACAGTAAATAACTTAATACTGTTAGGAGCATTTTCTACTACTTTGTCATTACCACCCGCTCCCGTAATCATGCCTACAGAAAAATATAAAGCATCGACAGGAGATAAACTCAACTGAGCCGACATATAGGTGAGTGTAGCGATCGCAATAACTGCAAGTAACACAACAGCACCTATCAATACCGATCGCCCATGTTGCTGAAACTGCTTAAAATTAGTCATGACTTTCAGCAGTTTTTTAATCAATGACCTGCGGGGAGAACGGATACGGGGTTGTGTACCAATAATTAAGCGATCGCCTACTTGGATCTCTTGTCCAGATATGACAGCTGACACCAAATCCATCTCACCTTTGACTGGCAAGTAATAAATTAGCATCCGCGATCGGTCTTCCCACAATTCACTCAGCTTTAAACCTCTCCAGAAGTGGTTTTCATCAATGTATTCTTCATGAATCGGCCAAGTTTGCTGAAATAATTTGATTTGTCCGATCGCTCGGTTTCCCATCGCTGCAAAGGTGAACACGGGTGCTGCTAATCCCACAACACTCATACTCAAATGGTCTGGTAAACTTTGATCTAAGCGCTCGCCCAAATTTGTATTATAAAAACGGTTGATAATCCGAATCTGGGGATTCAGAACTCGCGCTTGCATCATAATAGACAAATTCAGAGCATCTTTAGAGCCAGCGATGACTAAAGTATGTGCCTGTTGAATTCCTGCTGCTGTTAGGGTAGAAGCTGCTTGTAAATCGCCAACAATCACATCTCCTGCTGTTTCGCCAGGGATAGATTGGTGATGAATGCCAACAACGAAGGCCCCCTGATGTCTCAGCAAACGAAAGGTTTTATATCCGGTACGTCCTAAGCCGCAAACAATAATTCTGGGTTTCATGAAACGGCAGCATCTTTTACAGGTAGGGCTGCATTTCTAGTTATTAATCAATATTGTTGCCCGTTTTCCTGAAATATTACTGTAGCTGACAACACGATTGTTTTAATTGAAAGCTGGAGGCAAGGGGGCAGGGAGCAAGGGGAGCGACGCGCAAAAGTTAGATTATCGTGGCATGAAGAGGAAATTTTAGTAATTTTTTCTACTGAAATAGCCATGAATACACCTTTTTCTTTTTCTTCCCCTGCCTCTTGTCTGG
>NZ_JACKZS010000009.1 GCF_014222285.1 Nostoc sp. UCD121
TAATTGAGGTTAAAAACGAAGTTTATGCTCATTTGACTGCCCTTTCACCCTTACAGCAACGTATTCTTGTTTTACTTGGGTTCCCAACTACTATTTACACTCAACTTGGTGGTCAATCTTTTACTCCTGAGTAGCATTTCTTCTAACTCCCGAAAAAATGGGCGAACCGGGAGTAATAATTTTTAATTGGAGCGTACTCCTATATGGAAACAAGCAAGGCGCAGCGTCTCGTAAAGAAGCGACTTGACCGCTCAATGACCCATCTGGCAGCAACGAGAACAAACCCAGATTGCCCTTAATATTTGTCGGTTAAGGAGAAAAGGGGAATGGGAAAGAGAAAACCTTTAATCTAAAGCCAGTAACCTTTTCCCCAAACAAAATTTCAGTTTAAAATCTAAAACCCGAGCAGTATTGGGTTCTATAAATAGCTATGCCCCACTATTAGGAGTGTCTTCTGAGAAAAGTTTAAGGGAACAAGGGTAAGGAATGAATTTAAACCCTTACCCTTTTCCTTTAACTGAGAAGTATAGCCTTGAGTCCTATTGGTAATTCAAGATAGCTAGCAGATTTTTGAGATTTAGCGGGATATTCTGGTGAATAGTTACTGTGATTTTGACCCAATACCAACTGTTGTTTTTGAGTCTGCTGTTGCCATTTCAGAGTTTTCAGTATTGTCAACCTCAAGAGATCGGAGTAATTCTCGAATTACGTCTGTTGCTGGCCTTCCTGTCAAAGCACAGTAGTGTTCAAGTTTCTTCATTTCCTCAGCCGTGAGATTTACCGTTAGCCGTTTAACAGCCCATTTTTTATTCATGATCCTCTTTTTTCTTTAAAATTTTGCTTTTTGTCGAAATCACTAAGCCATTACGATTGTTCCCGTAGTGCATAGCCTACACCACGGACTGTATGAATCAAACGCTTTTCATTATTCTCTTCCAATTTGAGTCGCAGATAACGAATATATACTTCAATAATATTAGAATCACCCATGAAATCGTAACCCCAAACTTTCTCTAAAATTTGATCTCTAGTAAACACCTGACGGGGATGTGAGAGGAGATATTCTAATAAGTCAAACTCTTTTGCTGTTAACTCAATGCTTCGTTTTTCCCGAAAAACTTCACGGGTACGGCGATTTAAGCTTAAATCTTCAAATTGCAGTAAACCTTCGGCTGTTTCTTGCGTGCGGCGCAGATGGGCGCGAATTCTAGCTAGTAATTCCTCAATGCTGAAGGGCTTAACTACATAATCATCGGCTCCCGCATCTAATCCGGCGACGCGATCGCTCACTTCATCTTTTGCTGTCAATAAAATTACTGGTACTGTACTACCTGTTGCTCGCAAACGGCGACAAATTTCTAAACCTGTTAAACCTGGTAACATCCAATCGAGAATCGCTAAATCTGGCGATGAGTCTCGCGCTAGGGTAAGACCGGCAATCCCATCATGAGCCACGCTTACTTGGTATCCTTCGCTACTTAGCTCTAACTCGACAAATCGTGCTAGTTTGACTTCATCTTCCACCAAAAGGATATGTGCTGTCATAAGTTTGCTCCTGCTGCCTCCTCTGTCTTTTTCTGTGTTTATCAGCACTGAGGGATATTTTGAATAATGGGACAAATTGTATCTTCATACTGGTCGCCGATATTCTTCCAGCCTGAAAGTAATCCCTTTATTTCAGATCGCAAAGTTAATAACTGATCGATTTGGCGATCAATTTGCAAAAGCTTGTCCTGGAGCTTTTCTTTGATTTCACCACAGGGAGCTTGTCCTTGGTCATAGACCTGAAGAATATTTCCAATTTCCTCTAAGCTCAGACCAAGATTTTGTGCCCTTTTAATGAAGGCTAGACGAGTCAGCACATCCAATGAAAACTGGCGGAAGCCTCCCTCTGTTCGTCTTGATGATTTGATTAAACCTAAACTCTCGTAATAGCGAATTGTCCTGATAGGGATTCCGCTTATATCTGTTACCTGACCAATTAAAAGCAGTTTTGTTTCCTGAGTTAACACGGCAGATTTTCCCAAATATTGTAATTATTATTACATATTTATACTAATTTATTAATTCAGATAAGAGTTTAGCCAAATCTTGGTGTCAGTAGTTGAAATTTTTATTTAATTAGAGATATTACTAAGTTTTGATTTTTCAGATATCTATTATGAATAGATATTGGCTGATAGTGCCTAATAATTAATTAGTATAATTTTAACATTTTTAATCTAATTTACTCAATATTTTACTCCTCAAATTTTATCTATTTGTTGAGTGACTATTGCTCAAGGTACTGAAAGTAACTGTTTTTTTTAAGTTCGCATGTTACTTCTAGATCAACTGCTTCACCTCAAGTGAAACCATAAAAATGAATCTCAACTCGCAGACTTCTAGCTCAACCCGTAAACCTAAAACTTTCAATAATCCAGAGCGTTTTATTGAAGGATGGTATTGGGTAATACCCTCTCGAAATCTGCGGGTGGGTGAAGTAAAAGCTGTCACGATTTTGGGCAGAGAACTAGTGATTTACCGTGGTAAGGACAAAAGAGTAACTACCTTTGATGCCTACTGTCCCCACATGGGCGCTCATCTTGCTGAAGGCAAAGTTGAGGGTAATGCACTCCGTTGTTTCTTCCATCACTGGAAGTTTGACGCTGAAGGGATGTGTATTGATATCCCATGTTTAGATACGCCGCTTTCCCTAAAGTTACAAACTTGGCCCACTGCTGAAAAGTACGGCATGATTTGGGTTTGGACTGGAGAAATACCACAGCAACCTCTACCTTTTGTTCCAGAGTTAGAACAAAAAGAGTGTGATGTCGCTATCCATTCTCACTTTCTGATGAACTGTCACCCCAATGTGGTGATGATTAATGCGATTGATACTCAACATGTCAATACAGTTCACAAACTGCCAATAGAAATTATTTTTGAAAGACAGGAACTGAACGAAAATGCAATTATCTTCAGTAACACTACAAACATTAAAGAGAATTCATCTTTCATTAAACTCATCCGTCTTTTTTACAAGAATGCCATAACTATCAGTATTTGCTATTGGTACGGTAGCATTGGCATTGTGACACTTGGCCCCGATTTCTTCCATGTCCACACAATGTTTGCAGTTCGCCTGCACGAAGGTGGAAAAGCTGAAGGTCAAATCCTGTTAATTACTAAGAAACGTAAAGGATTTTTTGGTTGGTTATCCAATCGAGTTGTGTTATGGCTGACTAAGATTGCAGGTAAATTTTTTCTCATGGGTGACATCAAGATTGTCCAAACAATTAAGTTTGATTTGAAAACTCCAATCAAAGCAGATCAGTCAATCATGCACTTTATTAACCATGTTGAAAGGCAGCAATCTCTAATGTGGGGGACTTGGCAAGAAACGCGATCGCGCGATGTAGAGAGCAAGCCTAAGCGTGAGAGATGGCAAGATACAGCAAGTAATGACTAATATCATGTCTACATTGACCAAAATTCTGTTGAAGCTTACAAAGCCATAGCTTGACAGAATAATTATTTTATGGTCAATTAAATAGACATGATATAACAGCTAATAAAAGTTAAAAGTTCAATAAATTACTTTTAACTTTTAATTTATTTTTTACTAGGTTACTAAATTAATAAAAAGAAGTGGCAAAGCCACTTCCTAATTCCCAGGTAGAACCTAAGTTATGAGTATAACGACTACAAAAATTTGAAATAGTATAAACAAACACCAATTAGCTGAATATCTGTATTTTCCTTGTTTCCTTGGTAAGAAAATCGTAACTTCGATGCGCTAAATAACTGTATATTTACATAAGTCTGCCGTAGCAGCCTCAATAGCTACAGCTTTCTTCATCTGCTTAAACTTCTGGCTGCGGATGTCAAATTCTGCTTGAAGTGCGTCTAGTTTTTGTTGCGATCGCTTATCAATCAGTATATCTCCTATAGCCGTTGCATCTTTGACTGTGACTGGTAAATCAGCACCTACGCCAATCGGTAAGGCATAACCGTTCTTGAAGTTCTGCTTGCTCATGTCCTAGCCTAGAAGGTGTGGAATCTTAAAAATTACCATAGCCTAGCAATGCAGCAATAAAGGTAAGTTAATTGCTTAATAACCCTCTTTTGTCACTTTAGGAGAATCCAATCGCTCAAACGGTTACGGGACTTTAATTTCTACTTTTTGTCTATAAATTTTAGTTTCTGTTAGAAAATAAAGCCTCAAACCTGGATTAAATCAAAGTCTCAGAATTTGGCTGAGATTATTGTTTTCCGAGAGTGACAAAAGAGGGATAATCTATTAATTTGGAAAGTTATTGGCTAAATCTTCTCCAGAAATAATAGTTGTATAGAATGTATACTTGGGGTTTGCTACATAGCGTTTGTCTTGTTTAATAATCGCCATAAAATCTTTATGTCCTTGTCTAGTACGCCCTACTAAAGCACCAGCAGAAGCATATTTAATATCATTAGTAGGATTGTCATAACCCCACTGTTGGCTTATATAGAAATTATCAGATGTATCAGGTTTATCGCCAGTTCGTTTAAAATCTTTATTGAAATCTCTATAAACAGTTATATCTCCAACTTGCACTAATGCTTCGTGAGGTTCAGCTGTACCGTGGGTACCAACAACCCAAGCTTTGTATTGTCCAAGCTGCATCCTAGCTGCTCCTTTGGAATTCATCGGATTATCAGTGTAGTACTTCCCTGGTTCTGTAGTACTTTCCCAATTACCCACAATTTTGGGAATTCCGTTGATTACCTCGATGACCATTCGCCGATCATTAAATACATTTGGAGCATTATTGTTAATAGTTCCATCCTCATTCATACCCTCAACATAAATAATGTTATACATTTTTGCCCCAACAGAAATCTCATAGTTTTTTGACTCCATATATTTCAAAATTCGGCTGGCTAAATCATTTGCCCAAGGAAGCACCAGATAAATTCTCATTAAACCGTTCTGAGTAGCTGGCGAATTTATAAAACTCTGACCTTCTGGTGTAGAAATGTAAATAGAAATAATTAAAGTTGTAGTTAATAATGTAGCCGCTATTCTTCCCCAAATTATTAGAGGAGATTTAGCAGAAGGTTTAGAAACTGGAGACAGCTTTTCCTTTATCTGTTTGGGTATAGGCAAACTAATACCAGCAACTTTAATTAAGTTGTCTTCTCCCAACACGTTGCCCAAAAGGTCTGTTACCCCCTCCAAGTCGCCACGGGCAAACGTTCTCATCCCACGAGCATAAATCAGTAGTGGCTGGTATTCAGCCAATGGCTCGACAAGTGTTTCCGTCAAAGATGCCATTCGTACCAGTTCTGCTGTATCTTTTTCATTCAATTTCGAGAATGATAATGCTAACTCCCGCGCTGCTTTACTAGGTTGGGTGTATGCTAATCCTATCCAGCTTTGAGTTTGGGCAAAATCTCGAATATCGGGGTCATCACTCTGAAGTTTCTGCCTTACATACTCTAGTAAAAAATCCGATAGCTCATTTATCCTTTGTTGACCGAATTTTTCATCTTCCTGTAATTGCTTCAACAGCAAATTTCGCACTTCCAAATCCATCTGATATAATTCACACCCGACTTCATCACACAGATTAGAAAGCAGCAAATCGGCTACAGCAATCCAGGGAATATTCAGTACTTTCCCATTTATATCCCTCTGAAAGTTAGCCCACAGCCGATATAGCAAATCAGGTGTTAATGCTAATGAGAAAGCAGCATGGCAAGCTAAATAGAAATGTGATTCGCCAAAGCGTTTACGAAATGACTCAACGCGCCGTTTTGCAATTCTATATTTAGTTTCATTTGAGGATGCTGTGCGAGTCATCTTACACCTTCTAAAAGTTCTGCAAACTGCTATGACGACCTCGCAGAGCATTAATAGCACTATCTAAACCCTCGCGGGTTGCCTCAAACATGGGAACTGAGCCAGCAATTTCTCCAGCAGTTGTACCCAACCAACGCTTTTTTGGTATGGGATTTAACCATGCAACATAACGAACGTGCTGTTTTAACTGTTTGAGAAATTCTTCTGTGAACTCTATCCTCTCTGAATTCAGACCACCACGAGCAGCGCCAGCATCACTGAATATGAGTGCTACTACTCTATTTTGATGCAGGCGAGCGAAAATATTCTCAATTGGCTCTGCTTTTTGATGCAGTGGATCATGGTAAAGATACCCAACTGGACAATTATGAAAATAGTAGATGCCAGCTGCACCTAATTGTCCACCCCTCGAGGCAGTGTGACCCAAACGAACTGACAGAGAATGAAAAGGAACCATTGATCCGTCTTGGTCGATCAGCAACAGCAGTTCTGTCCGATTTACCCTGGCTGGTGACAATACAGGCTCCAGCATCATTCCGTAACATCCAATCTGCTTAACTGTTGCTTCGATATCCAATTCTGTAGCAATTCCCTCTTTAGTCAAACGGCGCAGATGTCGCCACATCTGCTTCATTTGCCTTTGAGTTACGGGCAAATAGTCCGTAGAGAAGAGAAAGCGATCGCCCAATACCTCCGCTCTACTAGTTACCTGATGTATCGCTTGGGCAACTTGTACTTCATCTCCAATATTAGGAAACGATTCTGAAGCTAAAGTAGCAGTAGGTATGGGTTTAGATGGTTCTGTCTGCAAGTAATTATTTTGAGCGCGACGCTTCATCAACAACCTTAGCAACCACAAACACCCTGAAGTTACTGCCAAAATTAGCAAGAAAATCAACCAAGCTGGCCAATTTATTTGACTTTTCTTTTGAGGAATTTGTGCGGTCGGGGTCGGCACAACTGGTTGCTTTACTGGTGAGGGTAATTTCTCTGGTACTGGTACTGATGTTGGCAAAGATATCGTAGGCGAAGGTACACTCACTTGATTTTTTGGGCGTGTAACCCATAGCACTAACCCTACACTTAAAACCAACACTCCTACTAAAGTTGCAAACCTAAGAAGTTGAATAGCTTGACTTTGGTTTACATTTAAAACTTGAGTTTGGGGAACTGTCTCACTACAAATTAACTGTTCAAAGTGATAATCAAATATATATTTTTCTTCAACTGATTTAACCCAAAGTATTCGACACAATCGAGCTAAAGCGGCTCTATCTGGAAGACCATAACCAGCTTGCAAAGCCTGCAACATCGACTGGTAATCATCCACACCCAGAGGTAATCCTGCCTGCCGCAGTCGAGTAAACAATTCCAGTAGGGGTAAATCATCCATTATTTTTCAACTTTAGATAACGGATGTGATCTTCCCAACTCTTTAACAACACACCAGGATAAGGCAACTTACCATTGAGTTTTGCCAAAGCCTCATCTTCGGAGTAGCGACGCAAAGCCTTGAACCAGTCAATCAACTCACTAGTGCTGATTTTCTTGCTTGCTCCACCTTGGTTTTTTTTCATTTCTTCCCGCAGTTCCCAAAAACGCTCTACAGCTTGGTTTATCAAAACCTCTGAGGCTTTCGGAAACAAAGCATTCATAATATGGATGAGTCTTTCACGGCTAGGAAATTCTACATAATGGAATAAACATCGACGTAAGAAAGCATCTGGCAAATCTTTTTCATCATTACTGGTAATTAAAACAATGGGTGCTGCCTTGGCTTCAATCTCCTGCCCCGTTTCATCAACAATAAATCGTTTTTGATCTAGTTCCAGCAGCAAGTCGTTGGGAAAGTCAATGTCAGCTTTATCAATTTCATCAATCAGCACCACTGTACGTTGCTTACTCTGAAATGCCCGTCCCAAAGGCCCCCAACGGACATAAGTAGTCGGGTTATCAAGTCGCTGAATCTGTTCTGCTGTCAGGCGATCAGAAGCAGCTAGTTGGGCATCTCGCAACCGTCCTACAGCATCGTAAGTATACAAGCCATCCCGCGCTCGACTGGTGGATTTGACATACCAGGCTTCTAAATTTAAACCCAGTTCGTAAGTGACAGCACTTGCCAGTAAAGTCTTCCCACACCCTGGTTCGCCTTTTAGCAGTAACGGTCGTTCTAAGTAAATCGCCAAGTTTACCGCTTCTACCAATTCAGGATTAGGCAAATAGGGATATAATAGCTGTCCGTTTGCCCCCCTTTCTCCTAAGTGGGGCTGCACTTTACCTGTATATTCCAAGAATTGTCTACTTAGAACTTCAACCATTTTTCCTCTTCGTCATACCAATTACAGCCAGACAGTTGACAAATTTCGCCCAAAGTTGGTTCTGGAATGCCATTATCACTGTTTTTCAGTATTATTTGTACTGTTTCATCTAACTGATCTATCAATTTAGTCGGCAATTCGTCCTCTGCATACTCTAGCCAGTTAGTCAGTTCATCGTTAGAAAATTGGTTAATCTCAGGTAGTTTCACAGGGTTATCTGGCTTCCAGTTAGGGTCAAGCCGTTCTACAAAAGGAATATTCCAACTACCTACGCAGCCATCATAATCTACTAGGAACATTAATAATTTGAATTGACTCGCTTGCGGGCTGGCCGTTTTAACTTTAGTCGCTAATAATAACCAAAAATCTCGGATCAGATCGTGTAAAAGAGTTTCTGAAAGACAATCAACATCGTATAAAATTAACAGGACATTCTGAGTTAGCCACCATTGATAAACTCGTTCAGCAATTTCAGGAATTGAGCTTTGCCTACCCAGACCAACTCTTCCACTAAGTTCACGCCATAAAGCAGCACTGTCACTTCTCCGAGCAATGCGACTGAGTTCAATTCGCACAACTTTTCCCGTCATGATATTGGGGACATTTTGCCGCACTAACCGATTTAACAACCAGCGTTGACCATAGTAAAGTGAACCGTAGATTAGAAAGGCTGCTACTGAATTAGTCTCAATAAATCTCCGAAATGCTCGTGTCTGCTCTCGATAGCCCAATTTCAACAAAGCACGATACACTCTTTCACTAGAGAAAGTTTGTTCGAGATCATCAAGTTGCTGATCCAATTCTTTTAGTTCAGCTTCAGTTTGTTCAATTTGCTTTTCTAATTGGAAGCGAATGAGAGTATCTGCTGCGATCGCATAATCGTGACGCAACCTTTTTAACTTCTGGGCTAGCAGTTCAGACTGTTTTTGTAATCCATCGATTTCATATTGTAGATGCTGCTCGGAAGCCATGCAGTTAGTTTTTGAGTTAATAATCTTTACTCAAGACAAATAGCCAGATTATTGATGTACTAATCTGGGTTATTATGTTTGGTTTCAATAGCTGAAATATCATTGCGACACGAGATGTCACTTATGTAATTTCTTCTGTCAGTAATTTACCAGTTTTAGGCTTAGTATTAAGAACGTCGTCTTCATAGTCTCTCTACGATTTAGCAAGCAACCTGATATTTATCATACCACTACTCACCTGGGTTAAGTACAACGATAATTTCTGTAAGTGTGATTCCCAAAGGTTTCCAATGGCGATCGCTGGAGGAAAAAGTACTATCCCCAGAAACAGCTTGGTAGTCATTAGCAAACTTTTCGTAAGCATTGGGAGCAGCGTCTACTCGTAAAATCAGTTTGCCTTGATAACGGGATAATTTACTACTATCCAACAAAATCGTACCGCCATAATCCCAGGCCAATCCATAAAGTTTAAAATTACCTAATTTCTTGCGTAACTCGCTCAATGGGGTTCCAACACCGATACCTTCGCGGGTTTTCCAAGCTGAACCCAGGTTACGCACATCTAGAGGTTTAGTACGAGTATTATCACTCCAAACTACTAAGAGCGATCGCCCCTGATTTAGGTTTACCTGAGTAGCAGCGAAACTCCCTATTCCTTCAGCACCGGAAATGGTTTTATCAACGAGATGGGATGCACCAAACAGCTTCACTAAATCTTGCTTGGTGGTTGTGCGTGTTATTGGCCCCACTCGTTCGCCAGGAACAATCAAGGTGTTCGTTAATAATTGCGATTTAGCAACAGTAATTGGATGATTGATTTTCTGGGGTAGTGCAAAAGCTGGGTTTGCTGAATAGTTTAGTAATAAAGCTAAAGTAGCTGTAGCAATGCCTTTGATCGATGAATTCATAGGTTCTATTCTTGGGTAGTAAAATATGAGTAAAACGTACTCATAGTTTAACTACTACAATTTACCAACCACAGATTCCCGATTTTCCAAAAATTTTATTTCATCGCTCTAGTTGCATTTAAAATTGCCAGCAATGCTACTCCAACATCAGCAAAGACAGCTTCCCACATTGTCGCTATACCTAAAATACCCAATCCAATAAACACAGCTTTAATTGCTAAAGCAAAGCCAATATTTTGCCAAACAATTTGCCTTGTTTTTTTGGCGATTTGTATTGCTTCTGCTACTTTTGATGGCGCATCTGTCATGATGACAATATCAGCAGTTTCGATGGCTGCATCTGAACCTAAGCCACCCATTGCCATGCCAACATCCGCTCTAGCAATCACTGGCGCATCATTAATACCATCCCCAACAAAGGCAACTTTACCATGCTTGCCGGCGGTTCTGAGTAATTTCTCAATGGCATTAACTTTTTCTTCTGGTAATAAGTCTGCTTCGTAAGTATCTATGCCTAGCTGTTCAGCAATTCGGGAAGCGATCGCTTGATTATCTCCTGTCAACATTACTGTTCTTTCTACACCCATTCGCTTGAGTGCTTGAATAGCGTGTCTTGCATCTTCTTTCAGTTCATCAGCAATGACAATATACCCAGCGTAAATATTATCCACTGCTAGATGGATCACTGTTCCCTCTAACTGGCAATTATCATGAGCAATATTCTCTCTGTGGAGTAGGCGATCGCTTCCCGCTATCACTACCCTATTTTCAACCTTGGCTCTAATTCCATAGCCTGCAATCTCTTCATAATCTCTCACCTCAAATTCATCAATCTTTCTCCCATAAGCCTTAAGGATAGATTGAGCGATGGGATGATTTGAGTGCGATTCTACTTTGGCAGCTAATTGCAGCAATTCTGTTTCATTGTAGCCATTTAATGCTACCGTTTTTACTACTTTAAATACGCCTTTAGTTAATGTTCCCGTTTTATCAAATACAACTGTATTGACTGAATTTAGAGTATCTAAAAAAGTAGAGCCTTTAACCAAAATACCTCGTCTCGCTGCACCTCCCACACCTCCAAAATAACCTAATGGAATACTGATAACAAGTCCGCACGGACAGGAGATAACTAGCAAAATTAAGGCACGATAAATCCATTCTGAAGAACTTGCACCAGAAATGAATAAAGGAGGTAATAAAGCAACTGCTAGAGATATAAAAACTACTATTGGCGTATAATATCGGGCAAATTTAGTAATGAATTTTTCTGTCTCTGCTTTTTTGCTTTTGGCATTTTGAACCAAGTCTAGAATCTTCGCAATAGCAGAGTCATCAAACAGTTTTGTTACTCTAATGCTGAGAACACCCATTTTATTGATCATCCCAGCCAAAACTATTTCACCCAGTCTCACTGTTCGTGGTACAGATTCTCCAGTTAATGCAGATGTATCAACTTGCGAATTTCCATCTATAATCTCACCATCCAAGGGAATCTTTTCCCCTGGTTTGACGACGATAATATTTCCAATATTTACTGTTTCTGGGCGGACTTTTTTTAGTTTCCCCTCTATTTGGATATTTGCATAATCAGGGCGGACTTCTAATAAAGCTTTAATAGAATTACGAGAACGACTAACGGCAACATCCTGGAACAATTCGCCAATTTTATAAAATAGCATGACTCCGACAGCTTCGGGCAATTTATGAATTGCGATCGCCCCTAGTGTCGATACTGTCATTAAAAAAGTTTCATCAAATAATCTACCTTTAAGTATATTACGCCCAGCCGTTTTTAAAACAGTCCATCCACTTAATAAATAGGCAGGAATGAAAAGTAGATATTCACCTATTGAGTAGAATGTATTGTGTAATTGATTTTCAAAAATTACACCAGGCACATATAAACTTAAAATTGCTACTAAAGACAATACCTCATTTTTTAGATTGAATTCTCCACCGTGATCGTGATTGTGTCCATGGTTATGATTTTCATCATGATTGTGATTATGATTCTCGTGATGGTCATGTTCACAGCTGCAACAACCTGAAGATTCTGAATGTAGTTTTTGCTTCATTTTTTGTGTTGAGGCTAGTAAATTACTTGGTATATGAGCCTTTTTCCAAATGTAATAAAAAAAAGAGATTTTTACAAGTTGAACATTTAAGAATGAGAATCTATATCAGATTTATTGTTAAATACTTATGCTATCTTTTGGTTCAGATTAAGATTTATAATTCTGTAAAGTTAGCTATATTGGTTATCAATTTTTTAGAATAATCTAAGATATAATTTTTGTTCGTGGTGAGCAATTTATTGCTTTGGATAAGATTTTAAAGGTCTTGAGCTATAAACTACAAGCCTGTTTGACTGCTTAATTCAGGTATGACAACTACTTTGCGATCAAACTTAGTAAATATGGAACTTTCTTAAATAACAAGTGTCAAGCTAGCTATTCTTGGGGGGAACCCACTTGAAGTTTGAAAGTGAATCGAATACCCTAAGCTAGTAGAGAATTTTCTCAAGGAAATCTATGAACAAAAAAATTCTTCTGAATTTGCTTTCCAATTCCTCAATCTTTGTGTCGATGATGTCTACGCTGGTGGCATTTCATCCTGCCCATGCTAGTGGTGGTAGTATTACACAGCGATTACTGTACACAGAAGACGGTCGTACCTGTATCACTAACCCACATGGTGGAAAAGATTTTGTGTGCATTCGAGATTCAGAAAGAACTAAACCGTATACCTCTACCCGTTCTGCAACTATTGTCACATCAGTATCAGATCAGAATGTTGCTATGTTGAATTTTACTGATGAAGAAAGTGATGCTGCAATTAAGACATTCGGCTGTGATTGTCCATTGTGCATCAATTCTTTGCGTCAGTTGCGTGGTACTGGAAACTTGGTGTACTAAGGTTGAATAGCACTGATAGCGACTACAACTTCTGTTAAATACGCGTAATTAATTACGTATAGAAGATATACGAAACCAAAAAAGCATTTTTAACTACGTACCATTACTATTAAATTTAAATTCATTCTTGGGGCGGTTTGTCTGGCCTTTCACGGCATCTGGAAAACCTCTCTCTAAATCTTTAGGAGAGGGACTTTGAATTTTGCCCCTTCTCGCGTCGGGAAGGGGGTTAGGTTTTTGGCTGGCTCTTCCACATAAGCTGAAAAGCCAGCACAGTTTGTAGGGGCAATTTATGAATTGTCCCTACAATGTCTAATATAAAGACGCACAGAACTCCGTAGTTAAGAGTGTCCTGTTTATTCAACCACTTCATTCACAGGGAATCTATCAATCAACTGCATCGCTCGATAAGCATTACGCAAGAAAGAGTCTGGCAGATGGGGAACGTGGGGTATTTGTGATAATAAATCCAACGTCCGGCGGAGAATTCTCACCACATCACCTTCATCCAAGGTGGTGTTTTCGCAGAGTTCTGTCCACTCCATTCCGAGCGCCCATTGTTCTACTATGGCAATTAACTCAAACTCCAACCATATAGGCAGCGCTACGTTATACCGCCGTTGTAGTTGGAACATTTGCCGACGAATTCCCCGCAATTTTGCTAAGGCTTCTGCCACTTCATTACTAAGCTCAAAGTTAACTTTGCTATCTGGACGGGGTGTTTCCATCACCAAACCGGCGGCGGCGGCGGCTAAATGGTGGGGATCTAAGTTGTCCAATTCACCACTAGCGAATACCAAACCCAACCACAATTCATTCTCACCCCGAATGGCAGCAGCAATTCGCCCTAATTGTGTGGGCACTAAATTATCTAAAGCGCCAAAGTGTTGCAGAATTAAGATTAAATTGAGAAATTCTTCCCAATGACGTTGTGACTGTTGCTCTACTTGCCCTTGTAACTGTTCGAGTTCGGCTTCTAGTTCGACATATTTGGCGCGACGTTTGAAAAGCGTGGCAGCATTGCCTGATTGATGTAGGGGATGAGCTTCTAATTGCTCTTGGACGGCAGCAGTGCGACTCATTTGTTCTGCTACTTCTGGTGCTAGATGCAAAGATTCTATTGGATTAGGAATACGTGTAGCGATCGCAAAGCTTTCTTCGTTACCACGACGTGACTGTCCGGGTTTCAAGGGCATCTCTGGCGGTGGTAGTAAATCAGGTGACACCTCAATTCGCGGCAATTCGGCATACAAATCGACTACATCACCGGTGGTTGCAACATACCAGCGATTATCATGCCCCAAGCATACCAAGTAGGGAGCTTGACCAGAACCAGGCGATTTTCCCACTAACACTGCGGTTACGGGTGAAGACACTGTGATGTTTTTGCCTTTGAGACTCAACAGAGTTCCTGACACTGCAAAGTCTAACATCATCCCCAATTCACCTTGTCTATCCTCCTGTGCTTGCTCTTGCAGGGTTTTCAATATCTGGCGTTCTACTTTCAGACGTTGCCGCAATTTCTCATAAATAGCCAGTTCATTTTCATCAACGGCGGCGATTTGCTCATGTAGTTGAGCTAATTGTTTTTCCAGTTCGGCAATCTCATCGTATTCTGGTCTTAAATGCAATGTCGCCATGTACTGCCCAAAACTGCGCTCTATCAGTTCCCTCGTTTGCTCTAGGGTGTGAGTTTGCAGCAAGTTGAGTACCATGCCATAACTGGGCGTAAACTGGCTTACGAGGGGGTCTGGCTTGGATGTCCCCAAATATGCCGCTTCTTTGGCTCCTTCAAAAGGAGTTTGGACTGTCACCACATGACCTTGTTTATCCATCCCCCGACGGCCTGCCCGTCCCGCCATTTGCAAGAATTCGGAAGCATTTAACAGGCGGTGTCCGGTGTCAGTCCGTTTGGAAAGGGTAGAAATTACCGTTGTCCGGGCGGGCATATTAATACCCGCGGCCAGTGTTTCTGTGGCGAATACTACTTTAATCAGCCCTTGCTGAAATAGTTCTTCTACCAGTGCTTTCCATGCAGGCAGAATCCCGGCGTGGTGGGCAGCAATTCCTCGGTATAGGGGTGCAATTTGTCCAGAACGCCCAGCTTCGGGATTGCGGGCTAAAAAGTCATCAATTTGTTGCCGCAAAATCTGGGATTCTTCATTATTTACCAGCCATAAATCACCCACTTCTGCCACCGCTTTATCACATCCCCGGCGGCTGAAGATAAAGTAAATTGCTGGTAGCATATCCCGTTGCTCTAACTGGCTCAAAGTATAAATTATGCCAGGAGCTTCCGGTCTACCACTTCTCCCCCTGTCCCTTTCTCCCCCTCTCCCTTTCTTCTTCTGAAGAAGGCGGGGGTTAATTTTAGTTTTGCTATCATTCAGCAGGGGAAATAACCCTTTGGGATTGCAAAAGTGAAATTCCAAGGGAACTGGGCGAAAATCGGAGTAAATCAGGTCTGTTGGGCCGTGAACGCGATTTAACCAATCGGTGAGTTGATCGCTGTTGGCAACCGTTGCTGAGAGGGCTGCCAGTTGCACTTCCCGGGGACAATAGATGATGGATTCTTCCCAAACTGTACCGCGCTGGCGATCGTTCATGTAATGGCACTCATCAAGTATCACCGCTTCCACGTCTACTAATGAGATGCCGACTTGTCCGATGGGTGTGCCATAGAGCATATTTCGGAAAATTTCTGTGGTCATCACCAAAATCGGTGCATCCCTGTGAATGGAGGCATCTCCAGTTAACAGTCCGACTTGATCAAACCCAAATTTTTCTCGAAAGTCACGTAATTTTTGATTCGACAGCGCCTTTAGGGGAGTAGTATAAAATACACGTTTTCCTCGCGACAGGGCGCGATAAATGGCGTATTCCCCGACTAATGTTTTGCCCGAACCTGTGGGCGCACACACGACTACGGAGCGTCCAGCGTTTAGGGACGCGATCGCTTCTTTTTGAAACTGATCCAGATCAAAGGGAAATATAGACCCTAAGTCAAGTTCTGGAGACGGCGCAGGATAATTCACTCAATCACATTTGCAACCAGATTGTTTACTATACTAACGAGTCTTTTGTCAACTTCGTTAATAGTCATTTGTCATTAGTCATTTGTCATTAGTTTTTCACAAATGACCAATGACTAATGACTCTTTATTATTTTCCCAGTTCTTGCGATCGCTCTGTGGCAGCTTTCACTGCTTCAATTAAAGCTGAACGGAATCCTGCCTGTTCTAGCTTGGCAATTCCCGCAATGGTTGTACCACCAGGACTGGTAACGCGATCTTTAAGTTCTGCTGGGTGCATTTTAGTTTCATACAACAGTTTCGCTGTTCCCAGTACGGTTTGCAATGCTAATTGATTGGCAATTGCTCTAGGTAAACCTGCGGATACTCCGCCATCAGCAAGTGATTCTACTAGCAGCGCCACGTAAGCGGGGCCGCTACCAGATAGCCCTGTAACTGCATCCATCAGCCCTTCTGAGACTTCCACAACTTCGCCCACAGCAGAAAAAACTTGTTGTGCTATTTGGTGATGCTTGGTATTGGTATATGCACCTAAACAAATAGCGGTAATTCCTGCTCCCACAGTGGCTGGGGTGTTGGGCATTGCTCTAATAACTGGCAATTGCACAAATGCAGCTTCTAGCTGATTTAAGGGCACACCCGCCAATATGGAAATTATTAGGGGTGATTGTTCTCTATTAATAATATCAATATCTGCTAATTCTTGAGCGATCGCGCTGAACACCTGTGGTTTCACTGCCAAAAATACAACTTCTTTGGCTTGTGTGAAAACCTCACTATTATCTGTTGTCACAGCAACACCATATTGCTGTTGCAAAAAATCTAGGCGTGAAGGTAGCGGTTCGCTAACTATGACTTCTGATGATTGATAAATTCCACGCGCGATAAGGCGGGATAAGAGCGCTTCTCCCATTACCCCACCACCAATTAAACCAAATTTTATAGTCATTGATCGTTAGTCATTTGTCATTAGTCCTCTGTCGTTTGTCATTTGTCACTACGATCAAAACCCGAGATAAATGACAAAGGACAAAGGACTAACAACTAATTTAACTCTATTGTGCCATCCGGTTAGTTTCGTTGCCCCAGGTTTGATTTGGAGAACCTGTAGGCCGAGAAGGACGTGCTGGCGGTTGTGGTACTTCATGAAGAACGCCACCTTGGGTGCTAACTTGGACACAGCTTGGTGTAAACAAGAAGATGCTCTCACCGATGCGCTCTTGATGTCCATCTAGTGCGTAAGTACCACCTGCAACAAAATCTACTGCTCGTTGAGCTTGGTCTGGATCCATGATTGTCAGATTTAATACCACTGACTTCCGTTCTCGCAACGCTTGAATTGCCTGGGGCATTTCTTCAAAGGTGCGTGGTTCGAGGACTAAAACTTCCGAAATTCCGTTAATTGCTCCTGGCATACCAATCACATTCCCCATTGGCTTTGAACCTGCTGCGATATCATCTCCCATTGTAGGCACTGGTTCCCGCCAGCGTCGATTCTGAGCGGTTGCGCTCTCTTGTGGGGCTGGGGGTTGGGGATTTTCTTGCTGATACAGATTTTGGTAATTATTATTATCTGTTTCTGGTTCTTCTTCGTAATATTCGTATTCCACTTGCTCATTTAGACCTACAAAGTCTCTGAGTTTGGAAAAGATGTTGTTCATTGTCTGTGTACTCTCCTGGTGCGAATAGCCGTATTGACTTGGCTTAGGATTTATTGAGATAGGAGCGATGCCTACGGTAGTAAACTACGCTACATGAGTGGATACTTCAGCAAGTATATTGCTATTTGTAGCCCATACTACGGGTTTTGGCGATGAACTGACACTTATTGGAAAGGTCTGTGCATCGCCTAAACATAATAATGAGTCAAGATTATATCCTAAGGTTTATCCGAAGGAAAGTTCTTTATACCCCATTTTCCCTTGGCGATTGCTCTTGTCAATACTATATCCTTTGTTTCTAATTGCACCAGTCTCTTACAAAATTCTTGTCATCAAACCCTGATCTCTATTAATACTGACCTGGAAAGCTGACGTTAGAGGGCTAAGAGCGATCGCCAAACAATATTGTTCCTAATCGTACCATCGTTGCGCCTGCTTGCACTGCCAGTTCGTAGTCGCCTGACATACCCATAGATAGTTGCTGCATTTTTATGTGCGACCAGTTTTGCTCCTGGATTTTCTTTGCCAGCTCACGATTGAGATTAAACACATTCAAAATTTCCGGATCGCTTAATCCTGAAGGTGGAATTGTCATCAAACCTTGAATTTGTAAATTTTTGTATTGATCGAGTATGGGTAAATCAGCCAAAAGTTCTGCCATACTCCAACCAGACTTGTTGGGATCGGGGAGAATTTTGACTTGCAGGCAAACCTGGGGACTCACTCCTAGCTGTTGGGCTAATTGATCTAAGCGCTGTGCCAGCTTCAAATTGTCCACGGAGTGAATCCAAGGGAATTGTTCGATGGCTTTTTTGGCTTTATTGCTTTGCAAATGTCCAATAAAGTGCCAGGTAATATCCGGTAAGTCTTGCAACTCGGCTTGTTTGCTGGCAGCTTCTTGGATGCGACTCTCTGCAAAATCACGAATCCCTGCGGAGTATGCAGACCGAATGGCCTGGGCAGAAACTTGTTTGCTAACAGCAATCAATTTGACTGAAGTTGGTAGAGAGGAACGAATGGAAACAATACGTTCGGAAATCGAACTGTTCATTGGAAGGTGCGTTGGAAAACACTTTGAAGCTGATCGTACTCCTGAGAATGTCCACTGCGCCGCAGAGTACGTAAGCGATTTTCCAACATCATTCTCGCCTCAGTCCGTCCTATTGGCTGGAATTTGACACCTTTAACGTCATTTGCGACCAAAAAAAACAGGCGCTGGGCATAAAGTGTGGTGAACAAATCCTGGGTTTCATCAACCATACAGATTTTGTAGAGTAAACCCCAAGTTGGATGGTTTATGTAAGTTTCTGCGTTTTCTGGATTCATTTAAGAGTCAAGGTGTAGTCAAGGTGGGAGTATATATATCTTTTCGCAGTGAATTACAAACATTCAGACGATAATACCAACATTCGTCAGAATATTTGCTTAAAATGCAAAACTGCGGTTACGAAGACCTTGATCTAGTTTCTAATTGGCAGATGAAGCTAGTGGTAGTGAAGCGAAATGGTACAACAGAAGCCGCAAAGCGTGGATTCAGAGAGTAGAGGCTGGTTGAGAAACATCACCATCTGCTTTGGTGACTTCAATTTACCAATCTGTCGGAACAAGGTACAAGATAGTCCTGATCCTCTTGTTAAAAGTTCGACGTAGCAAGGGAAAACACCCTTTGAAGCTCCCAACGGCAACAGCGAACTTTTCAACTTCTTTCCATACTGCCACAACTATTGCTAAATGGCACAAAATAGCTAACTGAAGTGGGAATTGGGCATTGGGGACTAGAAAGAAAACTATTACCTATTCAGCATTGTCAATTGTGCCTGGGCTTTGTGCAGAGATTCATACCATTCTTTATTCAGGATCGCTGTCTGCGACACTTCCCGCACCCACTTGCACACTGGGCAGCTAGCCAAAAACTTGTTGCACACAATCTAAAACAGGAAAACAATCTGATTCCAACTAAAAAGCTACGTAAAATGGTATGGGATCAATTTTCTGGCGGGATAACTGTTCAATTTCCCATACCACATCGTAGTCTAGACAACCTAATCAAGCGTATGTGAAGGGGAGATGGAAAAGCGCGAAAAGAAAATACTACCTTTTACCATTTTCTCGGTACAAATTAGACCTGAGTTCCTATAGCTAGCCGTATTCCCCAAAATACAATTAAAGTTGCAATAGCAAGCCAGTCACGCCCTTTGAATCGTAAGTCGTGCCATTGCACTCGATGCTCGTTGGGACTGGTAAAACCCCGCACCATCATTGCATTCGCCATTTGATCGGCTCGTAAGAGCAGATTTTCTAACAATCTCTCTGCGACTGTCATCCATACTTTGAAGCCTCCTTTCAATCCCAGCTTTTTCCAATTAATTGCCCTTGTCATCACAGAGCGAAATAAGTTTTGCACTTCTTCTAAAACTAGAGGAATAAAGCGCAAGGACAAGGTTAAAGTTAAAGCAATTTCTGTGACAGGCAATTTGAAGCGTCGTAGGGGTTGCATTAAGCTTTCTATGCCAGATGTGATTTCTTCTGGTGCAGTTGTTAGCAGATAGAGGTTGGTGCTATAAATTACGGTAAATATAATTGTACTCAGCCGTACTGCCAAATCCAAGGAGCGGCGAGTTACTTTGACTGGGCCTTTCTGCAATAGCACATAGTTGTATTTTTTGTTATTACTTGCTTGCTCTGGAACAATATTCTTGGAGACTGCTTGCGGGGTTAATATTCGTTCATTAGCTGGCAGGCGTGGTTGATAATCTACACCCATTCCATCAGGACTGATGGCTCCGATCGCTAAGACAAAAAACGATAGCATTAATAGCCAGCCCATTTGTTGCTGCCATACTCGCCGGGGAATCCTAGCAATCAAGGTGGCAATAATCAACAGTACTACCAGCAGCACCCGCCAAAAGTTGTTAGCTAAAACATAGCTTGTTAAAAAGCTCATCAACCAGGCGAACTTGACTCGCGGATCGATTTTATGCAGCCAAGTTTGGGGTTGTTCTAAATAAAGTCCAAGTGGCAGCGATCGCAATAAATCCATTTTAGAGTTAAGAGTTAAAAGTAAGGAGTTAGGAGTAAGGAGTTAGGAGTTTTGACTTAAACTCATAACTTTCTATCTTCTGCCGCTATCAAACTCTAGTCGATAGGGTTGTATAGTTAGCAAGCAATTTTGACTTTAACTCATAACTCTTGTACAGACGCGATTCATCGCGTCTGTTAACTTAATTTGACGCGAGTTGCTCTATTAACATTACCAATTTCGGCATCACGGACTTTTTTACTGCGCCACAGTAAAATAATTGGCGTGCCTTTAAATCCTAGCTGTTGACGGAATTGACGTTCAATGTACCGCCGATAGTTGTCATTGAAGCGTTTGGAATCATTGACAAATAGTGCGATCGTTGGTGGTTGGCTACTTACTTGTGTACCATAATAAATCTTGCCCTGACGACCACCACGGGATGCTGGCGGTGAATGCCAGCTAACGGCATCTGTCAAGACTTCGTTAATAACTGATGTGCTGACACGCCGTTTGTGTGATTCAGCCGCCGTTTTCACCAACTCTAGAATTTTTTCTACCCGTTGCCCTGACAAAGCACTCACAAAAATTGTTTCTGCCCATTCGGTAAAATGTAACCGTGATTGCAGAGTTTTTTCGTAGTCGTAGATTGTGTAAGAGTCTTTTTCGACAGCATCCCACTTATTAACGACGATGATGCAAGCTCGACCTTCTTCGATAATCCGCCCAGCTAATTTTTGGTCTTGCTCTGTGACTCCATCTACAGCATCTAGTACTAATAAAACCACGTCAGCGCGACGAATCGCTTTGAAAGCACGGTTAATACTAAAGAATTCTGTACCGTATTCTATGTGTTTCTTTTTGCGAATGCCGGCGGTGTCAATTAAGCGGTAGGTTTGTCCCTCTCGTTCAATGACGGTATCAATAGCATCGCGGGTTGTGCCGGAAATTGGGCTGACAATTGCCCTTTCTTCGCCGACAAAAGAATTGAGTAAGCTCGATTTGCCCACATTTGGGCGACCCACAATTGCTACTTTGATTTCATTAGTTTCTGGGATGTCTTCAACAGCAGGTATGTGATTAACTAACTCGTCGAGTAACTCTCCTGTGCCACTACCATGAATTGCGGAGATGGGGTATGGTTCGCCCAAACCCAATTCCCAAAACTCGGCAGCTTGCATTAAGCCTTGGTCAGGAGATTCACATTTATTTACAGTTAGTAGCACAGGTACGCGTTGTTGACGCATCCATTCGGCAATTTCTTGGTCTGCCGATGTGGGACCTGTTTGGCCATCTACGACAAAAATTGCGGCGCAGGCTTCTGCCAGGGCTGTCATTGCCTGCTGGCGAATCAGTGGTAGAAATTCGGTATCATCATTAAAGACTAATCCACCAGTGTCTACGACTAAAAATTCGCGACCATTCCAGAAAGCTGGCATGTAAGTGCGATCGCGTGTCACTCCCGGTTCATCATGGACAATCGCCGTTTGTTCCCCGGCGAGTCGATTAACCAGGGTGGATTTGCCCACATTTGGGCGTCCGATAATTGCAACAATTGGCAGTGCCATAAAACCAGGGTAAGTGAGAGACGTAGTATATCATGTACTTACATTTTACTCACTTTAAGTTTTAATTTAATTTTCCCATAATCTGAAGCGATGCCAAAGAAACCTCTCCCTGGTTTTACTACGTAAAACCGTCCCTCTCCGAGACGGAGAGGGAAAAGCTTGAATTTTAGTTCAAGACAGGGCGAGGTTGCTCAAATTCACATTAGTTTAAAAAATAAAAAAGGTAGGAAATCCTACCTCTTACCCAAAAAAAGCATTTTGTAACCAAATACCAAATTCAATATCACACAAGCTTTTGACAAATCTATTGCAAAACTATGACGAGGATATGACGTTTAATTTGCAATTGACTTCGCTATTACTCCCAGTTGCAATCCAGGCGGATAGCTACCTTCTTCTTTTATCCGCTTGATTTCTGCGTCTGTGAGCCGCAAATTTAACTTTTGTGCCAATGTTCGCACAATATCACCTCGGTCAATTACACCAGCTACAGCACCAGCAGGAGAAAGTACAGTAATTCGAGGTAACTGCTCATTTTCCAGCTTGTTAATGACCTCAGCTATGGTCGTTGCTTCAGCAACAGTGGGTATTTCTGTTAGGGGATGCACAATGCTGTGTAAGGTTTGGGTTTCCCATTCACTCCTTTGGGTTAGACGAAAATCGTCAATGGAAACCAAACCTCGGTAACGTCCATCAGAAGCAGCAAAATAAACTTGTGAAGGAGCGGTTTCCAACAAGTATAAATCGGCAAAGGAGCGCAGTGTCTGGTCAGCATCGATAACCCGAAAGTCACGAGTCATCGCATCAGCCGCCACCACTTTAAGTAGGCTTTCCTGCAACGTAGTCATGTTGTCGTATGTGTTAGCGTTGCGGACAGCAAACCAACCTAACAGCGCAATCCACAAACCAAGTGCTAACTCCCTTGTCAAAAAATCTACAACAAATCCTAAAGCGATCGCACCATAACCCAAAATTTGCCCAGCCCTAGCAGCCCAGTGTACGGCTTGAAAACGATTACCTGTTATTTGCCATAGTGCTGCTTTTAACACTTGCCCTCCATCTAGAGGTAAACCAGGAATCATGTTAAATAGTGCTACCACCAAGTTAATTCTCGCCAAATCTCCAACCATGATACTGAGTGGACTAGTATCAGGGATTACAAAAACTCCCAGACTGAGCAGGAAAAATAGTATGATACTCACCAATGGCCCAGCGATCGCTACTTGAAAGGCTTTGAAAGGAGTTTTAGATTCTTCTTCAATAGCAGCAATCCCGCCAAACAGAAACAGAGTAATTGAATTAACTTTAATACCTTGCGATCGGGCTACCAAGCTGTGACCCAACTCATGTAGCAACACCGAACCAAATAGCAGCAGTGCCATAACTATTCCAGCACTCCAAGCTATAGCAGTCCCCCATTCCTGGTAAGCTACCCCAAAGTTAAGGGTTGCCAACCCTAAAATCACAAACCATAACGGGTCTAAAAACAGGGGAATTCCAAATAAAGACCCAATTTTCCAATTTGTTTGCATTACATTGTCCTAAAACTAGATATCGCCAGTAGTTCCTATACAGCAATACTTGCGTATATATCTGAGCATCAATTTGGTAGTGCCGAGTTCCAAAATGCTCTTATTTCTAGAATAGACAATTAATGCCTGTGAGCAAAACCCTAAAATTGGGAATTGGGAATTGGGAATTGGGAATTGGGTTGTTCTCCTGATCTCCCTGCCCCTTGCTCACCATGTCCGCTTTTTGAGTATGTTATGTGGAAAAAATATAAATTTAATTTAGATAATGCCGAGATTACTCAATCCTAAGACGGTACCAGTGCCGATCAGGTGGCCGGCGCTCATCGCGGCGAGGAATGTAGCAGCACTGGGATTATTGAACAGCGACGGAAAGGGCAAAGGCATCTTAGGCCCAACGTGAGGATAGCGAATTGTCCGAGGAATAATCAAAAGACATAATAGACAAGCGCCAGTAATAATTCCAGCTTCAGTCAAGTTCCATCCTGTGCCAGTTTTGGGTAAAGTGGCTTGGGCTGCTAATAAAATTGATGACATCATAGTTCTTTCTCCTGCATTAATTAACTCAATAAGCCTTACAGAGGGGATTAATCCCGTCTCTAAAGCCATATAAATCCTCCTCTGATCAAGCAGTTGGATCGTCCCTCAAGGGGAAGGTTAATGCCTCCCCCCTTAGTTAGGCTTACTACACGGAGGCTAACTGGCTGATGCTTATGAGTTACCTTGCTGGAGAAAGAACTAAAATCGTTTTCAGGAATTTTGTATTGATCGCAGCGTTACAAGCAACGCCGCGATCGTCGCAAAACTACAGACGACCGATGTTAGTCAGTCCTAAAACGATACCAACGCCAACAATATGACCAAAAGCCATCGCTGCAACGAATGTTGGAATACTAATCGGCAGGATGGGGAACTTGGGGCCAACTAGCGGTTTTTCGATCCTAGTACTTAGTAGAACCATTACTAAGCTGCTGATGCTGATGATGATGCCGACTGTAGGATTCCACGCAGGTGTTGCGGGAACAGTTGCCTGGGCTGCTAGTAAAATAGATGAAATCAAGCTTTTGTCTCCTAAAATGTAGACCTACAAAATTATAAAATTACCAAGGCACAAAAGTTTTTCGGATAGTTTAGACTTTCTTGATGATTATTGTAAATCTATTAAATATTCATGCGCGTTAAAATTTGCGGCATTACTCAACCACAGCAGTCTCTAGCGATCGCTTCTCTGGGCGCAACAGCACTAGGATTTATTTGTGTACCAAACTCCCCTCGCTACGTGACTACATCCCAAATTCGGGCAGCCGTGGCAGAACTCCCAGCAAATATTGACACAATTGGAGTTTTTGCCAACGCTAGTATTCTTGAAATCAGCCAGATAGTTGTTGATTCTGGGTTGACGGGGGTTCAGTTACACGGGGATGAGTTACCAGATTTTTGCTACCAATTACGCCAAGCTTTACCAAATGTAGAAATTATTAAAGCACTTAGAATTCGTAGTCTTGAGCATCTGGGCACGGCGGCTGATTACACAAAATACGTAGATACTTTACTACTGGATGCCTATCATCCCGAACAACTTGGTGGTACAGGTAAAACCTTAGATTGGAAAATATTAGAGCAATTTAACCCCAATTGCCCTTGGTTTTTAGCTGGGGGATTAACAGCAGATAATATTCTGGAAGCTTTAAGTCAGGTTAATCCCAGTGGTGTTGATTTATCTAGTGGTGTAGAACGCGCACCTGGAGATAAGGATTTAGATAAAGTAACCAAGTTGTTTGAGAAATTGGGGAATAGGGAATAAGGAGCAGGGAGAAGGGGAGCAGGGGGAGCAGGGGAAGCAAGAAAATGGAATAACATAATACCCCCATTCCCCATTCCCCATTCCTTAAAAGAACGCTGGTTGATGGCGAATCAAGTTAAAAAATTCTTCGCGGGTTTTATGCTCTTCTTGGAACACGCCAACCATTGCGCTAGTGACAGTCCAAGAACCTGGTTTTTGTACGCCTCGCATTACCATACACATGTGGCTAGCTTCCATCACAACGGCTACGCCTCGAGGTTCTAGAATGGTCTGGATTGCTTCAGCAATTTGGCGGGTTAACCTCTCCTGGACTTGCAAGCGACGGGAATACATCTCAACAATGCGGGCCAGTTTGCTCAGTCCTACAACTTTTTGGTTGGGGATATAAGCAACGTGCGCTCTACCCATAAATGGCAGCATGTGGTGTTCGCACAGACTAAAGAAATTAATATCTCGGACTAGTACCATCTCGTTATGCCCTTCATCAAAGATGGCATCGTTAACTAGTTCTTCAAGGGATTGGTTGTAGCCACTGGTAAGAAACCGCATTGCCTCGGCCACTCGCTTTGGTGTTTTGAGGAGTCCTTCGCGTTCAGGATCTTCGCCAACGCCCAATATTATTTTCCGCACTGCATCCTTCATTTCCTCTATATGTTCCTCTTTTGGCGGGAACACATCAGCTTGTCGCCCGTTATTCGTATTGCGATCGGGTCTAGGAGTTATGGCTTCTGCCAAGTCAGGAATCAGAGGCGATTGAGAGTAATTGGAACCGTTGGAACTAGCGATAGTCATGATTCAGTCTTGGTTATGTTTTGAAAGTTGGTCATTAGTCATTAGTCATTAGTACATTGGTTATTTGCAAAGGACTGATGACAAAGGAGAAATTAAAGTGCGCCAGCACTGGGCATCAGGGTCAATTCGTCTATAACTGCCTGTTGTGGTAACAGAACTGTGTGGAGAATTGACTGAGCCACTATTTCTGGGGTTAACATCTTAGAACGGTCTAAGTTGACATGGACTGTTTCTGTGTCCCAAAGTTCGGTATTGACTGCGCCAGGAGAGATAGCTGTGACACGAATGCCGTGGGTGCGTTCTTCTTGTGCGAGGGTTTGAGAGAGGGCAATCAAACCAGCTTTGCTGACGCTGTATGCTCCCCAACCGGGAAACGGTTGTTTGGCGGCAATTGAAGCGACGTTGATAATTGTGCCCGTGCCCCGATCGCGCATTGAAGGTAAAATTCCTAAAATGCACTGAAACACGCTGGTAAGATTCAAGTCAATTACCTGCTGCCAGTCTTCTAAGGGGGTTTCGCTCAAATTGCCTGTATAGGCGATGCCGGCATTATTTACCAGAATGTCTATATCGCCAAAGTCAAGGGCGAGCGCTTGGATATTTTCTTTGACTTCGGAGAGCCGCGCTAAGTCTACAGCGTAAGCTTTCGCTTCCACCCCAGTATGCTCGACTGCTTCTCTTACCGCCTCCAACTTATCCAAAGAACGGCTAACTAAGGCGACATCTATTCCCGCTTTCGCAAAGGCTAAAGCCGTTGCTTTCCCAATTCCACTACTTGCCCCTGTAATTAGGGCGCGTCGTTTTTGCTCAACACTCATGGTGTCTCCCAATTTTTTGGCAGTTCCCAAAGCCTATTACCACCCAATTATTCACACTTCTTGGTTTGGATAGATTAAAGGAACCTAAAAATTTGATGATTTCAATTAAGCAACTGCTATGATTCAGTGCAATAGTAGGCGTATTGTGGGTTTCAACAGTGAAGACAACAAATTATTGCCTGGAAAACCACGCCGGACACTGAAATTAAATTACTTAATAACACAAAAGCTACTCAATCAAATTGAGTAGGTTTACCAAACATACAAATGCCTATGGCTAGATTGTTAAAAATCTTTAAGCACATAGGCAATTATAGCATTTCTGCTTTATTAATCAATCATTATGCAGTGCCGTTAGTGGGCAACTTCTGTAAAAACACCAATTTTGCGGAATTTTTCATAACGCAGTTGGCGGCGTTCTGGAGCGGTTAAACGATTGAGTTCGTCCAAATTTTCTAGCAGAACTTGCTTGAGAGTGGTAGCAGCTTTTAAAGGATCGGAATGAGCGCCACCAGTGGGTTCAGGCAGTATTTGGTCGATAATTCCCAATTTTTTCAGGTCGTGGGAAATAATTTTCAGAGCCACGGCGGCTTGGGGAGCCTTGCCAGCATCTTTCCACAAAATGGCGGCGCAGGCTTCGGGAGTGGCGACGGTATAAACGGAGTGTTCAAACATGAGTAGGCGATCGCCTACGCCAATACCGAGTGCGCCACCGGAACCACCTTCACCAATGACTGTGCAGATAATTGGCACATCTAAGCAGAACATTTCCCGTAAGTTGTAAGCGATCGCTTCTCCTTGACCTTGGTGTTCTGCTTCTACCCCAGACCAAGCTCCCGGCGTGTCAATAAAAGTTAGTATCGGCATACTAAATTTATTGGCATGTTCCATTAACCGCATCGCCTTGCGGTAGCCGCCAGGATAAGGCATTCCAAAGTTACGGGCAATATTGTCTTTGGTATCACGACCTTTTTGATGACCCAACATCACCACAGGTTGCCCACTAAGACGACCAACACCACCAACTAAAGCCGGATCGTCACCACCGCAGCGATCGCCATGCAATTCCATCCATTCATCACTAATAGCCTGAATGTAATCGAGAGTACTGGGGCGACGCGGATGACGAGCGACTTGTAATCGCTGGGAAGGCGATAGACTAGTAAAAATTTCCTCACGTAGTTGCATGGCGCGTGCTTCTAGTTGACGAATTTGACCAGAAACATCGACACCATTTTCTTCTGCAAGTTGCCGAATTTGATCGATTCGGGTTGCAAGTTCTGCTAGGGGCTTTTCAAAATCTAACAGTAGCGGTTTACGCTCGGTAGTTGCCATCGTAGGGTTTATCAATTACGAGTTATAAGTTATCTATCCTTTGCCTTTTGTCCTTTGTCCTTTGTCCTTTGTCCTTTGTCCTTTGCAAATAACAAATGACCAATGACTAATGACCAAGGACAAATGACTAATGACCAATGACTAAACCAACAACGGTCTAAATCCATGTTTTACTGACACCCGGCCAATCTGCTCCATTTTATCTACGGTAATCTGATTCCGTCCCCACGAAAAGTTCGTGTATAACTTCTCAAATTCCAGCAGCATTGATTCGGCAAAACAGGCAAACAATTGACGGGCTGGCACGTCCATATTGACTATTTTCATAATTTTCCAGTCAATATCCAGGGAATGCTCTACAATTCCACCATTTAACACGTGTACGCCAGGATATTGAATTTTTGTCGCTAAGTTTTTAGGATAGCCACCATCAATCAACAAACAGGGTTGTTTCAAAGTGGTAGGGTCAACTTCCATGCCTCTGGGCATACTAGCAACCCAAACTACAACATCGGCTTGGGGTAGCGCTTCTGTCAAACTCATGATTTTACCCCGCCCCAGTTCGCCTTGCAACTCTTTGAGACGTTCTTGATCGCGGGCGATTAGCAGGAGTTCTTGGACATCTGTTCTCGCATCTAGCCAGCGTGTAACGGCACTACCAATATCCCCAGTTGCTCCACATACCGCAACAGTCGCGTTTGATAGATTAATTCCCAGTTGTTTGGATGCTTCTTCCACCTGCTTACAAATAATGTAGGCAGTATGCGTGTTTCCTGTGGTGAAGCGTTCAAACTCTAGTTTGATATTGCGGACTTGGCTAAACTGCTCTAACTTAAAGTTTTCAAAAATAATCGAGGAAAATCCGCCTAAAGCTGTGATGTTAATGCCGTGCTTCTGTGCATGGGCCATGGCGTTGAGGATTTTCCGTGTTGCGGCTTTGATGCGGCGACTAGCTAGCATTTCCGGCAAAAAGCAAGATTCTACATACCTTCCTTCAATTTGTTGCCCAGTTACACTGGTGACAATAATAGTATCGACAATTTGCGGCGGGGCGCTGCACCAAAAGTCTAGCCCTTGATCGGCATATTCTGGGTATCCCAATTCTTGGGCTACCGCTTGAGCGTGTTCTAAACTAGTCAGATGTCCAATTAGACCAAACATGTAGTGATTATTAGGCTTATGCTATCTTGAGCGCGGGGGATTAGGAGTTAGGACTTGGGAATTAGGAGTTAGGAATTAGGAGTTAGGAGTACGGCTCATAATTTCTCACTCCTAACTAGCTTTAAGCACCTATGAGTCCGTAGGCTGACAAGCGCATAATATCGCGAGTCGTAAAACCAATGTTACTCAATGCTTCACCATACTGAATCATGAAATCTTCTACCAAAGCATCTTTTTCCATTGCCATTGTGTGGGCATCACCTTCTACTTGGTTGAGCATTTTCCAGACGATGGGTAGGTTCTGGCGATTTGCAAGTTCAAGTTCAGCTTTGGATTCTGCAAAGTGTTCTTTCAACCAAACTTCTCCAAAATTGAGGTGGCTGTATTCTTCTTTAACTACCCCTTCAGTAATTTTGCGGGCAAAATCGTCGGCTACGGGGATGTAAATGTTATATGCTGCGATCGCAAAACATTCAATAATTAAAGACTGAATCAACAGACAAGTAACCACTTTTCCTTCTGCGGCAGCTGTTTGAAAATTTTGGTGTAGGCCGGAGAAAAACTCTTTGGCAAATTGCAAATCTGGGGTAACAGCCAAATTGCGCCCACAAGCTTCAAATCCTTTCTTATGGCGGCTTTCCATCTTGGATAGGCGAAGCAATTCATCATGAGATTCTGGCAGCAGTTGGGCTAGTGTGATGTAATTTTCATGGGCTTCTTGTTCCCCTTCAATCACGATCGCATTAATCCGGCTATAAGCATCTTTGTATGTTTCGCTTTTGAAATCTAATTCTGTAGATTGGTCTGTAAGCTGCTGCATGGTTATGTTTACTCCTGTAAACCTGAATTATTGGACACCAGGATTCAATTTACCCTATGAACTGAGGGTAACAATCACTGTGGTTTAATTTAACTTAACAAGTAACTATGTTTATAGATTAACTGTTGCTGGGGGAGATGCTGTAGTACTAGCGAAACAAATGCTTTACAGATAAATTTATGTCCAAACCAAACCCGAATCTGAAATCTGGTGATTTTTTGAGCCTAGTAGTCTTACTGCTAGGGGCATTTATCGTTTTACTACCGCTATTTGTGGTTTTTCTCACCTCCTTTGCATCGACAGCCGCCAGCCCAGAAAATTTGTCTAAAAATAACTGGTCTTTAGCTAATTACCGTGTTGCATGGCAACAGGGAAAATTTTTGCTGGCGTTTGCTAATTCTACCTTGGTAGCGATCGCTGTGACGGCGTTTCAGATTGTCACTTCTGCTTTGGCTGGTTACGCCTTAGCACGGCTGAAGTTTCGGGGACGGCAAGCACTGCTATTGGTTGTTTTAGCAACTTTGGTAATTCCTTTTCAGTTATTGGTGATTCCCATCTTTTTGGTTTTGAAGTGGGGACACTTGATAAATACATACTGGGCGCTCATTTTACCCACTGCTGTCAATGGGTTTGGGATTTTCTTATTACGTCAGTATTTCCAGACAATTCCTGTGGAATTAGAGGAAGCCGCAGCCATCGATGGGGCAACCAGATTACAAATATTGTGGCGGGTAATGTTACCTTTAGCCCGTCCGGCCCTGGTGACGCTGTTTTTGTTCACTTTCATCGGCGAATGGAATGATTTGTTTAAACCTCTGGTATTTACAACCCGTCCCGAATTAAGAACAGTGCAACTGGCGTTGGCTGAATTTCAAGAACAATTTACGAATAATTGGCCTTTGATGATGGCGGCGGTGACAATAGCGACAGTTCCAGTGATGGTATTATTTTTCATCGGTCAGCGTCAGTTTATTCAAGGTATTGCTGCAACGGGAATTAAGAATTAGCAAAGGAAGCTGTCTGAATTTTAGATTTTGGTGAAGCGCGAGATAAGTAAAATATTAATTTTTATGATGCTATGCGTAATTGTTCCGGGCCCAGCTGAAGCAGAATTATACACATTCTGTAGGAAATGGAAACAGTCATGAACTCCGAAACATTACAACAGTTACAAGCCGAGATTGAGCAAAAACTGCTTGAAAGTGTTAATAACGCTGATTTATACAGTGTGCTTGAGAAATACGGTGTATTAGATGATAGAGCCTTAATCGTTCAATGGCAGTGTAATCTTGACCCAAATAAAATCAAACCTGGTGACGCAGCGAATATAGAGCAAGTAAATGAATTATTGCCAGCAACTCCAAAACAGGAAATTGTGCTGATGGAAAAATCATGGTGTATTCCTTGCCCTTCAACTGGCAGTCCTCTAGGTTGTAACTGCTAAATAATTTAGTTTTTACACTGTAAAAAGTTTATTCTAGTGAGTATAAAAATACTGAACTTTGCATTTACTAGTTAGGCTACAGAGATAATTTCAAGTATCACCATAAGTTAGTGAGCAAGGACAAATAAAATCATCTTACGCAATGTAAGATGATTAATTAGATTGGCTCGTAGTCAGGGCTGAATCCCTTATTAGAAACCTTTAATTGTTTACACCCACTTAACTTAATTTAACTAGCAAAGAGCAGTATTTTAATATACTCTTATTTTTTTGGTGCAAGTTTGTCATGTCTCGATACCGAAGTAGTTGGTACTGGGAGTTAGGGATAGTGAGTACATTAGCAATTGCTGGAGTACTCACTTTCTTTGAGAGTTTTGTCTTAGCCCAAATACAAAAAGATGGCACACTTGAATCTGAAAGCTCAATCATTACACCAAAGCTAATCGATAGTCAGCTTATAGACCAGATTGATGGTGGGGCAGTTCGTGGTACAAACTTATTCCACAGCTTTGAACAGTTTTCTGTCTCTGCGGAAAGGACAGCCTACTTTAATAATGCAATAGATATTCAGAACATTATCAGTCGGGTGACAGGTAATTCCATTTCTAAGATAGATGGCATTCTGAAAGCTAACGGCACGGCGAACCTGTTTCTGATTAACCCTAACGGCATTATTTTTGGGCCCAATGCTTCTTTAAATATTGGCGGTTCATTTGTGGCAACTACGGCGAGTAGCTTGAACTTTACTGATGGTACAAAGTTTAGTGCTACATCTCCTCAAGCTAAACCTCTACTGACATTAAGTGTTCCCATTGGCTTACAATTTGGAGCAACTGCGGCTCCCATCCGCAATCAATCTCAAGCAAGTCCAGACGGCGCAGTTGATATCTTTGGACAAGGCGTTGGTTTAGAGGTGCAGCGAGGCAAAACCTTGGCACTTATAGGCGGTAATATCACGCTAGAGGGTGGAAATATAACGGCAAGGGGAGGAAGGGTTGAATTAGGAAGCGTTGGTGGCAATAGTCTGGTCAGTTTAAGCCCAATGAACCAAGGTTGGGTTTTGGGATATGAAGGTGTTCAAAATTTCCAGAATATCGAAATCATCCAGTTAAATAAAATTCCATCTATTGTAGATACTCATGGAAATGGTAGCGGCAATATCCACCTGCAAGGGGGATTTGTACGAGTAGATGGCAGTTTCCTAATTCTAGTTAATCCCTTTGGAGTGCAATCAGGGGGGAATTTGACAGTGAACGCTTCAGATTCTGTAGTAATTGAACAAGACTCACAACTGTTTACTCAGAGTTTTTCCAACGCAAACTCTGGAAACATAAATGTCAATACTAAGAAGTTGGTGGTCAAAAGTGGAGCGCAATTGCAGGGGCAATTGACCATAAACGCTTCAGATTCCGTGGAAGTAATTGGTGGCACTACCATCCCTGTCTTTCGAGATGGTAGTGATTTAATATCCAGTGGATTATTTAGTGCAACTTACGGCGATAAAAACGCTGGAAACATCACAGTTAATACTGGAAAATTGCGTATCGAAGGAGGAGCAAGAATATCAACAAGTTCTGAGGGCATATACAGGTTTATTCCGAACCAACTTACACCAGCTACAGGAAATGCAGGAAACTTGACGGTGAACGCTTCCGAGTCGGTAGAATTAATCGGAACTTCACCAAATGGCTCTAAGCTCAGTAGCTTATTTTCTGGGACTCAAGGGCCTGGAGATGGTGGAAACTTGACCCTAACTACAGGGCAATTGATTATCAAGGATGGGGCTGCAATAACTGTGAGCAGCCAAGCTCGAAAAAATGTAATCTATATCGGAGATCCAAATAATCTTGGAAAAGCAGGCTATTTAAATATAACCGCTCGCTCCATACTTCTCGACAATAAAGGAAAACTCATATCTAATAGTGAGTCAGGTAAAGGTGGGAATATTACCCTACAGGTGCAGAACTTATTATTGATGCGCCGCGAAAGTCAAATCACCACTAACGCAGGTACAACAGGACTGGGTGGAGATGGCGGTAATATCATCATCAATGCACCTAATGGCTTCATCGTCGCTACTCCCTTGGGAAATAACGATATCACTGCCAATGCCTTCTCTGACTCTGGTGGTAAAATCACAATCACCGCTAAGAACACTTTTGGATTTGTACCGCGCACTCGTGCAGATGTAGAAAAACTCGATCGCGAAGAAATCAACCCGAATAACGTGCGAACAAGTGACATCACGGCGTTTTCTCAGCAAAACCCTTCATTAAATGGCACGGTACGAATCAACTCACCAGATGTTGACCCCAGTCAAGGATTAGTGGAATTGCCTGTAAATTTGGTTGATGCTTCCCAGCAAATTGTTGCTGGTTGTAATTCTAGTGGAAAAATAGCCAGAAGTTCATTTATTACAACTGGGCGTGGAGGAATAGCGCCCAATCCCACGGAGCCATTGATAGCTGATGATGCGGTGCTAGCAGATTGGATCACACTGGAGCCAGAGAGTCAGAATCGTGCTGAGGGTATCCAGAAGAGAGTGGTTGTTCACAAGCAGAGAAACACAGAAGAATCACAGAAGGTTAATTCTGTCAATGAACCTACTCAAATTGTGGAAGCTCAAGGATGGGTAGTGGATGCCAATGGGAACGTGGTTTTGGTTGCTCAAGTACCCACTGCGTCGCCTCATAATTCTTCACTCATCGCTACATCTTGCGCTGGTAATTAAAATTTGAGATTCTCGTAAGTTTTGTTGGTGCGCTGGCGTAGTCCGTCGTAGACATCGCTTTTTCGCAATGACCCTCATGCAAGCGATCGCTTCGCTCTTTGTACTGAACTCAGGTGTGGTGCGATCGCTTATTCGCAATGACCTTCATGTAAGCAAGCGATCGCACCTTCTACTCAAATCAGCTGTGGTGCGTTAGTGTAGCCCACTGCAATAACCTTTATACAAGCGATCGCACCTTCTACTAAACTCAGTTTTGAGTGCGACCGCTCCTTTGCAATAACCTTCATACAAGCGATCGCCCTAAACTCAGCTGTAAGTGCGATCGCTTTTTCGCAATGAATTTATGTAAGCGATCGCTTTTTCTAATAAAGCCTATGGGCTTATCCAAACCGTAAGCACAGTATGAGAGTTGAGGAGGTATCAATTACTCAATCCACTTGAATAACTAACGGAAAGTAGCCATATTCATGAATGCTTTAAGGAAATCCGGCAGAAATATATGAAGTTTTGTTACACAATGCGTAATTATAACTAGCCAAGCTGAAGTCATAATTATGCAAGTTCGCAAGAGCTTTAGAAACCTAATGCTCTCGTGCCACCCTAGACTCTGTATCCTTGATTCGTTCGTTGCCAAACTGTACTAATTGAAATCAGGTTAATTTAGTACATCACAAGATAAATTTACACATTTACCATTCTGCAAGGAAAGTAAAATTCATGGAATCTCCAACTTCACAGCAAGCAGTCATTGATCCTCAAGAATTACAGCAGTTACAAGACGAGTTGCAGCAGGAAATCAGTGAGAGCATAAATAACTCTAACTTAAGTAAAATACTAGAAAAACATGGTATATCTAAAAACAACAATTTTGAAATTAGATTTCAGTGTAGTATTGAAGTAACTCAAATTCAATCTAATAATATTAATATCGAACGCCAAGCCCAGGGATTTTTACAACCAATTCCTGCTAAACGGGTTATGCAAATGTTTTGCTGTATGGATAGGCTTGGACGTTGTGTTCCTTGCCCATAATCGCTTTAATGTAGCGACGCAAGTGTCTCTCCAAACTAGACGCGCTTAATATATTTTATAAATTCAGTCAGATGCGTACATAGCAATAGCGGAGCAATGAATAACCTTCGTTCAGCATTACATATAGTCATGATGTTAAGTTCCACTTGTATGTAAGTGCAGCATCACCGTTGTTTAGAAACTAAATATTTCTTTGAAGAGGTTCATTATTAGGTATGAGTACTTTTTGGGGCTGGTTTCAAAGTCTAGGAGTTGCTATAGGTGGTGTGATAGTTTTCTCTGTCAACTCTGCTATTGCCCAAATCACACAGGATGGTACTCTACCTACCATTGTTAAAACAGAAGGTAGTACTATAACTATTGAAGGTGGAACACAAGTACAAAGTAATCTGTTCCACAGTTTTAATGAATTTTCGGTTCTTAATGGAAGTACAGCTGAGTTTAAAAATGCTGACAGTGTTCAAAACATTATAAGTCGGGTAACAGGTAAGTCTGTTTCCAATATTCAAGGCATTCTAAAAGCTAATGGCACAGCTAACCTGTTTCTCATTAATCCTAATGGGATTATTTTTGGTCCCAATGCTTCTTTGCAAATAGGTGGTTCATTTGTAGCTAGCACAGCCACTAGTCTGAACTTTGCTGATGGTACCAAATTTAGCACTAGTCCTCAGACTACACCCCTACTCACAGTCAGTGTTCCCGTTGGTTTACAATTTGAAGCAACTGCGGCTCCTATCCATAATCAGTCTCAAGCTTCTAGTTTAGTTAACGATACTAAAAATATTCTAGATCAAAACGTTGGTTTACAAGTGCGGCCAGACAAAACCTTGGCACTTGTAGGTGGTGATATAGTCTTGGAGGGTGGCAACTTAACAGCACCTTCCGGACGAATTGAGCTAGGAAGCGTTGCTAGCAATAGTCTGGTTAGTCTCAACCCAACGAACCAAGGCTGGGCTTTGGGATATGAGGGTGTTCAGGATTTTAAGAACATTCAACTAATCCCGCGAATTATTGACGGTTTCGAGTTTCCATCTACTGTAGATACCAGTGGCGATGGAGTTAGTAATATTCAAGTCCACGGTAGACATGTCTTACTCACTGGCGGTTCAGGGATCTGGGCTATAACTTTAGGCTCACCATCAGGGGGAAATTTAATGGTCACAGGTGCAGAGTCCGTAGAACTAATTGATCCCAATACAACCTTGAGGACTGGAACTTTTGGTAGCGGAAATGCAGGAGAATTAATAATCAATACTCGAAGGTTGATTGTCCAAAAAGGTTCACAAGTAGGCACTTCTACTGGAAGTATTGGAGAAGGAGGAAATTTGACAGTTAACGCCTCCGAGACAGTAGATATTATTGGTGGTAGTGATGCTTTTCTTACTGCATTATTTAGTATCACTGGTGGTGCGGGGCTGGCAGGAGACGTAACAATAAATACAAAAAAATTAAGTGTCCAAAATGGTGCAGGCGTTTCAACAGAGTCTACTACATTATTGGATAACTTTGAAGTGACACCAGCTACTGGAAAAGGAGGAAATTTGACTGTGAATGCCTCCAAGTCTGTAGAGCTAATTGGAACTTCACCAGCAGGCAATCCTAGTGGGTTGTTTGCTTCGGCTTTAAGGTACGGAAATACGGGAACTATTAACGTCACCACAGGACAATTGATTGTCCGCGACGGGGCTGCAATTGCTGTGGATGTTAAGATTCCACAAAATGCGATTCCCTCAGAAAATACAAATATCACAGAAACACCAGGCGCACTAAATGTAACCGCTCGCTCTATCATGCTCGATGAAGGAAAGCTCACATCGAATAGTGAGTCAGGTAAAGGCGGAAATATTTCACTAGAGGTGCAGGACTTACTATTGATGCGTCGCAATAGTGAGATATCTACTAATGCAGGAGCTAATGGAGATGGAGGGAAAATCACCATCTATGCACCAAAGGGCTTCCTTGTCGCCACTCCCTTCGGAAATAACGATATCACCGCCAACGCCAACTTCGGCTCTGGTGGTAAAATCACAATCACCACTAAGAAAATCTTTGGTTTTGTGCGGCGCACAGGTGCAGATGTAGAGAGGCTTGATCCAACAGGCGAAAGAAACCCGAATAACCTGCTAACAAGTGACATCACTGCATTTTCTCAGCAAGACCCTACATTAAATGGCACTGTACAAATCAACTCACCAGATACTGACCCTAGTAAAGGATTAGTGGAACTACCTGTAAATCTGGTTGATGCTTCCCAGCAAATTGCTGCTGGTTGTAATTCTGGTGCAAAAATAGGAAGCAGTTCCTTTATTGCTACTGGGCGTGGAGGATTAGTAGCCGATCCCACGCAGCCATTGATAGCTGATGATGCGGTGCTGGCAGATTGGATCACACTAGAGCCAGAGAGTAAAAATAGTGCTGCTGGTATTCAGAAAAGAGCGGTTCTTCAGGCGCAGCGAAATACAGAAGAAAAATCACAGAAAGTTAATTCTGTCAATGAACCTACTCAAATTGTAGAAGCCCAGGGATGGGTAATGGATGCCGATGGTAATGTGGTTTTGGTTGCTCAAGTACCCACTGCGTCGCCTCATAATTCGTCACTCACGGCTACATCTTGCGCTGCTCGTTAGACTTTGAGACAAGTTAAACAGTCTCTGAATTAAGGTTCAATTTCTGTAACTTGGGAGTAATCACGATCGCAATTACTGCCAAGTTAGCCTATTGTCTATTCCCTAACTCGTCTCCTGAATTTGCACACGAACAGTGTGTTCAGTTGCACCACTAAGTTGCAATTCCATGATTTCACCACCCAGAGGTTCTAAGCAAGTGAGGAGCGATCGCAAGTTGGGTGTACTTGCACCAGTATCTACATATAATCTATCTGCCAAATTGCCAATTCGTTTCCACGTCATGTAGAGTTTAGCGATCGTTTGTTCAATCTGGGATGCTTGATTGACCAAATCCGCAGCAATGCTCAAACAGCCGACTCTTTGCGCTTCTTCTAAGGCTGTTTCAATATCAACATTTTCCTGCGTCAGCGCTTGAACTTGAGCCGCCCCTTTGAGATATTTGGCCAAGTTACGCGCTTCGCTTGTTACCTGTTTCAGGGTATCCACATCAGGATTGGCAGCAATTTCTTTCTGGATAAACTTTTGGTGCGATTCTGGCAGTTTTTCCATTTCCTTCACCAATGGGGCGATGTAGCGCGGCGGAAGGGTGTTATCTGCGGCTTTTTCTCTGACAGATTCAGGTAATAAATCTGAGGACATGGCTGTCCATTCATCGCTGAGTTGGCGCACTTCGCGCCTGGTAATGCGATCGCCTTTTTGGGCGGCTTCACTCACCATCTGTTGCACTTCTGGCGATGCTTTGGAGGTTTCAACAAATGCTCGTTTACTGAAATTATTCACAGAACTGGGGTCGAGTTTCCCGTCTTCAATCAGAGTATCGGCACTATTGGCCAGTTGAATCCAGGCGTAAGCTTGACTTTTGCTGATTTCCCGCTCTTTTAGCCATCGCAGAAAGCCAGTACCGCGCCCATCACCACCCACTTTTTCTCTGTCGCGGATCGCCCGTAAAATTCGCCCCCGCCAGATTTCAGTCTGCAAATCAAAGCGATCGCATACCTGCCAAGCTATTTCTAGCTGCTGTTGAAAATCAGACTCTAGAATCTGTTCATCTTCTGGATCGGGCAGTTCAAAGCTGATATCTGCTGGCTGTAGTAAAGCAGCAGCAAGGTCGTTGATGGAGTCGGTGTCTTGCACGATTGATGATAACTAGTGGATGCGATCGGCTTATTATGCCATAATCTGCGGACTCTCACTTAAGGGGGAGTACGGTATTTTGAATTACAACAAATATAGTAGGAAGGGGTAAACCACCTCAGTGAGGTCTTTAATTGATCAGAGAGAATAAAAATAAAACGATGAACCAGGTAGACTACCTCCGCATTAGTTTAATCGATCGCTGTAATTTTCGTTGTCAATACTGTATGCCAGAGGGAGTAGAACTGGACTATATTCTCAAGCAACAGCTGTTAACTGATGAGGAGTTGCTCACCTTAATTAAGGAAGTATTTATTCCAGTAGGCTTTAATCGGTTTCGTTTGACAGGGGGTGAACCCTTATTGCGTCCGCGTGTGGTGGATTTGGTCAGTGCGATCGCAACTTTACCCCAAACTCAAGACCTTTCAATGACCACCAACGGGTTTTTGCTGGCTCCGATGGCACAAAACCTCTACAATGCTGGTCTGCGACGAATTAATATCAGTCTAGACTCTCTCGATCCTGACACTTTTAATCAAATTATCGGTAATCAGGGGCGTTCTCGTTGGCAACAAGTTTGGCATGGCATTCAAGCTGCCCACCACGTCGGATTCGACCCACTGAAGCTGAATGTGGTGGTAATTCCTGGCGTTAATGACCACGAAATTCTAGATTTAGCCGCCCTGACAATTGATAAACAGTGGCACGTTCGATTTATTGAATTTATGCCTATTGGGAATGTGGATTTGTTTGGCGATCGCGGTTGGGTATCATCAGCCGATTTACGGCAACAAATCCGCGATCGCTGGGGCTTGACAGAATCTCAAGTTCGTGGGGCTGGCCCTGCTGATGTCTTTCAAATTCCTGGTGCGAAGGGGACACTAGGATTTATTAGTCAAATGTCAGAATGTTTTTGCGATCGCTGTAACCGGATGCGCCTGAGTGCTGATGGCTGGCTGCGTCCCTGTTTATTGAATGAAACTGGTCAAATAGATTTAAAAACTGCTCTGCGTTCTGGCACTAGTACCACTCAATTACAAGAACAGGTGAGGCATTTACTTGGAATCAAGCCAGAAGTTAACTTTAAAGGGCGCGATTCTGGGATTGTCGGTACATATACTCGCACTATGTCACAAATTGGTGGCTAGTCATTGGTCCTTTGTCCTTTGCAAATAACTAGGGACAAATGACTAAGAAAAAATGACTATTACGCTTGTCGTGAGTAGTATTCCACCACAAGTAGTTCATTAACTTGTAGTGCCACCCATTCGCGCTCAATAACACTGTTGACTTTACCAACCAACTTATTTTTGTCAAACTCCAAATGACTGGGGAGGTTTGCCAAACCGGGATATTGCAAGTTAGCTTCCACCAACTTCCGTGATTGTGCCCGATCCCTGACTGCAATTACTTCTCCAGGACGGCATTGGTAGCTGGCAATATTCACCACACGACCATTAACAGTTACGTGACCATGATTCACCAATTGACGAGCGGCTGGGATAGTCGGGGCTATACCCAAGCGGAAAACGGTATTATCCAAGCGCATTTCTAACAATTGCAGCAGCACTTGTCCGGTAGAACCAGTAACACGTCTGGCTTTCCGCACATAGCGGAGCAATTGTTTTTCAGTCAAACCGTAGTTGAAACGGAGCTTTTGCTTTTCTTCTAGACGGATGGCATACTCAGAGCGTTTCTTACGGTTCTGACCATGCATACCAGGTGGGTAAGCGCGTCTGGCGCTTTTACGAGTCAATCCTGGTAGGTCGCCTAAGCGACGGACAATTCTGAGGCGTGGCCCTCTATATCGGGACATGAGTTTCCTTAATCTAATCCTGTTTAAACTTTACCCAAACATTCTATGTTGACATACCACTGATTAAAAATCAGGGGATTCTTGGTTTTTGAAGCTGCTTGCCTTGGTATGACGTATCCTACCAGAGTAGAGGCTTCAACTTTTGTGCCAGTTGCTTTAAGTCGGTACCGACGTACTAGCTTCCAAGCTTGAATTCCGACCTGTCACGCCGTACTTCTGCCAATAAGTTTTTTGTTTTTATTTAGTTTCGTAGGCTACTCAATCATCAGATTGGTGTACGCAGTATTCTTACTCTGAAATACTTTTTACGTTGCCTACTTATCTTTCAAACAGTTATATTAACACAATTTCCGACATAATTAATTATGTCTAAACTTTGCTCACGCTGAAATTATTGAATTACAGAGGATTTTTAAAATATTTGAGTTAGCATAACTTTGGGTGTTTGGAGAATGGCAATGTCAATGAGCAACAAAGCGGTTAATAGAGGTAAGAACAAACAAGCCAGTTCCACCTCCAGAAGTTTAATAGTACCAGTTTTGGCTATAGCTGGATGGTTGACAACGATCTTACCCAACCCAGCGATCGCTGCTTCCTACAGCAATGATTATAGTAACTGTGCAGGTCGTCTTTTAAAAGTGGGCGTAACGGCAGAAGCGGCATCACAAGCTTGTGCAGCTGCACTGCGTCCAACGGATTTGGCTGCTTGCGTGGTTAAAATTGATAAGGAAACCCAAATTGCTGCGACAGATGCACTTTCTTCTTGTGGGAAGGCCCGGCGACCTGAAGAGTTAGCTACCTGTGTAGTCGGTGTCAGTTTAAGTACGAAAGAAGAAGCTAATCCGGCAGTTTTAAATTACTGTGGACGTAGTTTGTTACCCGTGCGCTTTGGGCAGTGTGTGGTTGGCTTGCGTAGTCAAATCGATGTTCCTCCTGCTCAAGTCTTAGATACTTGTATTAGTGCTGATGATAGTGTTATCGGTGCTTCATCTTCAACACCACCAACCATCATTCCCGCAGGATCAAGTATCGAGACTGTTCCGTTTCCAACGCAACAGACTGTTCCAGCACAACCGACTGTTCCAACGCAACCCGGCACTAATTAAATACAGTGCTTTGTAATTGCTGAGAATATAGGTTAATTAGTAAGGTGGGCGTTCTAATGCCCACCTTATTAGTCTGTCAAGTTTAAATTTATAGGTAAGCAAGCTTGTAGAGGACTTACACACAAAATAGTCCAAACCTATATTTTTTGGTAGAGGCAATTCATGTAGACGCAAAGCTTAGTCTACGAGTTATCCAACAAAATACCCGCAGAGTATTGCCCCTACTTTGTGTAGTTTTGAGTAAGTCCTATTGGAGTCAAAACTAGCTTGACTGAAGCAACAATATTTATATAATAGAATCCGTCATAATTGCTTTACGCTTGCAAATTATGCAAACTAAATACTTACAATACAAAAGTCACAAGCAGTTTTGTGACTTTTATACTATTAGTACAGTATGACAATGTAAATAGACCAATCATCCCCCTACTTTTAAGTAAGGGACAAAAGCGGTGAAAAGCTTATAATGTAAGCTTTTTGAGTTTTGCGTAGTGCAACTAGTCTTCTTTTTCACCAAAAACCGTCTGTAAGACCACTGCAATACCACCGTCTTGATGATATTTATCTGCCCAAGCACGGATAACTTCATCCAATTCATCCATAGCTTGCTCCATTTTTTCTGGGAGAATATCAAGTTCTTCTAATAAGCGCATGGCATTTCGTCGCCGTTCTGCCCAATTTTTCATCATGCGGAAATACCGAGCGGTATCTTCTACCATGATGTAAGTGCGTTCTTGATCGTCTGCTGGGGCGTAAAAAGGACGAGTAAGTGCGTAGAAGGGCATTCCCCAAGGAGAATCTATGCGTGTTACTGTGCCTGAGTAGAGTAGACGACGCTTGATATGCTCACCCAAAGCTTCACTCAAAGGCATTTGGTGTTCGGTTGGCAAGTCTTCTTGCGATCGCCTGTGCAAAAACTCAATCAAATCCAGAAACTCAAAAGAGCTAACTAACTGGGCATCTGGTAAGTTACTTGGCAGTTTTTGCTCAATTTGTCTTTTTTCTTCACTTGTCAGACTTGTACCAGGTACGCGCGATCGCCCCGGTTGCCAAGGATACTTTTCTAGCCAGACGTAAGGCAATTGAATCAAATAGCGAGGTTCTTGAGAACCCAACATTTTTAACAGTTTGCCTTCTGTTAGCGCCTGTCTGACTTCTTCTACAATAATTTTTACTCGTTTCGGCTCTAGGTGGTGCAGATGCCCTGTCATTCGCAGGTTTTGTCCCTGCTCTAGATAGGTCATGTAAATTGCACACTTTGCTGCTGTTGCGGCTGCGTCTAAAAATGCCCCATGCCTGTGCCCACTCGTCCGCATGGCACTAAAAGCCAGATAAAGCATGATCTGATCCATCGCACTGGGGTCAAGACGTTTGATCAGATCTATGTCGTTACTCATATTACAGACAATTGAATAGCACGTTTACAGAGTTTTTAATCGATTGAGAATAAGGTAGTATACACCTGGCTGAAGCCGATTTTTCACTTCAGACTATATTAGTATGCGATAACCATAAAATCGGCAGTAGTCCAAACTACCATTTTCGCATATTTTCTAGTACACAGGCAGATTAAGTTGTTGTTACCATAACTGTCTCTGCATCTGACTGGAAAATTATAGATATTACTAAGTCCAGCTTGACGGCGGTTGACTTCCCAAAAGTTAACTGTGTTGCAAATAATCTACAAAGCTTTTAACTTCTCTGGGATTATTCTCATCTTTCAAGAGCAACAAGATCAAACTGCTTATACCTAATTATGGCACTATGCCGACTCGGAGTAAAAACTAGTTTGCGCGGTTCATCAGGGGTATTTGTTACTCGAAAAAGATGCTTTATATTCAGCTTTAGTGAATTATTTGTAGTACACAGATGGTCGGATATCGTTGGGAGTAATCTCAAAAGCAACCGCTTACCAGGTGTAGCAACATTCAGAGGTTGAGCCAAACGGCTCGTTGGGAACTATTATTTCGTTCACAACCTCCTGTGATGTCTCGGCAGTATAAGCCGTTGGCTTGAGGGAAGATAGTAGACATCAAGTAGATCAATTAATTCCAATTTCAAAGTACCTATTGTTCTTTCAAATATTGCTTTTTATCATACCATTGTTTTTTGCTTTTGGAATAAAATTATGTATTTTAAAGTTTATAAATTATGACTATTTAAATATTTTATATTCTAACTAAATCAAGGTTTGATGATATTTCTGTTCTGACTCTTAAATCTAAGTCTGATTTATCTTTTTGTGTTGATGATTTGACACAGAAAGCTGCGATTGATTCAGACTGAATCGCATAGCCATGAGGATTTTTGGCTCGTGTTAATCAAAGAAGAATTAGTTAATAGGCATATATATAATAAAACATATTGGATTCAATCTGATGATTATTTAGAGATTGTTTTTCAATGGAATTATATTTTTTTCATGAAAGAATTTTAAAATTCCATGATTTAATTAATTCATTGGCTACTTGAAAGTAAATTTTGATGTCGCTGTTTTATATGCTTGAGAGACTGTAATTGCGTAAATAGTGTGTTACTAAAAAAAGACGAGAATCCGCAGCCGACTAGGATATAAGCATCTTTATCTAAGTATTTAGGCGATACCTACGGTGGGCTACCCCTACGCAGACTAAGTTGACGAGGACACAAAGGCATTAATAAAGATACCATCTCGTCAACCTCATAAAATATACAAACTAGGCATTTGGAATTTCGCGTTACTCGCAGGGCTTTTCGTAGGATCAAGGAAGTAGCTGTTTTATGGGCGCGATCGCTCCATATATTCATGTACCTTAAAAAACGGGTTACTCTCAACCCTTCTACTACTTTTTCATCTTCTAGTTCCAAAATATGCTGCAATGGTCTTCACTCCTTGCAAATTTCCTGTTTGAGCAAGTACTTGCACTCAATTGCTTGAGTCAGTACTACTCGTACTGCTTATATATACGTGTTTTCCCTATCTGTATCAGGCTAAATTGCTAAAAATATATTACAAGTCAAGTTATTTTGATTACTCTTCGCTCAAAATTAACCGTGAAAACTAAGATCCCCGACTTCTAAAAGAAGTCGGGGATCTTGGGCAGATTAGCGTCAGGATTGATGGTGAAAGTGATAGAAGGTAAACTAGCACCCATTACACCCAAACTGATTAAACTCGCCATTTAATTCGTGTTACTGGAGGGTTTAGCCTGATTTCGCATCGTTTCTAGGCTGAAAGCAGCCGCGCCAAAGGTTACTAACAACACTCCCAGAATTTGCACAATCTCTAAATTTTCTTGAATGATTAACCCAGCAAAAATCACCGTTAAAACTGGGATGCTACCACCGATAATTGCCGATCGCGAAGCGCCTAGTTTACTGATACCAACATTGTTCAGCAAATAACCAGCAAGAGTCAGCACACCCAAGATAAATGCGCTTAAAACCAGTTCTAGCATCTTAGAGGGGTCAAAAACTATCAAGTTCCAATTGCTTGGCAAAGGTAGCATCAAACAGATAAAACTCAACAGCAACATGGTAGCGAAGTTAATTAAGGTAAAAGTCACGGGATGCAGCTTGCTAGCACATACCCGTGTGAGAATTATGTAAGCAGCAAAAGCTACGCCCGAAAGAAGGGCGGTGCTGCCTCCTAGTGAAGGATTACCGATACTGGTGTTGGGAGAACCTCCTAAAACTAACAATTCACCGCAGCAAATGGCAGCGATCGCACCGAAGCGGAATGTGGTGGGGCGATCGCGGAACAGAAACCACGACAATAAGCCACTAACCATCGGGTAGATAAAGAACAGTGCGATCGCCATTCCAGTTGTGACTTGAGCGATCGCAATGTAGATTAGCACCTGAGACAAGAACAAAAAGCACCCACTCACAACCGACAACAGCAAAATCCGCTTGGTAGCTGTATTAGCAGCTGTGGGATTTCCTCGCACTGAAGCGGCCAAGTTTTCTAAATCTTGCCATAGTGTTGGATGCAACATGGGAGATAGCAATACCATCAGTGGTACTACCACCATAAACCGGAGCGTCAAAATCAACAGAGTATTACCCAAAGTCGGCGGTAGCAAGCGTTCTACATCTACTACTCCAAAAATTTGGGAACCTTCATGGAAAATCACCTTGATGGCTATGTTGTAAAGCGACGATATCACTGCTGATAAGACAATCAACAAGAAACCGACTTGCAACTGCGAAGAGCCGGAGGATTCACGCGATCGCGATTCTGAGGGTTTTGCTGGCGGCTGCGGCTCTAGCGCAGTCGAAGGTGGTGATTTTGGTTTGCTCTGCGACACTCTGCGGATCACAGAATTTGGTTCAGTAGCGTTTCTTCTTCGTAAAGGTTGAGGTTGTATTGCTTCCGGCTTTGGCACAGATACAATAGGAGGCTCTAATGTTATTTCGCTTTCTGACAAATCTTTATTGAAGACAGAAATGGGTTCAGCAGCGTTTTCCTGCGATGGCGGAACTACAGGAGCAGTAGGCTCTGGTGTCGTTTCTCTTTCCGACAAGTCTTTGATAGGAACAGAAATCGGGTTCGAGGTGTTTTCTCTAACAACAGGAGACTCTGATGTCGTTTCTCTTTCCGACAAGTCATTGCTAGGGACAGAAATCGGGTTCGCAGCGCTTTCTCTAACAATGGGAGGCTCTGATGTTATTTCTCTTTCCAACAAGTCTTTGATGGAGACAGAAATTGTATTCGCGGTGTTTTCTCTAACACCGGGAGGCTCTAATGTGGTTTCTCTTTCTTCTAAAAATTGATCCGGGATCGCAGAAATTGGCTCAGAGGAATTTTTTACTACTTCGCTAAAGGTTGGCGGGGATGTCTCAGAAGGATTGTTTTTTTCTGGCTCAGTAAACTGCAAAACAGTAGGCGTACCTGCTGCTGGTTTGCGTGAAGTTTCTTCTATAGTTTTTTCTAGTTCTCCATGCAGGCGGTTAACAAACTCCGTCAAAATCGTTTCCCCTTGCTGTTGCTGGCTATACATCCGCGACAACTGTTGGGAAAGATTACTTTGATAGTTTTTTAGCTCCTGTTGCAGCGAGTTAAAAGTAACAGTAACGGTGTCATCCAGGCTGTCAAACATGTGTTCGACTTTTTCGTTGATTTCACCTACTACATTGCTGCTCACTTCAGCGGACTTCAGCGCAGCTTGTTCGTAAGACTTACCCTCTATGCTTTGGTTAGCTAAATTTGCCAGAGAGGATTGCAGTTGTGAAGATATATGTTTTGCCAGAACTTCTGCCAGTTGACGAATTAAGACTTGCTGTTCGGTGATTTGGCGCACTTGTTGTAAATGCTCTTTTTCCTCTACCAAGCCTTGAATCTCATCGGATAACCGATTTTTTTCTGACTGAAGTCGCTTTACATCTTCCTGCAACGCTCTGAGGACATTCTGCTGAAGATTTTCTAAGTCTTCAACTACAGCCCAAAGAGCATTTTCTGCTGCTCTAGATAGCTCGCCTCTGACTCTTGGATTTTCTGGTTGCTTCTCGAATCGCCCCATTAGCTTCTAACCTCTAACACCTTGACGATAAAGCTGCTTCCGGTACGCTTTATTGGCGCTCATCCTAATTTCCTGTATTTTGTCAGATAAATTAAAAATTTTAACAGCACTTCCGCATTTCAACGTAATTCTGTCATACTGAACACAACTTGGCAAAGCACTAAATGTACTTTACTGCTTAATAATCGGTATTTTTTCAGCATTGATTAAGTATTTAGCCATTCGATTTTGGACTCTGGTTTTCCTCAGTCGAACGATTTTAGATTGTCGTATGGCTGTAACTAGCTTGAAATTACACCTTTTTTATTTTTGATCCGTTTCATGTACATCAATATAATATTTGCCAATGAGATTTTTACTTTTAAATAAATCTCACTCCAAATAAATATTTATTGTTTTGCTACCAATAATAATTGTCAAAGACTTGTAGATGCGTGTGCTTAGGCGGAAAGTTATCTGCCTTGCGAAACTAGTTGTAAATTTCTGTGGAATGTAACTTGTGTGACAGTTTATATCTCTAAATGGAGATTAAAGTATCTTTCTGTGGAATTTCAAAGTTACGCTATCCCCTGCACAACATTCTAATGAATGAGCAGCAATTCTGCAAAAACACGCTTTTTTGCTGCTGTTACAGTCTAGGTTCTACTTTGAGTAGATTTAGTAGATGAAAAAGTTAGGGAAATATTAATAATTCTTAGCGGAATAAAATTCGGGCGATGCTAAAAATGGCAGCGCTAAGTAAAGCACTCACAGGGATTGTAATTAGCCATGCAGCAGCAATACCTTTTAGTGTTTGGAACTTAATCGACTTAATATTTTGCACTAGTCCAATACCAACGACACCGCCGACGAGAGCGTGGGAAGTGGAGACTGGTAAACCTAACCGAGAAGCGATGAGGATAGTGGTAGCAGTAGCAAGTTCGGCACAAAATCCACTACTAGGTTGCAAGGCAATAATGTTTTCGCCAATGGTGGCAATGACTTTTTTTCCCCAGACAGCTAAACCACCAACAATACCAGCACCGCCAAGGATTAAAATCCAAAGGGGGATGCTAAGACCATCTGTAGGTACGCTACCAGTACGATTGATGTAAACGATCGCAGCTAAAGGAGCGATCGCATTTCCCACATCATTAGAACCGTGAGCAAAGGCTACAAAGCAAGCACTTAGTAGTTGGAATCGGGCAAATAATCTTTCTACAGGATTGGGGAGTATTTCTCCCTTGTCTCTCTTATCTCCCAATTGTCGCCAACTAATGATTGTGAGTCCAACAGCTGCGATTGCACCTGTTAAAAGTGGGATGTCATGAGAAGGGATTGTAAAACCAACTTGCTCAATTACAAAATTGGTTAGCGGTTCAGTCAGCGATGGTAATACAATCACACCGAAGACACCTAGCAGCGCAGTACTCAACCAGGGAATCCATTCTTGTAACTGGACTACTTGATTGGGTTGATCTAAAATCCAGTGCTTGATTTGACTATAAAATAAAGCAGCGATCGCACCACTAATTAATGGCGTTAAAACCCAGCCAATGCTAATTAAGCCAATTGATGCCCAATCAATTGCACCTACTCCCAAAGCTACCCAACTAAATCCTGCGATCGCACCAACAACCGCATGAGAAGATGAGACTGGTAAACCGCGTGATGTGGCAATTTGCAACCACACACCACAGGAAATTAGTACCGTTACCATCCCAGTAACTAATATTTGGGGTGTAGCCGCAAATAAGGCGGGATTAGCAATTTTCGTTGCGAGAGTTTCCGTTACCTCATGTCCAAACAACACAGCACCCATAAACTCTAATACCCCAGCGATAATTATCGCTTGTTTGAGGGTGATAGCTTTGGAACCGACAGAGGTTCCCATCGCGTTAGCGACATCGTTTGCTCCGAGATTCCAGGCGACGTAGAAAGCTAGTAGAGCTACGAAAAGTAGTGTAATAAGCATTTTGTTGGGGACAAGGGGAAAGTGAGAGAGATGAGGATGAAACTTGAGACTTTACAGCTATTTTCAGATAAATAGTTAAATGGGTGGTTAGAAACCGCATCTACACAAGGCTTTACCCACCTCCGTGGGTTTCAAACACTCAATTTTTTTAGTCCGCACAGGTAGACTTTGTTTGTGTAGCCGCGAATTTCATTCGCTGAGGCTTAAGTTGACTTCACCGTTGAACCTTTGAGCTTCGTCGTCGAACCTTTGAGCTTCGTCGTTGAATCTTTAAGCTTCATCGTTAAACCTTTAAGCTTCATCGTTAAACCTTTGAGCTTCATCGTTAAACCTTTTAGCTTCATCGTTAAACCTTTGAGCTTCATCGTTAAACCTTTGAGCTTCGTCGTTGAACCTTTTAGCTTCATTGTTGAACCTTTTAGCTTCATCGTTGAACCTTTTAGCTTCGTCGTTGAACCTCTGAGCTTTAAAATTCTAGTTTTAACACTCGCCCATCTCCCTCATCTTCCTTTTACGGATAAATTAAGATTTTATAAGTATCCGGTGTGGGTGCGATCGCTTGCTCAACAGCTGCTGATAAATCTTTTAATGGATAGCGATCGCTAATCAACGCTTTTACATCGATTCGCTGATTAAATACAATATCGGCTGATAGATTCTGAAGCCTATAAGAGGAACTGTAACTGCCTATTAAGTCAATTTCCCGACGGTAGAGAATATTGGGGTTGATAGGAATTTCCAACTCATCAGGAAATTCGGCGAAAAATAAGATTTTACCGCCTTTGCGAGTACTATCAAGTGCTTGAAAGAAAGCTTTTTCACTCGGAACCGCCAGCAAAGTAACATCAACACCTAGTCCACCAGTGAGCGCATGGATTTTTGCTGTTAAATCGGGATCGCGAGCATCAAAAGCCGCTTCTGCACCGACACTCAAGGCTTTATCAATTCTAGAAGGTAGTAAATCGGTAGCGATCGCTTTAGCTCCGAAATACTTCACCAACATGATAAACATTAACCCAATGGGCCCAGCACCAGTAACTAATACAGTTTGTCCTGGAGCAATTTGAGCTTTTCTCACCGCCTTCAAACAGCAGTTAGTTGGTTCTACAAAACTTGCTTCTTCAAAGCTGATGTTATCCGGGATGGGAATCAACCCACCATTTTCCACAATATGTCCAGGAACTTTGACATAATCAGCAAAACCGCCGCCACTGGCGTTAAAGCCTGCGGTAGTGGAGATGTTTTTGTAAACATCGCACATAGAGAAATTATCATTTAGGCAGTAGGCGCAACGCATACAAGGGATGTGGTGCATCACTGCTACCCGTTGTCCAACTTGCCAACCTTTGACATTATTGCCTATTGCTGCGATCGTGCCGGCAGTTTCATGCCCAAAAATGCGCGGCGGTTCATACAGTGGATAACGAATTTTCTTAATATCTGACTGACACAATCCCACAACCCGCACCTGTACCAGCACTTCATCTGGTTCCACGGTTGGAACTGGGATATCTTCGTAAGACAGTTGATTAACGCCTCTAAATACCTGTGCTTTCACGCTGGTTTTTCCCCACTCAACGATACTAGATGTAACATTAGTGGTGAACTTTAAGCTATCAGATTTGAGATTTCTGTGTTTTAGCTCGATAGAATTTTACGGGTGCATATCAGTATTTCTTTGCTGACTAAATCAAATAGCTTTTTAAGAGATAAGGGCGTGTTACGGCTTACGTAACGCTGTATTATTTTTAAATATTTTCTCAATATTTTCTCCGAGAAGCTAGCAATGACTATTCGCCATGCGACTGAAACTGATTTACCTGCAATTGTGGCAATTTATAATGCTGCAATTCCTAGCCGCATGGCAACTGCTGATTTAGAGCCAATATCTGTAGAAAGTCGCCTTCTTTGGTTTAAGGCGCGATCGCCTTCACAACGGCCACTTTGGGTAATCGAAGTGGAGGGAGTAATTGCTGGATGGCTTAGTTTCCAACCCTTTTATGGGCGGCCCGCCTATAATAAGACTGCCGAAATTAGTATTTATATAGCCCCTCAATTTCATCGCTGTGGTTTGGGACGACAACTATTAGGACAAGCAATTAGCGAAAGCCGTAGTTTGGGTTTAAATACCCTGTTAGGCTTCATCTTTGCCCACAATCAGCCCAGTTTAAACCTTTTTGAAACATTTGGTTTTCAATCTTGGGGACATTTACCTAAAGTTGCCGAAATTGACACCGTTGAACGAGATTTAGTAATCATGGGACTGAAAATTATTGACATTCCCACAGATTAAAACCGTAAACTGTCAATGATTGTGTGATCGCTGCAATTATTTACCAGAGTAAGCAAATTTAGAGACACAAGATTTTGCATCTTTAAATATTTCTTAACAACGCTGCAACTGCGTTAACAACACAACAATTTCATCAATAGCCTGACGCAGAATGGTTGCAGGTTGCTCCGATTGATTCACGATAATGCTAAAAACTAACGGTTCATACTTCGGCGCATTCATATATCCAGATAGAGAAACTACACCCGTTAATGTACCTGTTTTTGCTTGCACAATGCCCTCAGCAGATGTGTTTTGAAAGCGCCCTTTTAAGGTTCCAATTTTACCTGCTACGGGTAAAGATGCACGATACACATATCCTGCTGGTGTTCTTGCCATCCCTCGCAAAGTTTGTACAAAAGCTTCTGGTGTCGCTAAGTTCCGACGTGATAAACCTGAACCATCTATTAAAATATAATTTGCTGGATCAACCCCCAATTTAGTTAAACTCGCTTTGACAGCTTCTAAACCAACATCAACGCTAGTTTTAGTTTTCACTCTGGGTTTTTCCCCAGCTAATGCTCTCAATAGTGCCTCAGCATAAAGATTATTACTATTCTGAAGAGTTTCCATTAATAATTCAGATAAAGGTGGTGACTCTACAAAAGCTATTTCCTCTTGATGAACACCACCAGTTACCACTAATGTTTGTCCCAAAGGAATTTTTTCTGTTGCCAAAGCAGCACGGAAGCGTCGTAAGAAGTAATAATTAGGGTCGATTACAGGCAAATCTATTAAAGACGGTTCAGAATTTGTTGTTAGTTGTCCTTGAATTCGTAATGCTGTTCCTGATAATTCGCGGGTAATATTGACGTAAGTTGGTTGATTTTGGGCAACCGTTATTGACTGATTAATTGTCCGCCACTGTTTCGCCTCGCCAGGATCAATCCACACGACTTGTAAGGATTTACCTACAGCCTGCGGTACAAGTTTTAAGCTAAAAATATTTTGATTGAGAATAAAGCTGCTGACTGGTGCGCCATAGTCTGACTGCACATCTTCCCATTGCCAGGTGGGGTTAACAATGTCTCCTTGAATATAACTATCATCAGCTATCAATCTCTGAATTTGAGTAATACCTTTCTGTTTTAGCTGCTGTGCTAATGTTTGCAGTTGAGTATCACTTAAGCTGGGATCTCCCCTACCGACAACACGTAAAACACCGTTGCCATTCTGATAAATAGAGGTGCGAATCCGAAAATTAGCACCCAATTGCTGCAATGCAGCTGCTGTTGTCAACAATTTGAGGTTAGAGGCGGGAATAAAATATTTTTGAGCATCCCGACTGTAAAGAGTTTGCCCACTTGACAGGGGTTGCACTAAAATTCCCCAGCGCACCCGACTAAATAAAGGACGATTGATTACAGCATCTATAGCTGTTCCCAGTTGGGTAGAGCAAATTGATTTTGTACTGGTTGTTGGTGCGACTTGGGTTTGTGCTTTCGCAATAGAACTAAATCCTATCTGGCTAGTCAAGAATATTAACAAAACACCCAGTGGTTGATTGAAAGTCTTAAGTCTCACCAATTTTCCTTATCCCAAAGATAGATATTTTTAGTTTGCCAACAACTTCTTTCCGGAGAGAGAAGAATTGGCTCAGTAAAGTTACTTAATTAGTATAAGGAAGATGTTCATACGTTTCACACATGGGCGATGTCTACGACGGGCTGCGCCTACGCACAAACATAATTTATGGGACTACAAAATAGAAACGTAAGTCAACCTGCATATACAGAAATACGAAATCGAGGCAATGGTGTGAGTACATTTTTATCTGGTGTAGCTGTATTACTCTCTACTTTGGCTTTGGGATGTAGCGGCTATGTAGCTTATGAAGTTTTCACGTTGCGGCAGACACTAAATGCTAGTAATACAGTCAGCAACACCATTCCCACTCAAGTGCCAAGCCCTACAGCTACAACTTCTCCACAAGCAACGATCTCACCATCCCCAACTAGTGCTACAACATCAGCAATTAGCCCTGGTCAATTTGTGCAGCCTGCTTTTGGCAAAAAGGCAGAAGTTGAGTTACTTTCAGCAAAGCGAATTAAAGATCCAGAAACTGGAAACCGTGATGTGGTAAATCTGCAAATGCGGATTCGTCGCCTTGCCACAGACGGAATTGTTGGTGATATTATATCGGTGGCTAGTACAACAGCCCGTAATGTTGAGACTAGCGTAACCTACAAAGGAGTTGCTCTCAATCGCTCAACAGGAAGCGTTTCTTTGTTTCAAGTACGCCCACAAGCCTCCGCAGATGCTTATATCTGGCTAAGAGTTCCCGATGGCGTTAATAACTTGGACATTTTTGTGCCAGATACAGCCGCATTTAAAAATGTACCAATTTCTAATTAGTGGTGTATGGAATTAATTTTGATAAAGCGCAAGATTCCCAACTTCTTTATGAAGTCAGGAATCTGAACAACTCAACTCAAACAAAATTATTTTTTACTCTAAATTAGCAACCCCAAATTAACGATGGTAGATGCTTGAGGCTGTAATTGAAAAAGGATTACTCCTCTTCCTCTTCATCTTCTCCGAACACTGCGTCTATCAGTTCTTGTGCCCGCTCGTCTGAAATCTTTAAGGCTTCTTGAAGTTCAGAGATATAATCTTGTTCAGCTTCGGGTACTTCTTCATCAATCCCCACAACTAAGATAGCTGTGATATATGCAGCTTCCCGATAACCTCTATTGGGCAATGATTCGATGGACTGGGCAATTAAATCTTCTGGTTCTTCTTCTTCAATCAAGCTGACGACTTTTTCTGTCAATTCTTCAAAGTCTTCTTCAGAGTAATCTTCAAATAAGTCAACCCGACCGAGAAATTCACTTAAAGCATATTCTTCGGTTGAAGAAATACCTTCACCATCAGCAGCAGCGGAAAAAAGTCCAAGGATTGCGATCGCAACTTCTGGTTCTAAAGCAACTGAACTAACACTACGGCCTTTGGGCAACTTGCGTTTAGACATAATTATCCTCTAAAAGTTACGTGATATTTCAGGAAGTAAAATGCTTCCTAAAATTTAGGATTCCCAAAAGAATGGAGAAAAATACATTGGTATAAATATTTCTTCATAAAAAATACGCAGAGAGCCATCCCTCTGCGTATAAAAAAACTATTTAATTCTCAAAAAGCGTTACAACTTTGTCCCACACTCAGCGCAGAAGTTGTGGTTAGGAGCATTTTTGGCATTGCAGTTACTACAATAAACTGGCTCTGCTGCTGCTTTGGGCGATTGCTTCTGCAAGCCGACCATTTGAGCGTTGCTCTTACCAGGGACTACCATTGGATAGCAGTTTTCGTCTCTGGTGACGTGGACATTTAAGATTACTGGCCCTTTGTGTGCCAGCATTTCGGCGATCGCATCTTTTAATTGACTGCGATCGCTAATTACCATGCCTTTAATGCCATAAGCTTTTGCCAATAATTCTACGTCTGGCATCCCTACTTCCATGTCGGAGCATGAGTAGCGTTCACCATAGAAGGCTTGCTGCCACTGGCGCACCATCCCTTGCCAGCCGTTATTGATAATTATTGTCTTGACATTTATTCCATACTGTGAAATTGTTCCTAGTTCCTGCAAACACATTTGGAAACTAGCATCACCACTAATACAGATGACTTCTTCATCAGGAAACGCCACTTTCGCGCCCATTGCCGCAGGTAAGCCAAAACCCATCGTTCCCAAACCAGCACTAGAAATCCAGCGCCTTGGGCCATTCTTCAGGAATTGTGCTGCCCACATTTGATGTTGTCCGACATCTGTGGTGTAGAAAGCATTGGGTGCTTGGCTATTGACTTCTACAATCACTTCTTGGGGTGAAATGCTGTCGGGATGGTGCGGCACGATTAGAGGATACTCATCGCGCCAACGGTTGACTAGATTCAGCCATTCTTGGTTTTGATTAGGTGTAGCCTTTACGCCTGTTTCTTTGCAGCGACGCAACAAGTCTACTAACACATTCCGCACATCGCCGACGATGGGCACTTCGGGAACGCGGTTTTTGCCGACTTCTGCAGGATCGATGTCGATGTGAATTACTTTCGCGCGGGAGGCGAATTCGTCTAACTTGCCTGTAACGCGATCGTCAAATCTAGCACCAACGCAAATCAGCAAGTCACAATCACTAACAGCGAAGTTAGCGTAAGCTGTGCCGTGCATCCCCAACATTCCCAAAGCGAGGGGATGATGTTCGTCAAATGCACCGATCCCCATTAAGGTTGTGGTGACAGGGATGTTGAATAATTCAGCTAGCTCTTTGATTTCTTCATGGGCACTAGCTGAGATCGCACCACCACCGATATACAGTAGAGGACGGCGACTTTCAGTAATCAACTGAATCGCAGCGTTGATTTGTCGGGGATTCCCCTTTACCGTGGGACGATAACCGCGTAATTTTGCTGAACCTGGTTTCACAGGTACATAGTCAAATTCTTCTAAAGCTACATCCTTGGGCACATCAATCAAAACGGGCCCCGGTCGGCCACTGCTAGCGATGTGGAAGGCTTCGGCGACAATTCGCGCCATATCTTTGGGGTCACGCACTACATAAGAGTGCTTGACGATGGGTAACGTAATTCCGTAAATATCGGTTTCCTGAAACGCATCTGTACCGATAGACGGCCGTGCTACCTGCCCCGTGACTATAATCATCGGGATTGAATCCATGTAGGCGGTGGCGATCCCTGTCACCAAGTTAGTTGCTCCTGGGCCAGAAGTGCCAAAGCATACTCCTACCTTCCCAGTTGCACGGGCGTAACCGTCTGCGGCGTGGGCTGCGCCTTGTTCGTGTCTCACGAGAATGTGCTTCATAGCACCAGTCGCTTCCACTTTATACAGGTCGTCGTAAATTGGTAGAATTGCTCCACCAGGATAACCAAAAATATAATCAACGCCGTGGCGATGAAGGCTGTCAAGCAAAGCAAAACCGCCAGATGCACGTTTGGGCAAGATTGGCGGGCTAGAAGCACGAGACTGTTTGTGATTCTCAGTTTGTGGGAGACTAATTTGGGAGAGCGATTCTCCTGCGGAGACACTTCGTGAACGCACGGTCAAACCTCAGACTATAGCTAAAGTTAATGCTGGATTCTGTATTTAAGATTTCATTTTAGTTGAAAACTTCAATCAAAACCTTATTAATTTTTATATTAAATATAAATCTAGATTATTAGCCTACATAATTAAAGTACGTCTTGCAAGACTTTGCGGGTATTTTGCCAAGCCCAAACACCGACAACTACGACAACAACACTCATCGCTACAAGCACAGTTCGTAAACCCAGAGCATCAGTTAAGGGCCCAGTAATTGCCAGGGGTAACGCCAGGGCAATGTTGACGGCATGATTTTGAAAGCCAAACACTTTACCGTGCATGGTAGACGGTGTTTGTTGTTGAATTAAAGTTTGCATGGGTACGCCAATTAGGGCAGCACCTACACCCAAAACTGCACAGAGTCCTAGCGCCAGTAATAAGTTGTGCGTAAAAGTGAACACCCCTAAGACTACTGCCATCATCAAAAAACCAATTAAAGGTAAAGGTTTTTGATGCAATTTATCACCCCAGTGGCCTAAAATCGCCGCACCAAATACCATACCCACCCCTGCTGCTGCCAAGAAAAATCCAAACTGTTTTTCTTTTAAACCAAATTCCTCGGCTAATTGAATTGTCAGCACCGTTAAGGCTGCAAACACACAATATAAGGTTGTCAGTTGCAGCATGGCATTCAATATCAAACGATTTTTTTTGAGATAGCGCAGGCTTTCAGTGAATTCAGCCCAAGGGTTATTTAATGCTCGATGTTCCTGTTGGGGTTTGTGTTCTTTGAACTTAATTGGCTGCATGATCGCAGCCGATAATATGTATAATCCACCAACTACAATCTCTTGACCGTATTCTTCTCCCATCAAGCTTTTCGCCAAACTCAAAATCGGCTCTCCGATAGCAAAGCCAACAATTAAAGCTCCCATCATTGTGCTGCTAAACAGCGCATTGGCTGCTAACAAATTTTCTCGTTTCACCAACAGGGGAATGGCTGCTTGCTCGGCTGGTGCAAAAAACTGCGTCACCGTGGAGATAGCAAAAGTCAGGATTAATAGAATCAGAAACTGTCTTGGCAAAAGGGGAAGACACAGCGTTAATATTCCCCGCACAATGTCTGAGCCAACCATGATAAGTTTTTTTGGCAAGCGATCAACAAAGATACCACCAGCAGAGCCGAACAAAATTGCTGGTATTGTAAAGGACAGCATCAAAGTTGAGTACATTGAGTTTTGTGCCAACCCAGGAAGCGGTGAATAGTTCTCCAGGAGAGCAATCATCAAAACGAAGAAAACCTTATCTGCTAACTGGGACACCAGTTGCCCAATCCACAAAAGCATAAAACCACGGTTTTTTAGCAGTGCGCCAAACCCGTTATTAACAGCAGCTGGTTCAGTTGGAAACATTAGATACTTTCTTTAGGTAGATAGGGAGTGGGGAGTCGAGGAACTAATGACCAATGACTAATGACTAACTCCTGTTTACTTACTCCATTGTCCGGATTAATTTGCTTCATAGTGTTTTAACAGCATAAGCAAAAAATCAGTTGCTGTCAGACGACCTTTGGGTGGATAAATTTCAATGGATGAATCTACCCAGCAACCTTGTACAATTTGGGGCGATCGCCAGATGGACAAATGATCAACTGCTGGCTCTGCATAAAAGTTATTTTGCCCACAACCTAGCAAACAAGAACTCCAATGGGTGAAATAATCATGACTCATCCGGTGAATAGGGAAATTACCCTGTAGCGGTACTCCCCATCCATCTATAGCAATAAACGCTTTGACACGACCACCCAAGAGTTGCCACAAATGCGCCGCTCCGATTGCCCCAACTACGCCAGCACTAAAGCTAATGAATATAATTGGTGATTCTAGAGAGTTGATGAGGCGAACGCGCAAAAACTGCAAAATCTGCAAAGCTGACAAACTCGAAAAATCCTTACCCGGAAAAACCAGTATATTAACTTTATTTTCAGGAATTGAGCCATTATAAATATCTAAGCATCCTGATATAAAGGATTGGGTCAAGGCTGGATCGTGCATTCCAGGGCAAATAATGATGTTCATCTGTTGACAGTTGGCAGTTGACAGTCAACTTTTTAGCACAAATCTTATTAGTGGGATAGGTTCTTGATTTGCAGTTCCAAACACTCACCTATGCTCCAAGACTGATTGTGCCAGTTGCGTAAATGCTATAAAGTAATCGTAAGGCGATGGAGCTCGCCACAACCGCCTAATCAAGCTTATAAACTTACACTTGAAAAAAAGGCTGATGGCTCCTATTCTTCTGGCTTGCTGAGGAAGAATAGGGTTATTTGCTGAAAACTTCCGTTAGCAAGTCACGCTTGCCCATTTAATTATTTTGGAAATTGCGTGATGCTAGAAAGTTTTATCTTAATCTTGCTAATCGGCTTTTTTGGGGGACAGATTGCCCGACGGCTGAAAGCCCCTGCACTAGTAGGCATGGTTTTGGTAGGAATTATACTAGGGCCACAAGTTGCTGATGCGATCGCACCTGAAGTCTTAGCTGCGTCTGCTCCTTTGCGAACGATCGCTGTCATGGTAATTTTGATGAAGGCGGGGTTAGGGTTAGACCGAGAAAAACTGGTACAACAAGGAACAGTAGCACTGCGATTAGGATTTCTGCCTGCGGCTTGTGAAGCCGTAGTTATTTCCATAGCTGCTATATGGATTTTAAAGTTCGACTTTCCCACGGGGCTACTGCTGGGTTGTATCATTGGAGCTGAGTCGCCTGCGGTGATCGTACCAGGGATGCTGCGATTGAAAAGTCTCGGTTGGGGTGTTACTAAAGGAATTCCCGATGCCATCCTCACCGGCAGCGCCCTATCAGATGTGTTACTACTACTAGTGTTTAGTTTGTTACTGAACTTTTTGACACAAGGCGCAACTTCTTCTGTGACATTGCCTTTTGGCATCACCCTGAGCGCAGTTCAACTCCTACCTATTCAAATTATTTGCCAAATTGTTTTGGGAGTCGTGCTGGGTTTAGTAACAGCACAGCTTTTAGTGTTGTTGCTAGCGAAGCAGAACTGGACTCAAAATGCGGTGCAGGATAGCCTAATTGCATCGAGTTTAGCGTTATTGCTGGTAGTGCTGGCAGAAAAATTCCCCTTTTTCTCTGGCTATCTTGCAGTGATGGCGATAGGATTTTTTTTGATTGAGTTGGATGCTCCTTTAGCACGACGTTTGCGTTCTGGCTTCGATAGCCTGTGGGTTGTAGCAGAAATCATTTTGTTTGTGTTGCTAGGGGCAAGTATTCAACTACAAGTGTTAGAAAAAACTCTTGTTCCAGGATTGGTAATTTTGGCAATTGGGACGTTGATTGGCCGCGCTATCGGATGGTATTTGTCTACATTGGGGAGTAACTGGAATCGTCGGGAGCGACTATTTTTGCTGCCAGGGAACTCTGCTAAAGCCACCGTTCAAGCGGCAATCGGGGCGATTCCACTAGCACAGGGCATTCAGGGTGGAGAGACAATTTTAGCTGTTGCAGCTTTATCTATCCTGGTGACTGCACCTTTGGGAGCTTGGGCAATTCCCATCTTTGCACCAAAATTGTTAGAGAAGGGTGAGGTTGATCCCACAAAGGTAGCGATCGCCCGTCGGATTGTCATACTAGCTGCCGTTGACACCTCCCCTCTAGCTAGTCAGGTATTGATTAAAACTGCTGAACTTGGCCGTCGTAGTGATGCCGAAGTAATTGTATTGCATATCATTCGCACCAACGATCCTCAAGGAGTAGAGCATCTGCGAGAAAAATCTCAACGACTTTTAGCAGACATCCGTCATAAGTTCATTGCGATTACAGGCTCGATTCCAGAGGAAATTATCCGTGTTGCTCAGGACTATCGAGTTGCTGAGATTGTCATTGGCAAGCGAGGACATCAGCCTTGGGATGAAGTTCTTGTGGGTTCTGTCTCCCAGGCAGTATTGGAATCCAGCCCAATTCCTGTCATTTTAGTTGACGATGATCGTCTTGCTAACTAACTTAATACCTGGAACTAATGATCATGCTGCAAAATCCTGTGGTTCGTGCCCCTGTTGGTATCAGTCTAGGTGCAATTGCTGGCGCACTCTCACGCTATTATCTCGGTTTGTGGTTGACTCAGCTTTTTGGTACAGGATTTCCCTACAGTACGCTGATCATTAATATTAGTGGATGTTTTGTTATGGGTTTTTTTACAATGCTAGCAGTGGGGCGATTAATCGCAATTCATCCTGATATTCGGTTATTAGTAACTACAGGTTTTTTAGGGTCTTATACCACCTTCTCAACTTATGAGTTGGATACAGCTAATTTGCTCCAAGAATATAGCTTAGAAATTGATTTGCTTTACTGTCTAAGTAGTGCTTTTTTGGGGCTGATTAGCCTGTTGTTAGGGAATGCGCTAGCTGAATTATTGATTATTAAAAAGGAATCATGATTCATCCAACTCAATATTTAATTAACAAAAAATGAAGTTAGGTTAATAAATAATGTGCCATCAAGACGTTTTTATTACTTGAGCAAATTACTTTACGAAAAGCTTGGCGATCGCTACTCCTAAAATCACCGCTGCCAAACCGAGAATTGCACTCCCTGCCCAATAAAAGACCGTCGCAGTCTTTTGTTTGCTACGCCACAGGGTTAGAGTATCAAAGCCATAGGTTGAAAATGTGGTGTAAGAACCTAAAAATCCAGTTCTAATAAGTAAATCCAATTCCTTCGGATAGCCTGTAATTCCTTTAGAAATCGTAAAAAAGAAACCCATCGCTAAACACCCAGTCAAATTAATGGCAAATGTTCCATAGGGAAATCTTGTCCCCAATTTAGCTTTTGTCCATTCTGTAATGTAAAACCGAGACAGCGCTCCAGGAACTGCACCTATCGCAATTGAGAGAACATTAGTTAAGTCTGCCACTAGTTTTGTAAGTCTCCGTCAGCAATGTTTGAGTTGTTTTGCATGTAATGGTAACTTTTTAGTTAATCATAAATTTCTCTTCAAAAGAGGCAGTCTAGGGACTTCCAGTGAAAAAACATCCCATCCCTGCGGGACGCTTACGCGAACGCAAAGCGTCCCGCAGATTACGTATGGCCGCACAGATATTTATTGGTGTTAACTTCAGATCGTCCCCTAGGGAAGGAGTACGCAGACTCGCTCTAAGCATTCGCGTAGTGTCTCTAAAAGTTACTATGCCGAAGGCGTTGCCTTTCGTAGAGAAGGCTTTACGCTGCGCTACTCGCTTTTTAGTGACACTCGTAGACTTGCTACTGCTGCGCTATCAAAATTTATTCTGTTAGCGTAGCGGATAGCTAAGGTTTAGCCCATTCAAGCTCCTGACTCCTGAATTCTATTTTGCTACCTTATTCCGTAACTCGTGTGTAAGCCCTAATTTCTTGGGAAGCTCCAGACTTAAGACAGATTGATTAGAGTGTTTTTATCTATACAGTGACAATCAAAATATGTCTTTTGATGTATTATTTTGATTTTGCCACCTATCCTATCCCCCTGGATGGGATAATAAGTTACTAGTATGGGAAAATGTGCAAACTATTCCCTAACTCCAAATCTATCTGCACTCTGGTTATATTGAGGAACTCATTGTGGTTGCCACGCCGGAAAAAGTACAACATACTCACGAGCATCTATCAGGTAAAGACCGTGTAGCCGTATTGCTCATGGGCTACGGCGAAGTCGAAAGCTACGAAGATTTCGCCAACTATAACGAACAGGCTTTAAATCTACTGACAGCAAAATTCGCTCCCGTGCCAACCTGGATTTATCCGCCTCTGGCAAAGCTTTTGGCACTATTTGACCGCCATGAGTGGGGACACACACACCACGATTTTATCTCCCCACACAACGCCATCTTTGAACAGCAGCGGGCTGGTATCGAGAAGAATTTACAAGAAAAATGGGGCGATAAGGTTCAAGTTTTCAAGGCTTTTAACTTCTGTGCCCCTTTTCTACCCAATCAAGTCTTGGCAGAAATCAAAAACCAAGGCTTTGAGAAGCTGCTAATCTACCCGTTGCTAGTTGTTGATTCTATCTTTACCAGTGGGATTGCGATCGAGCAAGTTAACAATGCTCTCGTTGAATTGGCTGATGGTGAAGAACACTGGGTTAAAGCACAGCGCTACATTCCCTCTTTCTTCAATGAACCAGCTTACATCGATTTGATGGCTCATCTGGTTGAGGAGAAAATTGCTGAGTTAGCAGGCGCTTATCTACCTTCTCAAATCGGCATTGTGCTAATGAATCACGGCTGTCCCCATAAAGCTAAAGGCTTTACTTCTGGGATTGCCGAAAGTGAAGCAATGTACGATTTGATTCGGGATAAGTTGATTAACCGATATCCCTTAATATCGGTGGGTTGGCTCAATCATGACACGCCCTTAATTGATTGGACACAGCCAAATGCCGAGCAAGCAGCAAATAACCTGATTCAATTGGGTGCAAAAGTGGTAATTTTTATGCCAATTGGCTTTGCCACAGAAAACCACGAAACTCTATTGGATGTACACCATATCATCCATGCTTTAGAGAAACAGCATCCTGGCACGAACTACGTGCAAATGGCTTGTGTTAATGACCATCCAGAATTTTTGGCAATGGTGGCCGAATGGGCTGATGATCATATTGCAGAGTTGTTGTCAGAGCAACCTTCGGCAGTTAATCCCCAACTTGCGGGAGATCACCATCATCACCATCATCATCACTAAGTTTTGAGTTTATCAGGGTGGGTCTAGCTATTGCCCACCCTAAAATTAATTCACGCCCCGTAGCTTGCGAGTATTATCAACTAAACTCTGAGCAAATTCATCAAATCTTTGAGAAAGCTTTTCATCTACTAGCTTGCCTTCAGGACTGAATGCACCCCAAGCTTGTCCGATCGCAATTTGTTCTGGAATTACCCAACCATGAACCCATCTGACTATTAACCGTAGGTCATTTAATGCGTTACTATTTGACTGACCGCCCAATACGCTGATTAATCCTGTCACTTTATCAGACAGTTGCTCAAAGCTCATCAAATCTAGAGCATTTTTTAGGACACCACTAACCCCACCATGATACTCAGGTGTGGCTAGAATTAATCCGTCTGACTGACTGACAGTATCCTGTAACCGCTTAACATCTGGGTATTCTAGATACTCTTTTGCGCCAGTGCAAAACGGTAACTGCAATTGTCTTAAATCAAGAATTTCTACCTCTGCACCAAGGGCTTCTACTCTTTGCACTGCTACTTGTAAAGCAAGCTGCGTATAGGAGTTTGGTCTTAAACTACCACCAATACCAACAATTCTCACCATAATTAACCTACAAACTATTAACTAGCTACTATCACCAGATTTCTTAAAAAGCGGAATCGTTATGACTATGCTTATATTAGCGATTTGTGTCCGAATGTGTCAAATTAATATCTGCTGGAAAATTTGAGGATGAAAGAGTTAGGAGTTAGGAGCCAGAATAATTATCTGGGTTGCTCAAATTTATGTAATAACCGGAGAAACATGGGAATGCTTTTGTGTGGAAGTTAGACTAGATAAGAAAAGTGTAATTTCCAGTTATTACAATTTTTGGTAGAAGAATAGGCATAAAACCATAGCTCAACTTGTGCCAGCAGACAAAGGGTAATTATTATGACAAATTTGGGAAAAAAAGCATTGGTAAAAAGGCAGTCATCAAAGCGTGTTGCTTGGGTTGATGCGTTGGCGAAACCTGCACTTCGGTTGCGCTCAGTGACCGCCGCAGGCATCGCAGCTAGCTTGATTATGTTACCAGGAATTTTCGGGAGTACCCCCGTCTTGGCACAAAAAGCAGAGAGTACCTCTAGTACCTCTAGTACCTCTCTCAACTATGGTGATTTGCTCAAGAAAGCAAAGGCGGGAGAAATTCAAAAAGTAGAGCTTGACGAAACCGAACAGCTAGCCAGAGTTTATCTCAAAGGGCAAAAGGAGAATACGCCACCACAACAGGTAAGACTTTTAGCGCAAAACACAGAGTTAATTAACATACTCAAAGATAAGAATGTTGATTTTGGCGAGGTTTCCTCTGCTAACAGTCGGGCTGCTGTTGGGTTGTTAATTAATCTCATGTGGATTTTGCCACTGGTAGCTTTAATGCTATTGTTCCTCCGGCGCTCTACTAATGCTTCTAGCCAAGCGATGAATTTCGGCAAATCCAAAGCTCGTTTCCAAATGGAAGCGAAAACTGGAGTGAAATTTGAAGATGTCGCTGGGGTTGAAGAAGCTAAAGAAGACCTGGAAGAAGTTGTTACTTTTCTAAAACAGCCAGAAAGATTTACAGCTGTAGGCGCACGGATTCCCAAAGGAGTGCTGTTAATTGGCCCTCCTGGTACTGGTAAAACTTTACTAGCAAAAGCGATCGCAGGTGAAGCAGGTGTACCATTCTTCAGTATTTCCGGTTCAGAATTCGTGGAAATGTTCGTTGGTGTGGGTGCATCTCGCGTGCGTGACCTCTTCAAGAAAGCCAAAGAAAATGCCCCATGTCTAATATTTATCGACGAAATTGACGCAGTAGGTAGACAACGGGGTGCAGGAATCGGTGGCGGTAACGATGAGCGCGAACAAACCCTCAACCAACTGCTCACCGAAATGGATGGTTTTGAAGGTAACACAGGTATCATTATTATTGCTGCCACTAACCGCCCAGATGTCTTAGATACAGCTTTACTCAGACCAGGACGCTTTGACAGACAAGTAATGGTCGATCCACCCGATCTCAAAGGGCGACTAGAAATTTTGAAAGTCCACGCCCGGAATAAGAAAATTGACCCTAGCGTATCATTAGAAGCGATCGCTCGTCGCACTCCTGGATTTACTGGCGCAGACTTAGCAAACTTACTCAACGAAGCCGCCATTCTCACTGCTAGAAGACGCAAAGAAGCTGTCACCATTTTAGAAATTGATGCTGCTGTGGATAGAGTCGTTGCAGGTATGGAAGGTACTGCATTAGTAGACAGCAAGAGCAAGCGCTTGATTGCTTATCATGAAGTTGGTCACGCTTTAGTAGGCACATTGCTCAAAGACCATGACCCTGTGCAGAAAGTTACATTAATTCCACGGGGACAAGCACTCGGATTAACTTGGTTTACTCCTAACGAAGAACAGGGGTTAGTTTCTCGTTCTCAACTCAAATCGCGGATTACTGCTACTTTGGGTGGTCGCGCCGCCGAGGAAATCGTTTTTGGCAAGCCAGAAGTTACCACAGGTGCAAGCAATGACTTGCAACAGGTGACAGGGATGGCGCGGCAGATGGTGACACGCTTCGGGATGTCAGAATTAGGCCCATTGTCTTTGGAAAATCAGAGTGGAGAGGTATTTTTAGGACGCGACTGGATGAATAAATCAGATTATTCTGAAGAAATTGCCGCCAAAATTGATTCACAGGTGCGTGAAATTGTCAACAATTCTTATATTAAGGCAAAAGAACTGTTGGAAGAAAACCGCATAGTTCTGGAACGTTTAGTAGATTTGTTAATAGAAGAAGAAACAATTGAAGGTGATTCATTCCGCCAAATCGTTGTCGATAATACCCAAGTAGCTGATGCACAATTAGCTGTACCTCATTAGACATCTGATGAAAAATAATGTAGAGATGTAGCACTGCTACGTCTCTACAAGTGTTGTTGATAAAGCATAATAAATAGGTCGTTTCAGGTTTTTATTAATCATTCTTTGAATTGCGCTTTAACCAACCGTATTAGAAGGCTATCTCAGCATTTCCACAAACTGGTACATAAAGCCTTACTGCTGTCAAGCTTAGGGTATTGTACTATATAGACCCCATTAACGTACTACAAGTGGAAATGGACATTATGAAACATAGATTTTGGGCAAGCTATTTGCTTGCAGCTTTAGCATTTCTTTCCTTAGAACCTGTTATTACTACACAGGTTTTGGCAACAGAGTCAGTTTTGCAACTGGCACAAGCCAAATCTGCTTACACGCAATATATGCAACTCGGCTATAACGAAACTAGACGGAGAAACTATCGAAAAGCTTTAGGATATTTTCAGCAAGCAGAACGGCTACGTCCTGGAGATAGATATGCTACTTCTGCAATTAGAAATGTTACAAGTTACATCCAACGTGGTAAAAATCGTATTGCCTTCGTTCCAGGTAGACCTGGTAGAGTAAGGTCGGCAGGAACACGAGGAAGTTGCTTTCAAGTTGGACAAAATATTATTCCCCTGACACCAACAGATAAGGAAGCTCAACGAACCACAGCAGAGCGTCCCACATTATTTTTCTATATTCCTCAAACCTCTACAACAGTGCAAGCATTAGAATTTGTTTTGCGGGATGATCCTAACTCCGACCCATTGTATAAGGGAACCTTTAAACCTGTTGGGCAGAATGGTATTGTTAGTGTAAATTTACCTGCTAATCAGCCATCTCTACAAATTGGTAAAGAGTATAGTTGGACTTTTTCAATGATTTGTGATACGGCTAGCCGCGATAAAGATTCTTATGTAGAAGGTAGAATAGTGCGATCGCAAGATGAAAACCTCTCTCTTCAGCTAAACCAACCAAACACAGACTTGGATCGTGCAGTTCTATTTGCAACTGCTGGGTTTTGGGAAGATTCTCTCAGAACTTTAGCTAATTTACGCCGCCAGCGTCCTAACGATCCTGAAGTTCAGAAATATTGGGAAGATTTGTTGAGTTCAGTAGAGATTAAAGAAGTTGTAAACAAGCCTTTATTGCCCTGTTGTACTGTTCAAAAATAAATTAAAAATTACTTAAAAACCCGGTTTTGATAGAGAAGCCGGGTTTTTTAACATTCATAGGAATTATGCAAAACTACACGCGCTCAGGTAGCGGCAAATATGGTTCAAAGCGCTATTTGTACAAAATCGTGGGTTTTGAGACGCGATAAATCGCCGTCTCTACAAGTGTTTTGCTCTTATCTGAGAAGTATTAACATTGCGTATTACAAAATTTTACGTTACAAAAACGACGCTCATTTTTAAGTGTGCTGCGATCGCGTACCTGCCCACCCGAGGCGATCGCGGACAATCACTTTGCAATACTTAATATTAGATAATCTAATAATTAGTATTCCATGATATTGTGTTGATCAGTACATATTTTTTGTATGCAATCGTGTAAACTCTATCTGCGGAGTAAGATTGCTACATAAATTTATGGTAATTCGAGCGCCAAGCAGCAGCAACCCTATTGCTGTGATATTAACCTGACTTACAGTTTGGTTATTTCATTCCATGTAGAGCAACTGAAGCGTAAATTTAGTTGCTTTGAAAGCATTCAATTATTACATTTCAGTATTGAGTTAGCAGTAAATGCTAGCCCAAAACTTTGTATGGAAAGGATTTGAGTAATCTGCCATCGGAGTCTTTTTTTGCTGGATGTCAGTAGTTGAAAGCAAACATACTGTTGTCTACTCATCAGACATTTGCCATGTAGCGATGAGGGTTTGACGAACAGTTAGGAATTAGCCAAGCGATCGCACGCTGAGGTTACATCAAAAGCCATTAGCTATACGCAAATCAGCAATCAAACTATAAAAAAGAAAAAAACTTATGAGTACAACACGCAAGTTTCGTTTAGGTGCATTCGTTCAAGCCACCGGTCATCATGTATCCTCTTGGCGACACCCCGATGCACAAGCAGATGCTGGATTGAATTTCGAGCATTACAAGGAAATTACCCAGACTGCTCAACGCGGCTTGTTTGATGCAGTTTTTCTCGCAGATAGTCCAGGAGTCTGGGGTGGCTCTCCAGAAACTCAGTATCGCAACGGTAAAATCGCCCATTTCGAGCCGGTCACTCTTTTCTCGGCCTTGTCCTCCGTTACCCAAAATATCGGTTTCATTTCCACCGCCTCGACCACTTATGAAGAACCCTACACCTTGGCGCGGAAGTTTGCCTCTTTGGACTACTTGAGTAACGGCCGCGCAGGCTGGAATGTAGTCACCACAGGCAATGAGAACGCCGCCCGTAATTTCGGGCTTGAGCATCACCCGGAACATAGCCAGCGTTATGAACGCGCCGAAGAATTTGTGGAAGTAGTGAAAGGACTGTGGGATAGCTGGGAAGATGATGCTTTTATCCGCGACAAAGAATCTGGTGTCTATTTCGATCCTGATAAACTGCATACACTCAACCATAAGGGCAAATATTTCTCTGTAAAAGGCCCTTTGAACGTTGGTCGTCCGCCCCAAGGCTACCCTGTGATTGTTCAGGCTGGAGCCTCGGAATCGGGACGCGACTTAGCTGCACGCACTGCCGAAGTGATTTTCACCGCTAATCAAACCCTAGCTGATGCCCAAGAATTTTATGCTAATGTGAAAGGGAGATTAGCACAATATGGGCGATCGCCAGACGATCTAAAAATTATGCCTGGTGCTTTCCCAATCATTGGCCGTACTGAAGCAGAAGCTCAAGAGAAGTACGAATTCCTGCAATCGCTGATTCATCCCGATGTCGCCTGGGGAATTTTAAAGAACTATTACAAAGGTGTGGATCTGTCGAAATATTCTTTAGATGATGTGGCTCCCGAACTGCCCAGCGACACCAACACTAACAAGAGTCGTCTCAAACTAGTCAGAGATTTAGCAACTCGTGGCACTCTCACATTGCGTCAGTTGTATCTCTCTCTTGCCACCGCACGAGGACATCGCACCATCCTTGGTACTCCCGAAACCATTGCCGATCAATTAGAAGAATGGTTCAACAACGGTGCAGCAGACGGCTTTAATATCATGCCGCCAATTCTCCCCACAGGATTGGATGAATTCGTTAACTTAGTCGTTCCCATCTTGCAAAAACGCGGATTGTTCCGTACAGAATACGAGGCTAGTACCTTGCGTGAAAACCTGGGATTGCGTCGTCCGGTCAATCGTTTTGCTACAAAACAAGTAGACAAGAACCTTGTGTTGGCGTAAATGACTTTTAATATCTGCACTGTGCTTAAGCAGACATAAAAAATCATTAGACATACACAAATCAGCGATCGCAAAGGTAAAGCTACCGCTAACGCAATATTAAGAAAAAAAGCTTATGACTACAACACGCAAACTTCGTTTAGGTGCATTCATCCAAGCTACAGGTCATCACATATCAGCTTGGCGGCATCCCGATTCTCAAGCAGATGCGGGGCTAAATTTCGAGCATTACAAAGAAATAACCCAGACTGCCGAACGCGGCTTGTTCGATGCGGTTTTCCTTGCCGATAGCCCTAGCCTACAAGACAACGGTGAACCGGAGGTGCTGAAGCGCAACGGTAAATTAGCAAAGTTTGAGCCAGTGACGCTATTTTCTGCACTTGCACCATTAACCAAGCATATTGGCTTTGTTGCTACCGCTTCCACCACTTATGAAGAACCTTATACTCTGGCTCGGAAGTTTGCCTCCCTAGACTATCTGAGTAACGGCCGGGCGGCGTGGAATGTAGTCACCACAGGTAATGAGAATGCCGCCGGTAATTTCGGACTTGAGCATCACCCGGAACATAGCCAGCGTTATGAACGCGCCGAAGAGTTTGTGGAAGTGGTGAAAGGACTGTGGGATAGCTGGGAAGATGATGCTTTCATCCGCGACAAAGAATCTGGTGTCTATTTCGATCCAGATAAACTGCATACACTCAACTACAAAGGCAAACATTTTTCTGTCCAAGGCCCTTTAAACGTTGGTCGTCCGCCTCAAGGTTATCCAGTGATTGTGCAAGCTGGTGCTTCAGAAGTCGGTCGGGAACTGGCGGCACAGACTGCTGAAGTTATTTTTACTGCCAACCAAACTCTGGAAGATGGGCAAGAATTTTATGCCGATGTGAAAGGACGATTGGCTAAATATGGTCGCCAACCAGACGATTTGAAAATCATGCCGGGTGTATTCCCGGTGATTGGCCGCACTGAAGAAGAAGCCCAAGAAAAATATGAATTCCTGCAATCGCTAATTCATCCCGATGTGGCATGGAGCTTACTCAAAACACGTTATAAGGGCATCGATTTATCTGGCTATTCACTCGACGATCTTGCACCACCCTTACCCAGCGATACCAACGGTGGTAAGAGCCGCCTCAAGTTGTTGACGGATCTCGTAAATCGCGGCAACCTAACGCTACGCCAGTTGTATCTCTCTGTCGCTACCGCGCGGGGACATCGCACCATAGTTGGTACGCCGGAATCGATCGCTGACCAGTTAGAAGAATGGTTCAGTAACGGTGCGGCAGACGGCTTTAATATCATGCCGCCAATTCTCCCCACAGGGTTAGACGACTTCGTTAATCTAGTTATCCCCATCTTGCAAAAACGCGGACTTTTCCGTACTGAATACGAGGGCAATACTTTGCGTGAAAACCTCGGATTACGTCGTCCAGGTAACGGTTTTGCTGCCAAACAAGTGGACAAGAACCTGGTAGTAGCCTAAATAAATTTTTCACAGATGCTTATGCCATACCTTTTAAATTGCACCTTCTGTAGGTCGCCGCCTACAGAATTTGAAAATTGTAGAGAGCAAACGCGATTGTGGAAAGAAAGACGCGATGAATCGCCGTCTCTACAAAAAATGTATGTGTCAATAGCAGCATGGGATGCTGAAAAAACCTGTAATTTTTGTGCCGTAGGCAAGGAAAAAACATGACTGAATATAGCCGATTAAAGACCTCACGCTCTGCCGCAATCAGAGCAACCCTTGATTATCCGGTAATCGATACCGATGTTCATACCAATGATTTCACGCCAGCTTTTGAGGATTACATCGCTAAGTACGGCGGCGTGAAACTCGTAGATGAGTTACGCAAAACAGAAGCTTCCCGTCTTAACTCCAAGAGCAATGGTAAAGACTGGTATCAACAAACTCCTGAAGAACGTCAATACAACCGCACAATTCGCTCCCCTTGGTGGGCGAGAGTTACCAAAAATACACTGGATCTCGCTACTTACACCCTCCCCGGACTTCTTTATGAGCGTCAGGCGGAGCAAGGATCGGACTATTCGGTGCTGTTTCCGAATAATGTCCTAGCGCCAGCTGGAGCCAGTGCAGAGAATCGCCAAGCACTGCAACGCGCGGTTAATCACTATCATGCTGATATTTATCGGAAATATAGCGATCGCCTGACACCGGTTGCTGGTATTCCTTTAACTACTCCCCAAGAAGGGATTGAGGAGCTAGAGTTTGCAGTAAAAACACTTGGCTTAAAAGTGATTAATATCACTGGCGGAGTAAAACGGCCGATTAAAGCGATCGCTGATAAATATCCAGCCGATAAATTCCCCGAAATTGCCAAGTATGCTTCTTATATAGACTTCTACGGACTAGATAGTGAATACGACTACGATCCCTTCTGGGCCAAAGTCGTAGAACTAGGCGTACCCGTCACCACCCATTACGGTAGCCAGGGTTGGACTGGACGCTCCTCCATCAGTAATTACATGAACAACCATATCGGTCACTTCGCCGATGGTTCAGAAGCTTTTGCTAAGGCGTTGTTCTTCGGTGGTGTTACCAAGCGTTTTCCACAGTTGCGTGTAGCGATGCTCGAAGGTGGTGCAGATTGGGGCGCTCGTGTCTACATTCATTTGGTAGATCGGTTCTTGAAGCGCAATATCAAGGCACTGGAAAACTACAATCCAGCATTGACAAATGCTGATGAGCTATTTGAAATATTTGAACGCTACGGTGCAGAAGTTACTCAAGGGCATTCCCTTGATAAAGATGAATTGACCAAGACTGTACTGGGAGCTTCATTTAGCCGTCATAGCCGTGCGCCAATTGGTAGCGAATTGGACGATTTTGCAGCAGCAGGTATTGAAACAATTGAAGACATCCGCGATCGCTGGGTGAACACTTTCTTCTTTGGTTCCGAGTCAGACGATCGCACAATTGCTACGGCATTCAACGACAAAGCCAATCCTTTGGGAGCCAAGATCAACGCCATCTATTCCTCCGATGTTGGTCATTGGGATGTACCAGACTTGACTTCCCCACTAGCTGAAAGCTGGGATTTGGTTCAAGAAGGCGTTATTTCCGAAGCCGACTTTAAATCCTATGTATTCGCTAATCCCTACAAGTTTTACACCCAAGCTAACCCCGATTTCTTCAAGGGTACTGCGATCGAATCCAAGGTAAGTAACACCGAATTTAAACAAGTGGACAAGAGCCTGGTGGTGGCGTAAAAGCCGAGATGAGGGCATGGGGGAGATGAAGGAAAAATAATCAATACCCCATGCCCACTTGCCCTGAGCGAAGCCGAAGGGATGCCCAAATAAATTAGGAGTCACAACCATGTCCGTTGAACAACGCTCTCACAATGGTTCCTTGCCTTCTTATCTTTTCTCACCTGTTTCTGATAATGCCAAGCAACCTGCACCCTTAGTACTGTTTTTGCATGGAGGACGCGATCGCGGGACGGATCTAAATGTACTACTTAAATGGGGTCTACCTCGTTTCGTAGATTTATCCGACTCATTACCTTATGTCTTCGCCGCACCCCAGATTCCAGAAGAACAGACTTGGGCAGATCGAGCAGATGATGTGCTGGCTTTACTTGATGAACTGATTGCTTCCCAGCCTATCGATCCAGCGCGGGTAATATTGGCTGGTTTCAGCTTAGGATCGGCGGGAATCTGGCATATCGCTGCTTTGCATCCCGATCGCTTCGCAGGTCTAGTACCTGTATCTGGACGTGTACCCAAAACATTAGAAGAAAGCCAACTAGCTGCACTCAAAGACATTCCCGTTCAGATATTCCAAGGTGGACAAGACAAAAATCTGCCAATTGAGGATACAGAGCATTTTGTTGAGCGCTTACGCAAAGTAGGCGGGAAAGTTGATTTGACAGTGCTGCCGGAAGGCGATCATTTCATTGCAGATGAAGTATACAGCGATCCGAAGTTACAACACTGGCTAGTTTCCCTGAGCCGTCGCAACACTGCTTTAGTTGTCTGAGGCACAAAACCCCAAAAGTCAGCGCTCAGAGACTGGGGACTGAGATAGAAAAGAAGATTTTTCTCAATCCCCATGACTGACAAAGAAAAGGATACAAGCCCCTAAATTTATTTATGGGAATTATTAATTTTGAATTTTGAATTCGGAGCGAAGCGACGTGACCTTACCAACTACTAATCTCGGTAAAACTGGATTGACTGTTTCGCGCCTCTGTCTCGGCACGATGACCTTTGGATTGCAGACTGATGAAGAAACTTCCAGAGATATCCTCGACACCGCAGCCGATGGCGGTATTAACTTTTTGGATACAGCCGATGTTTATCCCCTTGGTGGCGGACTTGCCACTGCTGGGCGCACCGAAGAAATTGTTGGGCGCTGGCTCAAAGGCAAACGCGAACATTTTATCTTAGCTACCAAGTGCGTCGGCCGGGTTGGTACTGCACCTTGGGATCAGGGTGCTTCGCGCAAACATATTTTGGATGCGATCGATGCTTCCCTACGACGTTTGGGAACCGACTATATCGACCTATACCAATTGCACTCCGACGATGCTTCCACCCCCCTCGATGAAACCCTGGAAGCGTTGGACGCGATAGTTCGTGCTGGCAAAGTTCGCTACATCGGGGTTTCCAACTTCTTAGCCTACCGACTCGCCCGCGCCTTGGGCCGTGCCGAGACGCGCAATTTAACCAAGTTCATCTCAATTCAGCCCCGCTACAACCTGTTGTTCCGCGAAATTGAGCGAGAACTATTGCCCCTAGCCAAAGAAGAAGGATTGGGTGTAATTTCCTACAATCCCTTGGCAGGTGGTCTGCTCACAGGGAAACATATTCTCGCTCAAGGCCCCACCTCCAGTACACGTTTTACGTTAGGCGCTGCCGCAGAACGTTATCAAGAACGCTATTGGCACGATCGCGAATTCAATACTGTCGAAGAATTACGCACAGTCGCAGATATCGCCGGATTGTCTCTCACCACCCTAGCAGTAGCTTGGGTTTTGTCTAATCCCATTATCACTGCCCCCATCATCGGTGCTAGCCGTCCACAACAACTTGCTGACAACCTCAAAGCAGTAGAACTAAAACTCGACGACAGTTTAAAACAAAAGTTAGACGATTTAACCGCTGAATACCGTAGGGGAGATTCTCTACGTTAGAGATTAAAAGAGTAAGGACATGGCGAATAATCAACACAATATCAAATGCCAAATGACAAATGCCAAATGACAAATGACAAATCAGAAATACCTCATGGATAAAATAGCTAGGATTAAACGCCGTCGTTTTCTCAATTTTGCTACTTCAGGGCTATGTGGCTTTTCTATGGCATATCTATTAGGAAGTTGTAGCGATCAAAGCGAACAGTCTTCTTTGATAAATACTACTAATGCCAGCGAAACTTCCCTTGGGATAAAAACGAAAGTTCTTCGTATGGGATATCAGAGTGCGGGCGATCTTTTCAGAAATCGGAAAGTTTTAGAGAAACGCTTGGAGCCTCTGGGGATAAAGGTAGAATGGGCGCAATTTGTCCAAGGGCCACAACTCATGGAAGGGATGGCTGCAAAAAAAGTTGACGTGGGATCTGTGGGGGAAACACCACCAATTTTTGCACAAGTGGCTGGTTCAGAACTTGTTTATGTAGTCGGTACACAAAGAAACCGAAGGACAGGGACAAGTAGCGTTATTGCCGTTCCGCCGGAGTCTCCCCTTCAGAAGTTTGAGGATATCAAGGGCCAAGAAGTTTACTTTCAAAAAGGCTCGGCATCGCATTACTTTATTATCAGAGCGTTACAATCTATCGGCTTGACTCTCAAAGATATTAAAATCAGAAGTCTTCCCACAATCGAGGCACGGGCTGCTTTCCTCGAAGGTAAAATTCCCGTTTGGATGACAGGAGATCCCCACTATGCGATCGCCCAAAAGATGGGTCGAATTCGAGTCCTCAAAGATTCTGTTGGGCTAGATTCTCCTGGTGCTTACTATATTGCTGACAGAAAGTTTGCCGAAGAAAATCTTGGTTTGCTAAAAATTATCATTGAGGAGCTTAATAAGCTCGATAAGTGGGCAGAAGCAAATCGAGGCGAAGTTGCCAAATTGATGATCTCTGAACAAAAGCTCGATCCAGATGTGGTAGAAATAGCGATGTCTCGTCGCACTTTTGTAGGACGTAGAGGACTTAGCCCGGCGCTGATAAAGGAACAACAACGTGTGGCAGATTTATTTTTTGATGAGGGTGTAATCCCAAAGAAAATAAATATTCAAGATGCGTTACTCCCGCCTGATATCTATGCTGCAATCACTCCGCCAGAAATTATGATATAGCGATGTACAGCAGAGAACAAGCTTGAAAGTCTTTTGGGAATTTCCTCTTTTATTTATGTCCTACTTTATTTGTTAACTGCTATAAGTCTTGCAAAAAGATACACATCAAGCTTGTAATTTGCATAATCTTGGATGGGCAAAATCTCCGTCCATAAAAAAGTTTTTCTTCTCGGTAATGTGCAAATTCAATGTCCAAAAGTTTATTAATTAAACGAGTAAGTAAGTCAGCTACAACCAAACAGCAAAAGTTTTTAAACAGTGCTGCCAGAAGTCCCTAATACCACCGGACGGCTTATATAGTCGTCCATTTTTATCTTGCAGAACAGCCAAAATGATGCTAGTGGATCGACTTTTATGACGAAAAAGACCAGACAATTCAAATCTTTTCAACGTGCTGCTGATGCACCAAACCTGCCATCAACTCCATTCAGGTTCATTTTATATTTTGTTAATCAGTTTCGTTGGTGGTATGTGTTGATGGTGAGCCTGGAGATGGTACACGCAACCTGTGGCATTATGTTGCCTTATGCCATTGGTGAGATCATCCGGGGTGTGACGAAATCAACGGGCGACAGCCAGCCCATTTTTGATGCCATGAGGCAACCCCTGATGCTGTTCATCGCGTTGAGTGTGGGTGAAGTGGTATTCGGGCGAGCGGCTGGACTCTTGCAAACTATCCTCCATCCAATCCACCGACAGCATATTGTGCGATCGCTATATGCCTACTTACAATACCATTCGCATCGCTACATGAGCAGCAGTTTTTCTGGGGCATTGGCACATCGAATTAGCGAAACTTCTCTGGGTGTTACTCAGACGATGCAAATGTTGATTACTGAATTTATGCCAGTAATTGTTGTGTATACTGTCGCCACCATGTTACTGTATCGCGCCTATCCTCCCCTGGCTGCACTCGTGGGCGTGTGGGCAGTTCTTTTCATCAGTATTTCGTTCTGGCTGGCAACTCGCTGCCGAATTTACTCTCGGAAAGCCGCAGCCGCCAGAAGTGAGACAACTGGCATCATCGTAGATACAGTAACAAATCTCACCAGTAGCCGATTGTTTGCTCGTTTGGGTTTTGAACGAGGCTATTTGAATGAGCAATTAAGCCGCGAACTCAAACACGTGAGAAAGTCCAACTGGTATTCGGAGCGAATTCGCTGGTTTCAGTTCATCTCGGCAGCCATTCTGAAAATCAGCACCCTGTATTACTCGCTCTCTCTCTGGAGTCAAGGGAAGATCGCTACTGCTGATTTCGTCGTCGCAACCAGCCTGTCGCTGTTGATTATCAGTGAAGCCCGGAATTTGAGCCGCCGCTTTCTGGAATTTTTTGAACATATCGGCAATGTCGCCAATGGTGTCTTTACCATCGTTCAACCCCACGAGTTGGTTGATCGCGATCGCGCGATCGCACACCCAATTACCCAAGGTAAGATTGAGTTTCGCCGGGTGAATTTCAATTACTCTGACGAAAAGAAAGTTTTCAACAACCTTTCTGTCACCATCCAAGCGGGACAGCGTGTCGGATTGGTAGGCTTCTCTGGTTCTGGAAAATCCAGCTTTGTCAATCTAATTCTGCGTTTATTCGACCCCCAATCTGGACAGATTATTATTGATGGGGTCGATATTCGAGACATGACTCAGGATGCCCTACACGCACAAATCAGCTTGATTCCCCAAGATCCATCTCTGTTCCATCGCACTTTGCTAGAAAATATTCGTTATGGACGCTTAGATGCAACCGATGAGGAAGTGTTCGAGGCGGCGCGAAAGGCTAATGCTCATGATTTCATTATTCAAAGTCAGGATGGTTATAATTCTCTGGTGGGCGAACGTGGTGTCAAGTTATCTGGAGGGCAGAGACAACGGATTGCGATCGCACGGGTAATTCTCAAAGATGCGCCGATCCTAATTTTGGATGAAGCCACCTCTAGCCTCGATTCAATTACCGAAAAAGCGATCCAAGATACCCTCGACTTAGCCATGAATGGGAAAACGGTCATTGTGGTGGCTCATCGACTATCTACCATCGTCCATCTAGACCGGATTTTGGTGTTCGACAAAGGTCGCATTATTGAAGATGGTTCCCACGCTAAACTACTGGCACTTGGCGGTGCTTATCACAGGTTATGGAAAATGCAAGCAGGTGGATTTCTCCCGGAAAATCTCGGCGAAGAACGCATACATGAGGTTCGCAGTGGCACAGATAACGTTCAAAATGGAATGATCGCTTGACATTTGCCGCTACTTGAGGTTTTATCGCAGATTTACAGCAGTTTTCATGTATTTGAACCACACCCGTCGTAGGGGCGCAAGGCCTTGCGCCCCTACCGCGTGGTCTATTTATCTGAAAATAGCTGTAATTCAGGAATTGTGCAGGAAAGAGTCTATAAAACTTATGTCACTTATGCTTAATGGCCAATTGTATGGAGATTGGAGAGGCCATTAGCCGGAAAATCGTTAGTTAACAGGATTAGCAACTTTGCTAAACTGATTTACCAGACGTTCTTGGCACTATTTCTGACTAATGGTTTCTGGCGTGATGGCTGCATATTGTTCGCTACTCAGCATCGCTTCCTTGATATTGATTGGTTTAGGAATCACTTTTTCTGTGGCAAACAAATCTGCAATCTTCTGTTGGTTTTCCATGATTTCTGGCGTAATGGGTCTTAAGCCATAAGTTCGCCTTTCAATCATTGTTGCTAAAATATCTTCATCAATTTTGAGATGAGGAATAGTCAGCTTTACAACTTCTGCTCGGTTCTTTTCACCCCATTGACCTGTGTTATCTATCTCTTCAAGAACCAATCGTACTAATTTCGGGTTTTCTGTGGCAAATTTTCGCGCCGCCATATAATATCCGCCTTGAGTAGAGATGCCACTAGCATCTCTTAAAACACGAGCATTTGCCTTTTTTTGTGCTACAGCTAAATAAGGATCCCAAGTTACCCAGGCATCTATTTTTCCTTGAATAAAAGCATCACGGGCTTCTGAAGGAGGGAGGCTAATGGCTTGAATATCACTATATTTCAAACCAGCCTCTTCTAAAGCTTTTATTAATAAATAATGGGAAGCAGAACCCTTTTGAAAAACTACTTTTTTACCTTTAAGATCGGCTAAAGTGCGAATTGGCGAATTATTTTGGACGATAATTCCACTTCCTTTACCTGTGCTGGGTTTATTACTAGCAACATATACTAAAGATGTACCAGCCGCTTGGGCAAATATCGGTGGGGTTTCGCCTACAGAACCAATATCAACCCTACCTACATTCATTGCTTCCATCAGTTGCGGCCCTGCGGCAAATTGCGCCCATTCGACGGAAACACCTAAAGGCTGTAAACGCTTTTCTATCAATCCTTTAAGTCTGACCAGATCCCCAGAGCTTTGATATCCCATACGGACAGTTTTAGTTTTAAAGCCAGTGGTTTCATTCCCTACATTTGGGGTTGTGACTGAACAACTAATTAAGGTGGTTGAGATTGTTAATAATCCAGGTAATAGAAATAGTGAAAAGCGCTGACAAATATTAACTCGTGACTGTTTGAAGGCGGTAATCATGGACGTGATACTTTGTTTTTATTTTGCTAATAGTTACCGATGTTGAGTAGGGTAACATCTGTACATTGGTGTCAACTTAAATACCAACCCTTTTAAAACTTCATTTCCAGCCAGAGGCTAGAAATACTCCTCATTGGTTGGGCATTCTGAAACGAGACTAAACACCTATGCCATCTGTTCGCCTCTACTGCGTATTGCTCTTAATGTAAGTTCAATGAAACTCTTCTAGACTTGAACTTTAGTTCAAGTTTCTCTCCGAATCGGAGAGGGGCGGTTTTGTGTGGTAAAGCCTTTTATAGGCCTTTTTATTTAGATTGTTAGGCGAACACCACATAAACCGTCAAACATTACATTACTCTTAACCCAAAGATTTAAACTTTTTGAAGCTGAAGGTTCTTCTGGAAAAGTTCTTGAACGTTTTTCCAAGCATCGGCAGCAGCTTCGGCATTGTAGCTAGGGCGATGGTTGCAGAAAAAGCCATGCCCTGCGCCAGAATAGCGAAATATAGCATGGGGAATCTGATTTTTCTTCAATTCAGCCTCAATCTGTTCTGTTTGTTCTAAGGGGATTCCCTGATCGTCAAGACCAAAGAAGGCATAAATGGGGCCTTTGATATCAGGAGTGCGGGTGATGGTTGGTTCTCCACCGCCGGGAGTTGAGTTGGGAATACCGCCACCATAGAAGGAAGCTGTAACTTTAATATCTGGTAAAGTGGCAGCTAGATAAACTACGTGACCACCAAAGCAGAAACCAATAGAGCCGATCGCATCTCCTTGCACATTTGGTAAGGTTTTTAAGTAGGCGATCGCAGCCTTAATATCACTCAATATTTCCTCGGCTGTTGTCTGTTCCTTATACCCTCTTCCTTGCTGGACATCTTCAGGGGTGTATCCACCCTCAAAACCGGGAGCAGTGCGTTGAAATAAAGTCGGTGCGATCGCAACATAGCCCTCTCTGGCAAATTTTTCAGCAACTTCTCGAATGTGAATGTTAACCCCAAAAATTTCCTGAATCACGATAACGGCTGGGAAGGTTCCCTTTTGTGCAGGTTCAGCTAAGTAAGCATCGATTTGCAAATCCCCGTTAGGAACTTTAACTTGAGTGGTGCGAATTTCTGTGTTTGTCATCTTAGGGATTAGCCTGTAATTACTTTGAGAACGAAATGTTTTGTGGTAAGTTTTGTATAAAAATACTTAAACTTTACCGACTTACCGTAGTTTATAGAGTAGTATTTCACAAACAATGTCTAAAGGCAAGTCCTTATTTAAGAAGGAAATATCTTACCGGGGAATGGCACTAAGAAAACCTGAAACCTTTGTCTGAGGGAGGTGTATAGGGTGTGGGAGGTGTGGGAGGATGGGGAAGAAATCTGGCTCCCCACACTCAAAAGCCAGTTAAATCAAGGGTTTGCGCTTATCTTAGTGCCATTCGCTTACCGGGAATAGGGAATAACTTCTTTTATGTCCCCTAAATTCTGAGAGATCCCAACAGGAGAATGAAAATGGCGCTCAAAGCAGTTCATCATATTCAAGCAACCTATCCTCCTGAAGTAGAGGATGCAATGCTATCTTTCTACAGCAGAATTTTGGGATTGACTGAAATTCCCAGACCCGATGCGGTCAAAAACGATTCAGGAGCCTGGTATCAGGTGGGAAACATTGAATTGCACGTTAGTAGAGAGAAAAACGCCAATAACCAAGTATCTAGAAGACATTTTTGTTTTCAAGTCGATGACTTGAACAGCTTTGAGAAACACCTAAAAGAATATGGAGTAGAAATTATTCCCGATCAACGACCACTACCAGGATGCGTGCGGTTTTTCCTCCGCGATCCCGGTGAGAATCGTATAGAGATCGCAGAGTTCGTCAAGAGTACTTAGATTGTGTATTCTTTATATTTTGATAGTCTAAGAATTTGCACAAAGCAGCACCAACATCCCGAAAGATGAATAAATAAAAAATACTTATATTGAAGAGAGCGATCGCTCTCTTCAAAACAAAACCAGTAAATAGTGAGGTATTGTACTCAAACAAGAATCCCTAGCTAGCAACGAAAAAATTATAAACGCAGAGATGATCCGACTTAGCCCAGAACACTTGCAAACTATCCGCGCCCATGCCGAAAGTGCCTATCCAGAGGAGTGCTGCGGTATAATTTTAGGCTATTTGGCTAGTGAGGGCAAAATTGTAGTTGAAGTCATGCCAACAGAAAATGCCTGGAATACAGAAGCGGGTGCTGAGTTTTTAGGGGAACGCACAGCAGAAAGTAAAAGGCGGCAATATGCGATCGCACCCGAAGTTATGCTAAAAACTCAAAAGGAAGCGCGTAATCGCTCACTGAACATCGTCGGCATTTTTCACTCGCACCCAGATCATCCTGCTATCCCTTCAGAATGCGATCGCTTATATGCTTGGCAAGGATACTCGTATATAATAGTTACCGTCCAAAACGGTAAAGCTGGAGAACTTCAAAGCTGGAGCCTTGACGATCGTCATCAATTCCAAGCAGAGACAATTGAAAATATAAAATAACTGGCTTAGTTCAAAGACAGTAACTCGTAGCGGTTTTAGCCGCCAACACGGATAGAAAATTCATCTTCCCCACTCCCTATCTCCATAAGAGATACAGTTTTTCGATAGGATTAATATTCCGCTCTCCCAGATCATAACTGCTATGCTCAATCCCAATCTGGACGAAATCCAGTTGACCAAAGACGATTACGAACGCTACTCCCGACACCTGATTTTACCGGAAGTAGGACTAGAAGGACAGAAGCGCCTGAAAGCCGCTAGTGTACAGTGTATCGGTACAGGTGGACTAGGTTCACCACTACTTTTATATCTGGCAGCGGCGGGTATTGGACGTATTGGAATTGTCGATTTCGATGTTGTTGATACTTCGAATCTGCAACGTCAAGTCATCCACGGGACATCTTGGGTGGGTAAACCCAAGATTGAATCGGCAAAAAACCGCATTCACGAGATTAACCCCTATTGTCAGGTTGATTTATACGAAACTCGCCTGACTTCCGAAAACGCTCTAGAAATCCTTGAACCTTACGATATCGTCGTAGATGGGACTGATAACTTCCCCACTAGATATCTAGTTAACGATGCCTGCGTATTGCTGAATAAGCCCAACGTCTACGGTTCAATTTTACGCTTTGAAGGGCAAGCTACTGTATTTAACTACCAAGGCGGGCCGAATTATCGTGACCTTTTCCCAGAACCACCACCACCAGGAATGGTTCCCTCTTGTGCAGAAGGTGGCGTACTGGGGATTTTGCCAGGAATTATTGGTTTAATCCAAGCAACCGAAACTGTCAAAATCATTTTGGGACAAGGTAATACTCTAAGTGGACGATTGCTGCTATACAACGCCTTAGATATGAAATTTCGGGAATTGAAACTGCGTCCTAACCCGATTCGCCCAGTAATTGAAAAACTAGTAGACTACGAAGAATTCTGCGGGATTCCGCAAGCTAAGGCAGAGGAGGCAAAACAGCAGTTGGAAAGTCAAGAAATGACTGTTAAGGATTTGAAGGAATTACTAGATAGCGGTGCGAAGGATTTTGTACTACTGGATGTCCGCAACCCCCATGAGTACGATATTGCCAAGATTCCAGGTTCGGTGTTAGTACCCTTACCAGACATTGAAAATGGGAATGGCGTTGCGAAGGTAAAGGAAATATTGAACGGCCACCGTTTAATTGCTCATTGTAAGATGGGCGGGCGATCGGCAAAAGCCCTAGCCATTCTCAAAGAAGCCGGGATTGTCGGGACGAATGTCAAAGGCGGAATTACCGCTTGGAGTCGAGAAATCGATCCTTCTGTGCCAGAGTATTAGGGCAGGGAGCAGGGGGAGCAGAGG